>DATJKM010000144.1:0-28469 GCA_035491515.1 Candidatus Udaeobacter sp. | reverse complement strand
GGAACATAATTGCTGTATTAGCTTTTGCCGAAAGACGGATTTTAAGTATGGTCTTCAATGGAAGAACAAGTGTCAGATGCTGGCTCTCGTTTGGCCCGGTATGCTACAATTGATTGGTATTTAAAAAGGGCTTGCGGGCTGGTTACCTTTACCGGCGGTTGAGCGTTTTTGAAGTGAAACGTTGCTTCACAAAAAAATAGGAGTGATTTTAGATGCGTTTTTATTATTACTGGATAGCCTTATTCGTGTTTGTCCTTGATTTTGTAACAAAGAAATTAATTGAAACAAAGTTAAACATCGGGGATCAAATTAGCGTTATCGGTAATTTTTTTCTCATTACATCGCATCGGAATCGAGGTGCCGCCTTCGGCATCCTGCAGGAGCAACGGCTGTTTTTCATCATCATTACGATCGTCATTGTAACGGGCATTATTTGGTACATACAGGCGGTGCGTAATTCTGCCAAGCCGTGGCTGCTTATCGGGCTCGGGCTTGTGCTTGGAGGAGCGATTGGCAACTTTCTGGACCGCGCACGGTATGGCGAGGTTGTTGACTTCCTGCAATTCAATTTCGGCAGCTATGAGTTTCCGATTTTTAACGTGGCGGATTCGGCTATCGTCTGCGGCGTAGCATTAATTTTAATCGACACCCTGTTGTCCGCTAAGGACGACAAGAAACGTATGCAAAATGGAGAGGACAAGGATCATAACAATCATGAGCAGCAGCCTATATAATGAAGAGCCGTTGGAATGGATCGCTGAAGCGGAGCAATCCGGCGAGCGGGTAGACAAGTTTGTAACAGACAGCCTCGATGATCCTGCCGTATCGAGAACGCAAGTACAGGAATGGATTAAATCCGGCGCCGTACAGGTAGATGGAAAGATGGCAAAAGCAAACGTAAAGGTAGCAGAGGGCAACCGCGTTGTTCTTCAAATTCCGGAGCCGGAGGAAGCCGCAATCGTACCTGAGAATATTCCTCTAGAGGTTATTTACGAGGATTCGGATCTGATTGTCATCAACAAAAAGCGCGGTATGGTCGTTCATCCTGCACCGGGACATTCGTCCGGCACGCTTGTTAATGCGCTTATGTATCACTGTAAGGATTTGTCCGGCATTAACGGCATGATTCGTCCGGGCATTGTCCACCGTATCGATAAGGATACGACTGGGCTGCTGATGGCGGCCAAAAATGACCTTGCTCACATTTCGCTTGCAGAGCAGTTGAAGGAGCACACGGTAACACGTAAATATATCGCGCTTGTACATGGCAATTTGCCGCATGATCAAGGGACGATTGATGCGCCGATCGGTCGTGACTTGAACGACCGGAAGCTGTTTACAGTGACTGACCGCAACAGCAGACATGCGGTAACCCATTTTCACGTGCTGGAACGTTTGGGGGATTACACCATCGTCGAACTTCAGCTCGAGACGGGACGAACCCATCAAATCCGCGTGCATATGAAATACATCGGTCATCCGCTTGCCGGTGATCCGGTCTACGGCCGCAATAAAACGGTAGCCTTAAAGGGACAAGCTTTGCATGCGGCGCTGCTCGGCTTTACGCATCCGCGCAGCGGTGAGCGACTGGAGTTCGAAATGCCATTGCCGGCAGATTTCGAGTATGTATTGAGCAGCTTGCGGTCAAGGTAATGCGTAACGTGCAAAAGTGCAAACTTTTGACCACTTTATTCATTATTTCAAGTTGAGAAGTGCGTTATTCTAAACAGTAACAACGGAATCAAATGATAAAATAAGGATAGGTGACACTTAATGACATCCATTAATCAAAATTATTTGGAGCTGCAAGGCAGCTACTTGTTTTCTGAAATTGCAAAGCGCCGTACGAAATTTATCCAAGAGAATCCTAACGCCGAAATCATCAGCTTAGGTATCGGCGACGTTACCCGCGGCTTGCCTGATGCAGTTCTAAAAGCTATGCACAGCGCTGTAGACGAGCTTGCGGCTCCAGGTTCATTCCGCGGTTACGGTCCTGAGCAAGGATACGATTTCCTTATTAACGCGATTATTGAAAATGACTATAAAGCGCGCGGCATCGATATCGCTTCTAACGAAGTGTTCGTAAGCGATGGCTCGAAATGCGACGTCGGCAATATTCAAGAGATTTTCAGCGAGAACAGCATCGTTGCCGTTCAGGATCCTGTATATCCGGTATATGTGGACACGAACGTCATGGCTGGCCGCTCCGGCAAATACAACCAAGAAACGAAGCGTTATGAGAACATTGCCTATTTGGAGTGCACAGCTGAAAACAACTTCAAGCCAAGCTTGCCGGACCGCAAAGTAGATATCATTTACTTGTGCTATCCGAACAACCCGACAGGCATGACGCTCACGAAGGAAGAGCTTAAAGTATGGGTTGACTATGCGAAAGCAAACAACTGCATCATCCTGTACGATTCTGCTTATGAAGCGTTCATTCAAGAAGAAGATGTTCCGCACAGCATTTACGAAATCGAAGGCGCGCGCGAAGTAGCAATTGAATTCCGCAGCTTCTCCAAAACAGCAGGCTTCACTGGCGTGCGCTGTGCTTACACAGTCGTTCCGCGCGAGCTGAAGGGCCTAGATGCTTCCGGTAACGAAGTGTTGATCAACGATTTGTGGAATCGCCGCCACACAACGAAATTTAATGGCGTATCCTATGTAACTCAGCGCGGAGCAGCTGCTATTTACTCGGCAGAAGGCAAAGAACAAATCAAATCTTTGGTTGATTATTATATGACTAATGCTGCAATTATCCGCGATGGACTTGCATCCATCGGTCTAGAAGTATTCGGCGGCGTTAACGCTCCTTATATTTGGCTGAAAACACCGAATGGCATGGATTCCTGGTCCTTCTTCGATAAGCTTCTTACAGAAGCGAACATCGTGGGTACACCTGGCGTTGGTTTCGGTCAAAGCGGTCAAGGCTATTTCCGCCTGACAGCATTCGGCAGCCGTGAAAATACAGAAAAAGCAGTTGAAAGAATCCGTAAGCTTAGCCTGTAGTAACCATCGCTATCCTTGTATAGCTTATCGGAATTGGACCACACTACGTACAAGCGGAAAAATTCGTTTTTACTTGACATCTTTTGTCGAACGTGGGATAATTCCTATGATATACAGCAGTACCTTTAACTCAGTCCCGAGAGGCTGGCAAGGTAGCGTGAAATACAGGTCAATAGAAGAGAAGAATAGGACATCCTGATGCGCGGTTTTCTGTGACGAAAGCTGCGGTGGCATGTACCCTATCTCTTCATGACTTTTCACAAGCTCCTTGCGATTTATGCAAGGAGCTTTTTTGTCGCAACCTGGCATTTGGACGATTATGGAAGGAGTCAGCGGAAATGACGGAAGAAGAGCATTTGGTCATCATGGATGAAACGGCGATTCGCCGGGCATTAACGCGAATTGCTCACGAAATCGTGGAGAAGAACAAGGGCATCGATAATTGCGTGATCGTCGGTATTCGGACGCGGGGGATATACTTAGCACGCCGGATAGCGGAACGCATCGGTGAAATTGAAGGCAAGCCGGTGGTCGTAAGCGAGCTTGACATCACACCTTACCGCGATGACCGCAAGGCCGTCATCTCATCGGACATGGAGGTAGCAGCCGCCATTGGCGACACGGACGGCGTACCCTTCACGGTGGAGGACAAACGGGTTATTTTGTTCGATGATGTGCTGTATACGGGACGTACCATTCGAGCGGCTATGGATGCGCTCATGGATTGCGGGAGGCCTCAAAGCATACAGCTTGCGGTGCTTGTAGACAGAGGACATCGTGAACTGCCTATAAGGCCTGATTTTGTCGGCAAGAATGTGCCAACCTCGAAGCAGGAGCAAATCGAAGTGGCTCTTACCGAAATCGACCAAATCGACCAAGTTACGATTATTAACCAGAGGGGGCAGGCTGGATGACGATGACAAAGCTGAAACAACGGAGTTTGCTCGGATTAAAAGAACTAAGCAAAGAAGAGATTGAATCGATTCTCGACCGCGCTGCTTATTGGGAAAATCATTCAACCAAGGTTCATACAACGATGCAAGGCAAATTCGCAGCCAATATGTTTTTCGAAAATAGCACGAGAACACGCTTTTCCTTCGAAGTGGCAGAGAAACGACTCGGAACAGAGGTGTTAAACTTCTCTGCCGCAGTATCGAGCGTACAGAAGGGCGAATCGATTTACGATACGGTTCGTACACTCGAATCGATGGGGATCGACGTTGGGATTATTCGTCTGAAGCCGATCGGCGTTCTTGCCGAGCTGGCAACGAAAATCAAGGTGCCGCTCGTTAACGCCGGTGACGGCAACAATGAGCACCCTACTCAAGCGCTTCTCGATATGTATACGATGCGAAAGCATTTTGGACAACTCAAAGGATTGACTGTCTCGATTGTCGGGGATGTGCTGCACAGCCGCGTTGCGAGATCGAACCTGTGGGCGCTGCAAAAATTCGGTGTCAACGTGAACTTCTGTTCGCCGCCGAACATGCAGGCATCGGAGCTGGATGTAACTTATGTATCTATAGATGAAGCCTTAAAATCAGATGTTGTTATGATGCTGCGCGTACAGCTCGAGCGTCATGAGAGCGGCATGCTGAGCTCCGCTGAGAGTTACCGCGAGCACTACGGATTAACGGTGGAACGAGCAGGCAAGCTTGCAAATCATGCGATCATCATGCACCCTGCACCAATCAACCGTAACGTAGAAATTGACGACGAGCTGGTTGAGCATCCGCAATCACGCATTTTCCCGCAAATGGAAAACGGGGTTCCGATTCGAATGGCCGTCATTGAGCGCGCGCTTAGCTAACAGCAGTAACATAGACCGAACAAATTCGGAGGTTGAAATAACAATGTCATTGTGGATTATAAACGGCAACGTATGGAACGAAACTTCGGGCAGCTTAGAAAGTAAGCATATTCGAATCGAAAACGGTAAAATCGAAGCAATCGTAGACGGCGCACAAACACCGGATACGGGCAGCTCAGAAATTATTGATGCACAGGGCATGCTAGTATCGCCAGGCTTTATTGACATGCACGTTCATTTACGCGATCCGGGGTTTGAATATAAAGAAGATATCGCGACTGGCACTCGTTCGGCTGCTAAGGGCGGGTTCACAACGATCGCTTGCATGCCTAACACTCGTCCGGTAACAGATACGGCCGAGACGGTTCGCTACATTACGAATAAAGCAGAGCAGGTTGGTATTGTTAAGGTGCTGCCGTACGCGTCTATAACAAAAAATGAGCTTGGACGCGAGCTTACCGACTTCGCTTCTCTGAAGGAAGCGGGAGCGATCGGCTTCACTGATGACGGTGTAGGCGTTCAAAACGCTCAAATGATGAAAAACGCAATGGCGCTTGCGAAATCGATGGATATGCCGATCATTGCACACTGTGAGGATGACTCGTTGGTTGAAGGCGCTTGGGCATCGGAAGGCGAATTTTCCCGCAAGCATGGCTTAAAGGGTATTCCGAATGAATCGGAAGCGATACATGTCGGCAGAGACGTGCTGTTAGCAGAAGCGACAGGTGTTCACTACCACGTATGCCATGTGAGCACAGAGCAATCGGTACGGCTGATTCGTCTCGCTAAGCAAATCGGTGTTCGCGTAACCGCTGAGGTTTGCCCGCATCATCTGATTTTGTCCGATGAGGATATCCCGGGTCTGGATGATGCAAATTGGAAAATGAATCCTCCGCTCCGCACACCGCGCGATGTTCAAGCGGTCATTGAAGCGCTTGAGGATGGAACGATCGATATGCTCGTAACCGATCATGCACCGCACAGCGCGGAAGAGAAGGCTCGCGGCGTACAGCTGGCACCTTTCGGCATCGTCGGGTTCGAAACGGCATTCCCTCTCTTATATACGAAGTTCGTTCAAACCGGTCAATGGACACTCGGCTTCCTGCTGCAGCGCTTGACTGCTGATCCGGCTCGCGTCTTCCGTCTTCCGACAGGACGTCTGGAGCATGGAGCGCCTGCCGATATTACGATCGTGGATTTGAACAGCGAGCGTACCGTTGATCCGGGCACATTCGCTTCAAAGAGCAGTAATACGCCTTTCGGCGGCTGGAAGCTTAGCGGCTGGCCGGTAGCAACTATTGTTGACGGCGCTGTCGTTTGGTCAGAATAATAACAATTAACTACTTTCTTAAGCCTATATATGGGGAACAATCAACACCTGAGGAGTGATACGGATGCAAGCAAGATTATTGTTGGAAGACGGTACGTTGTTTACGGGCCTTTCGTTCGGTGCAGAAGCGCAAATGATGGGCGAGGTTGTATTTAATACGGGTATTACAGGATATCAAGAGGTTCTCTCCGATCCGTCCTACTGTGGACAAATCGTTACGATGACATACCCTCTAATTGGTAACTATGGCATTACACGCGATGATTTTGAAGCGGTACGCCCTTTCATTCACGGTTTCGTCGTTCGCCGTCATGAAGAAGTTCCAAGCAACTGGCGCGCTCAATATTCGCTTGGCCAGCTTTTGAAAGAATACGGCATTCCGGGCATTAGCGATATCGATACACGGATGCTTACCCGCAAGCTGCGTAATTACGGCACGATGAAGGGCTTGATCACGACAGGTAACGAGCGCGTGGAAGAGCTTGCTGAGCGTCTTAACATTTCGAAGCTGATGACGGATCAAGTGGCACGCACTTCGACACCTAATCTATTTTCAAGCCCTGGTGAAGGCGAGCGCATCGTACTCGTTGACTTCGGTGCAAAAAGCGGTATTTTGCGCGAGCTTACAAAACGCGGCTGCGATGTAGTCGTTGTTCCTCATAATACAACTGCAGACGAAATTCGCCGATTAGCACCGGACGGCATTCAATTGTCCAATGGTCCTGGGGATCCGCAGGATGTGCCATACGCGGTAAAAATGATTTCCGAGCTGCTCGGCGAATATCCGATCTTCGGTATTTGCCTAGGCCATCAGCTGTTCGCGCTAGCTTGCGGAGCCGAAACAACAAAGCTGAAATTCGGACACCGCGGCGGAAACCACCCGGTAAAAGAATTAGCGACTAACCGCTGCTTCATTACTTCTCAAAACCATGGTTACACCGTGCTTGAAGAGTCTGTGAACAATACGCCATTGACTGTTACGCATATAAATAACAATGACCGCACGATCGAAGGACTGAAACATAACACATTCCCGGCTTTCTCGGTTCAATATCACCCGGAAGCGGCTCCTGGTCCATACGATTCCAGCTATTTGTTCGATGAGTTCCTGCAAATGATCCGTACGCACAAGAAAAATAACCCACAAAAACCTCGTCAAGCTGTGTTATCGGAGACGTTGAAAGGAGAGCTTCAGTATGCCCAAAAATAATGAACTCAAAAAAATTCTCGTGATCGGATCCGGTCCGATCGTTATCGGACAAGCGGCCGAATTCGACTATGCCGGCACACAAGCTTGCCAAGCGCTCAAGGAAGAGGGCTACGAGGTTGTTCTTATAAACAGTAATCCGGCTACCATCATGACAGACACGAACATGGCCGACAAAGTATACATCGAGCCTATTACGCTTGATTTCGTCTCGCAAATTATTCGCCAAGAGCGTCCGGACGGATTGCTCCCGACGCTTGGCGGTCAAACCGGCCTTAACATGGCGGTTGAGCTTGCTCGCGCCGGCGTTCTTGAACGCGAGAACGTCAAGCTGCTCGGAACGCAGTTGACTGCCATTGAGAAAGCGGAGGATCGCGATTTGTTCCGTGATCTGATGCGCGAGCTGGAGCAGCCGGTACCTGATAGCGATATCGTAACGACAGTCGAGGAAGCAATCAGCTTTGCTAATGAGATCGGCTACCCAATCATCGTTCGTCCTGCTTATACGCTCGGCGGAACAGGCGGCGGGATTTGCGCGAACGAAGAGGAGCTGCGCGAGACAGTTGCTTCCGGTATTCGTTACAGCCCGATCAGCCAGTGCTTGATCGAGAAATCGATCGCCGGCATGAAGGAAGTTGAATATGAAGTTATGCGTGATGCGAACGACAACTGTATCGTCGTTTGTAACATGGAGAATTTCGACCCGGTTGGCGTGCATACCGGCGATAGCATCGTCGTAGCGCCTAGCCAAACTTTGTCTGACCGCGAGTATCAAATGCTTCGCTCGGCATCTCTAAAAATTATCCGCGCGCTTAACATTGAGGGCGGATGTAACGTTCAGTTCGCGCTTGATCCGCAAAGCTATCAATATTATGTAATCGAAGTAAATCCGCGTGTTAGCCGCTCGTCGGCACTTGCATCCAAAGCAACTGGCTACCCGATTGCAAAAATGGCTGCGAAGATCGCGATTGGCTATACGCTTGATGAGCTTGTAAACCCGGTTACGGGTCAAACATACGCATGCTTCGAGCCAACTCTCGACTACATCGTATCGAAAATTCCGCGCTGGCCATTTGACAAATTCGTTAATGCGAACCGCAAGCTGGGTACGCAAATGAAAGCAACCGGTGAAGTTATGGCGATTGGCCGCACCTTCGAGGAATCGATTCATAAAGCGGTTCGCTCGCTCGAAATCGGCGCACACCGCATCCATCTGAAAGAAGCATCTTCCTTGGATGATGCAGTTCTGCAGACACGCCTTGCGAAACCGGATGATGAGCGCATGTTCCTTGTAGCGGAAGCGTTCCGCCGCGGCTACAAGCTTCAAGAAATTCAGACGATTACAAACATCGATTGGTGGTTCCTTGATAAAATTCAATCGATTGTAGCGTTCGAAGATCGTATGCGCAGCGAGTCAACGCTTAATCAACAAACGTTATATGAAGCAAAACGCAAAGGCTTCTCCGATCGTTCGATCGCAGAAATCCGTCGCGAAGGCTTCCCGAACGGCAGTCATACAACAGAAGAAGAAGTACGCGCATTGCGCATTCAGCTTAACCTGAAACCGGTATACAAAATGGTTGATACTTGCGCCGCTGAATTCGAAGCGTCGACGCCGTATTACTATTCGACATATGAAGTAGAAAATGAAGTTACCGTAACGGACAAACAAAAAGTGCTCGTACTTGGTTCCGGTCCGATTCGTATCGGCCAAGGCATCGAGTTCGATTACTCGACGGTTCATGCCGTATGGGCGATCCAAAACGCCGGCTACGAAGCGGTTATTATTAACAATAACCCGGAAACGGTATCTACTGACTTCAGCACATCCGACAGACTGTACTTTGAACCGCTGTTCTTCGAGGATGTTATGAACGTTATTGAGCAAGAGAATCCGATTGGCGTTATTGTCCAATTTGGCGGTCAAACAGCGATTAACCTTGCAGCGCCGCTTTCCAAAGCAGGCATTCGCATTCTCGGCTCAAGCCTTGAAAGCATCGACGCAGCGGAAGACCGCAAGAAGTTCGAAGCTTTGCTCCGCAGCTTGAACATTGCACAGCCTGAAGGTAAAACCGTTACCTCTGTAGATGAAGCGGTTGTAACGGCGCAAGGTCTTGGCTATCCCGTACTTGTCCGTCCGTCATACGTACTCGGCGGTCGTGCAATGGAAATCGTATACTCGGATGAAGAGCTGCTTAACTACATGGAAGTTGCCGTGAAAATCAATCCGGAGCACCCGGTATTGATTGACCGTTATATGCTCGGTAAAGAAGCAGAGGTCGATGCGATTTGCGATGGCGAAACGGTTCTAATTCCAGGGATTATGGAGCATGTAGAACGCGCAGGGGTTCACTCCGGCGACTCGATCGCGGTGTATCCTCCACAATCACTATCGGATGATATTAAGAAACAAATCGTCGATATTACGATCAGCATCACGAAAGCATTGAATGTAGTCGGACTTTGCAATATCCAGTTCGTTATTCACCAAGATAAAGTGTACGTAATCGAAGTAAATCCGCGTTCGTCGCGTACCGTTCCATTCCTGAGTAAAGTAACGAATATTCCAATGGCTAACTTAGCTACAAAAGCGATTCTCGGTACGAAGCTTACAGAGCTTGGTTATGTGGAAGGCTTGTGGCCTGAGGATGAGTATGTATCGGTTAAAGTTCCAGTGTTCTCCTTCGCGAAGCTGCGCCGCGTTGACCCGACTTTGACACCGGAGATGAAATCTACGGGTGAAGTTATGGGCCGCGATGTGCAATATGCGAAAGCATTGTACAAAGGTCTCATCGGTGCAGGAATGAAAATTCCGACAACAGGCGCCATTATTGCTACGGTAGCGGATAAAGATAAGGAAGAAGCAACTGAGCTGCTTCGCGGCTTCTTCAATCTTGGCTACAAAATTATCGCAACAGGCGGAACTGCGAAGGTTCTTGAGGATGCCGGCTTGATCGTTACGACTGTCAATAAGCTAAGCGAAGGCTCACCGAACATTCTAGATCTTGTACGCGAAGGGCAAGCACACTTTGTCGTTAATACGCTCACCAAAGGTAAAACACCAGAGCGTGACGGCTTCCGGATTCGTCGTGAAGCGGTTGAGAATGGCGTTGTTTGTATGACATCGCTCGATACTGTTCGTGCATTGCTAATCATGCTCGAAACGTTAAACTTCTCCTCACGCTCCATGCCAGTGCTGCTTCAAAAGAATTAGGCTCATTGCAGCTTAAAAGTACGGCCAGCGTCATGGCTCCGCTATCATTCACAAGGCTTTCAGCCTTGCGAATGATAGCATGGAGCAGGGCGTATGGCCGTTTATTATGCAAATGAACAGAGAAATGGAGAGATTACGGATGAAGTTGACGAACGAGCAAGCCGCAGGACGGATTATGGTTGCGCTGGATTATCCGGAGGCAGCAGCGGCAGAACGATTAATAGCCGAGCTTCAGGGCATTCCTTGTTATATGAAAGTAGGGATGCAGCTGTTTTACGCCGCAGGTCCTTCATTTGTGCAGAGCTTGAAAGAGCGCGGCTACTACGTCTTTCTCGATGTCAAAATGCATGATATTCCGAATACGGTCAAAGGTGGAGCAGGCAGCGTGACCAAGCTTGGCGTGGATATGTTCAACGTTCATGCGGCAGGCGGCAGCGCTATGCTTGAGGCAGCGCTTGAAGGCGTAGACATCGCTCTTACGGGCAGCGGCCTTCGCAAACCGACCGTTATCGCCGTTACGCAATTGACAAGCACAAGCCAATCGATGCTGAATGAGCAGATCGGTATAAGCGGCACAGTGGAGTCGGCAGTGCTGCGTTATGCGGAGCTTACGAAAAAGGCTGGATTGGACGGAGTAGTCGCATCACCTTCCGAGGTTGAAGCGATCAAAGCGGCATGCGGCGCTGCTTTCAAAACGGTTACGCCCGGCATCCGGCCGGCAGGCGCGGACGTTAACGATCAGTCGCGCATCATGACGCCAAGCGAGGCTTTGCGTCAAGGCACCGACTATATGGTTATCGGTCGTCCCATTACTGCGGCACCGAGTCCGCGTGCTGCATTAGAATCTATTATTGAGGAGCTGACATCCTATGAGTAAATTGACATTAACCGAATTGCCTAACCAAATTGCCAAGAGCTTGCTTGAAATTGAAGCGGTAGCCCTGCGTCCTAGTGAGCCATTCACATGGACGTCCGGCATTAAATCGCCGATTTATTGCGATAATCGCCTTACGATGACGTACCCTGCTATTCGCGATCTCGTTGCGGAAGGCTTCGCTGCGATTATTCGCGAGCGTTATCCCGATGCGGAGGTCATTGCCGGAACTTCAACGGCGGGTATTCCTCATGCGGCATGGGTTGCGCAAAAGCTTAATTTGCCAATGGCATATATTCGTGATAAAGCGAAGGGCCACGGCAAGCAAAACCAGATAGAAGGACGAGTTCTTCCTGGTCAAAAGGTCGTTGTCATCGAGGATTTGATCTCGACAGGCGGCAGCTCGCTGAAAGCGGCGCTTGCCGTTCGTGAAGCCGGCGCGGAAGTATCGGCCGTGCTCGCTATTTTCACATATGAATTCGATACGGCTATTCAAGCCTTTGCAGCTGAGCAAATGCCGCTTGAAACGCTGTCTAACTACAGCGCGTTGATTCAAACGGCTGTTGAGCTGGGCAAAGTAGCTCCTGAAGATGTAGCCGCTTTGCAGGCGTGGAGACAAGATCCGCAATCCTTTGGCAAATAATTAATAAATGGTGAAGCAATGAAGCCAAGAGCTGCTGTCAGTGTGATGCGAAAGCATTCGCTTACAGCAGCTTTTTTTGTTTCCAATTGTTTTAAAAAGTTGTTTAATTTTGACGTAACTTTTTGAGCATGTCTTTCGTCTATCATGTAAGATGAGAATTATGAAAGCTGGTTGAGGAGGGATCGGAAGCGCTAATGGCCATTCCACTTGAAGAAGAAGAAGAGACAACTGAAGCGCGGCCCGAACCCGCTGAAGAAAGGCGTAATCTACTTACCGTTACGGATGTAGAGCGTACTTTTCAAGTAGGAGGTTCGCCGCTGCATGTATTGAAAGGCATTCACATGGAGCTCAAAGAGCGCCAGTTAGTTATGCTTAAAGGCAGATCGGGGTCAGGAAAGACGACGCTGCTGAATTGCTTGGGCGGGCTGGATACTCCCAGCAGGGGTGAGATTTTGTTTAATGGCCTGCCTTTTCACAGTATGAGCGACAATCAGAGAACGATCGTTAGGCGTCAGCATATGGGCTTTATCTTTCAGGCCTTCGCTCTAATGCCCCTTTTATCCGCGCGGGAGAATGTCGAGCTTTCCCTCCGCATGGCTGGCGTTCCGCGTGCACAGTGGAAGGATAGAGTCGCAGAATGCCTTGAGCTGGTTGGATTGGAGCGGCGCATGAATCATCGGCCTTTCGAGCTTTCGGGCGGCGAGCAGCAGCGCGTAGCTATTGCTAAGGCGATTGCCCACAAGCCGATGCTGCTGCTGGCCGATGAGCCTACAGCAGAGCTTGATTCAGGTATGTCGGCTCAAATTATGGCAGTTTTCCAAAATATCATTCGCACTGAACAAGTTACTATTTGTATGACTACACATGATCCTACGATTTTGGAGGTTGCCGACCATGTCTATGAAATGGTGGACGGGAAATTTATTTAAACGTTCAATGGTTGTTGTTATGAGTGTATCTTTAGTATTCGCAAGCGGATGTTCATTGCTTCCTGCGGAGGAAGAGGAGGAGGTATTACCTGAAATCGCTCCGCCGCAAATATCCAAAAGACCGGAGTATGAGGTGACTACGGCGACACTTGAGACGAAGGTGCAAGTCATTGGCAAGCTGATTTCTTTAGAGGAAGAGACCTTATTTTTCACATTGGACGGCAAGCATTTGAAGGAGCTGTATGTGAAAGCGGGCGAGACGGTGAAGGCCGGTCAAGTTATCGGTGAGCTGGACGTTGACGATTTGGTCAAGACACTGCGTATGGAAAGGCTTTCTTTTAAGAAAGAGGAAATTGCGATGAAAGAGACGCTTCGTCAGCGCGATGAGATGGACCCGATCGAATTCGAGGAGAAATCGATTGCATTCGAGGAACGCAAGCAGAAGCTGGTCGATATGGAAGAGGAGATCGCGAAGGCGAGCTTGAAGGCGCCATTCAGCGGAACGATCGTTACACTGAATGTACAGAAGGGCGATTTAATAAAAGCCTATGCGCCGATTGCGATCGTAGCTGACACGAGCAAAATAACGGCAGCTGCGAAGCTAACCAAAACGGAGCTTGAAAAAGTGGCCGTCGGCATGGAGGTTGCAGCCAATATTAGCAGCGTGGGCAATTTTAAAGGCAAAGTAAAGCTCCTTCCGGTCAAGACGGATGACCAGAACACGGGCGGCGGCACGGGCGGTTTGCCGGAAGAAACGAAGCCGGAGCGGCCTGAGGACTACTTAATCGTCGATCTTAACAAATTGCCGAAAAACTTAAATCGCGGTACGCCTTTGTCCATTAACATTATTACGAAGCGAACAGAAAACGCCATCGTTATTCCTCCTTCTACGCTTCGTTCGATCGGCTCCCGTACGTATGTGCAGGTTATTGATGCAAACGGTAAGCGCGAGGTGGACGTAGAGGTCGGTCAACAAACCGCGACGCAGGTTGAGATCCTGCAGGGCCTAAAGCCGGGGCAGAAAGTTGTAGGTCGATAGCTGATGGGAATTCCGTTGTTTCGTTTTTTGTTCCGCAAAATGTGGAACACACGCTGGCTGACGTTAAGCACGCTGGCGGGACTGACCTTAGCGGTTGCATTTGCCACTAGTATACCGATGTACGCGGATGGCGCGCTCAAAAGAGTCGTAGCCGAATCGCTGCAGCAGAAGAGCGCTGGCTTACCGGCCGGTTCGCTGCTCATGAGGTATCAATCACCCGCTGGCGGGAAAACGGATTTACCTTCGTTATCGGAGCTTGAACGTTACATTTCTGAAGGAGTGCCGAAGGAGATCGGTTTTCCTTTTAAAACGTTTGTTAACAGCTACTCCATCCGCAGTACGGAGGTCGTGCCTGAGGATTCTTCGAAGGTCGATGCCGGGCGTAACCGCCAGCTGACGATTATGACGATGTCGGGTCTTGAGGCCAATACCGAGCTGACTCAAGGCAGATGGTTTGTGAATGCTGAAGGGGATGGTGAGCTGCTCGAAGCAGTTATGTTCGAGGAAGCCATGTACCGCAACGATGTACATATCGGCGATGTTTTTGAATATCCGGTATACGGCGGACTAGACCTTACGTTGCGGGTCAAAATCGTCGGGGCGGTTAAGCCGCTTACTGATACGAGTTCATACTGGTATCAAGGGATGGAGAGCCTGCTGAACACTTTGCAAATCAGCGAGGCTGCATTTGACAAGGTGCTGCTGGCTAAGAAAGGAATTCCGCTTCATAATGCCAGCTGGTATTACGCCTTCGATTTATCGGAAATTCAAACGAGCCAATTATCACCGCTGGGCAGAACGCTTGAGCGCTTGAACATTGAATTGTACCAGCGCCTAAAGGATACGAGAGTAGAAATATCCTTTGCGTCCACGCTCACTGAATTTAAGAAGCAGAGCCTGCAGCTGCAAACGCTGCTGTTCACTCTCGCTGCTCCAATGCTGGCTATGGTATTTTTCTTCATTGCCATGAACGCCCGCCAATCGCTTGATAAACAGCGCAGCGACATTGCCGTGCTCCGCAGCCGGGGAGCAGGAACAAGGCAAATTATATGGATCTATTTGTTAGAAGGTCTGCTGCTCGGCAGTATTGCGCTTGCGAGCGGTCCCTTTATCGGCTGGTTTATGGCGAAGAGTATCGGGTCGGCCAACGGCTTCCTCTCTTTCGTCAACCGAAAGTCGATACCGGTCGGCTTCTCTACGGAGGCGATAATCGCCGGCTGCGCAGCGGTTTTGCTTGCACTTCTTGCAACGATTATTCCTGCTGTCATTTATGCAAGATCATCAATCGTCAGCTACAAGCAGGAACTGGCGCGCTCTGACCGTAAGCCTGGCTGGCAGCGCTGGTATCTCGACGTATTATTGCTGGCTGCTGCAGGTTATGGCTGGTATATGTTTAATGAACGTCAAATGCTGACATTCAAAACAGGCATGACAACGGATCAATTAAACGTTCAACCGTTTCTGTTTTTTGTACCGGCGATTTCGATTTTTGCACTTGGATTATTTTTCTTAAGGTTATTCCCTTGGCTATTAAGTCTCTTCACATGGCTTGGACGAAAGTTCCTGCCTGTGCCGCTTTATTTGACGCTCACTCAGCTTTCACGATCGTCAAAGGGCTATTACCCGCTCATGATTTTATTAGTGCTAACGCTGGGACTAGGCGTTTACAATGCATCGGCAGCCCGAACGATCGATTTGAACTCGACGGAGCGGACGTTATATAAGTACGGAACCGACGTTACCGTTCAAACGGTTTGGGAAGGTACTGCCGAGACCGTAACGAAGCCGGGAAGCGGCGGCGGAAGCGGAGGCGGCAATGGCGGTGGAACTGGCGGTGGTGGAACCGGTGGAGGTTCCGGCGGCGGCTCAGGAGGCGGGAATGGCGGCGGCTCCGGGGGCGGCGGTCAAAGCGTGCCTACGAAAATTTTGTATAGTGAACCTCCTTTCGAGATATTCCGTTCCCTGGAAGGGGTAGAAGCTGCTGCCCGTGTCTTACAGACAAAGGGGAGCGTCGTCATTTCAGGGAAATCAATCGGTCAAGGTACAATCATGGGGATCGATAACGTGGATTTCGCCAAAGTGGGATGGTTCCGCAACGATTTATATCCCGTACATCCGTATTATTATTTAAATAATTTAGGTCTGTCTGAGCATGCTGCACTTATTCCTTCAAAGGTAGCCGAGAAGTATCAGCTGAAGCTGAATGATCCTGTATCGGTCGGCTTCCCGGAAGGCAAAGTCGATTTTGTAGTGGTAGGGATATTGCCTTACTGGCCTAGCCAATATCCGGACAAATCGCCGTTTATCATTACGAATCTGGATTATATTTATGATCAGCTTCCGATCATCCCTTATGAGGTATGGCTGAAGATGAAGCCGGATGCAAAAGTTGCGCCTATCGTTCAAGAGCTGCAGAAGGCGGGTATACAGATTGCGTCCGTTAAAGATGTCAGGAGCGAGCTGATCTCGCAATCAAAGCTCCCGACCAGAGGCGGCGTCTTCGGCATATTGAGCTTAGGCTTTCTCGTTTCCGTAATCATAACATTAGCAGGCTATGTACTCTTTTGGTTCTTTAACTTATCCGGCCGTGTCGTCCAGTTTGGGGTTTTGCGCGCGATGGGATTATCGCGTAAACAGCTTACCGGTATGCTTCTGCTAGAGCAGCTTTTCACAGCCGGTCTTGCGATAGGTCTGGGAGTCTTAATCGGGAAAGCGGTCAGCATGCTCTTCCTGCCATTCCTGCAGACGACTGAAAATGTTGAAGAAACGGTACCGCCGTTCCGGGTCGTATTCGAATCGAGCGACACGAATCAATTGTTCGTCGTAGTCGGATTCATGATGCTGGTCGGAGCATTGCTGCTCTTCCTGCATATTCGCAGGCTGAGAGTGCATCAAGCGGTCAAGATGGGAGAGGAACGATGACAACAGCGATGATCGATTGCGAAGGTCTGGTGAAAATTTACAAGACAGACGATCTGGAGGTCGTCGCTCTGCAAGGCTTGAACTTAAAAGTAAACGAAGGCGAGCTCATGGCCATCATCGGCAACAGCGGCAGCGGGAAATCTACGCTTCTGAATACGTTGGGCGGTCTTGACCGCCCCTCCGCCGGACAGGTGCATGTTGGGCCATGGGATCTGCTCAAAATTAGCGAAGAGGATCTCGTGCAGTACAAGCGGGAAACGGTAGGGTTTATTTGGCAAAATAATGCCCGCAACCTGCTGCCTTACCTCTCCGCGCTTGAAAATGTGGAAATGCCGATGATGTTATCGGGCAAAGTTGATCGCGCATATGCGAAACAGCTGCTTGAATGGGTCGGTTTGAAAGAGCGCATGCATAACAAGCTCCATCAACTATCAGGAGGGGAGCAGCAAAGGGTCGCGATTGCGATTTCGCTGTCAAACCGGCCAAAGCTGCTGCTGGCCGATGAGCCGACAGGCTCTGTCGATACAACAACCTCCGATTTAATTATGGGCATTTTCCGCAGGCTGAATCGCGAGATCGGTATTACGATCGTGATCGTTACGCATGACTTGACGCTCGCAAGCAAGGTCGATCGGGTCGTTGCGATTCGCGACGGTTTAACGAGCACCGAGTTTATTAAACGAAATCCGAATATTAATCTTGATGGAGGTGAGGCAGAGCTTCCGGCTGTTGCCAGCGGACTGCAAGCTGTGCATGAAGCCTTTGTCGTCGTTGATCGGGTCGGACGGTTGCAAGTGCCTAAGGAATATTTATCCGCATTAAACATTAAAGATAAAGCAACGATGGAGTTTGACGGTGAGCGGATTATTATTACTCCGCCTAAATCATTGGGGGGTTAAATCGAATGGATAACAAACGGTTGTCAGGAATGCGGATTCGTAAATTTGCTTTGGTTAGCTTGACCCTTGCTTTGCTTATAAGCCTGCTGGCTGCGTGCAGCAGCGGCTCTGAAGAGTCCGCCGAGAAACGGGTGCTACGGGTTGGCGTGCTTTACGGCGGATCGGATAACGAGCCTTATTTCCGTCAGCAATACACAGACATGTACGAAATGTCCCATCCGAACATCGAGTTCGAAATCGTAGGCGCAATCAACTATGATGACCAACGCTTTGAGCAGCAAGATCCATCCAAGCCGGTAACGCAGCCGGATCCTTACGAGAAAATGAAAGAGATGCTAAACGGTCAAAATCCGGTTGATGTGGTCGTTCTGGACTACAACATGCTTCGCCGCCTGACACAAGACAATCTGCTTCAGCCGCTTGATCCGCTTGTGACGCAGGATAAATTTGATTTGAGCGATTATGTTCCAACTGTTATTGACGGTATTAAGGCGGCAGGCGACGGTAATCTGTACGCATTAACGCCTACGTTCAACTCGTCAGCCCTTTTTTACAATAAAAAAATGTTCACCGATGCAGGCGTACAGCCTCCAACTGACAAAATGCAGTGGGCGGATGTTCTTAACCTTGCCCGTCAAGTTGCCAAAGGAGAAGGCGAGGACCGTAAATTCGGCTTCGCGTTCAGCCGTGGGCAGTCCGACGGCTTTAACGATACTCAGATCTACAGCCAAGCGCTGCAATTGAAAATGTGGGATGACAAAGGCGAGAAAATGCTCGTAAACAGCGATCAATGGGAGCAGGTATGGAATACCGTATCCTCGCTGAACAAAGAACAAATTATCCCGAATCAGGAATACTACAACAAGATGTATGAGAAGCAAAGCGCTGAAGGCGGTTTTGATCCTTTCTACGGCGATTTGTTCATCAAAGGCAAAGTAGCGATGACAATCGGCGATTACGGCTATATTAACGAGCTTAAGAGAGCGGCAGACAATGCTTCGAAAATCAAAGATTTTGAACCTGTCGACTGGGATGTCGTAACGGTACCTGTTCATCCGAACGATCCGGATGTCGGCGGCAGTATTTATCTCAGTCAGCTGATGGGTATTAACAGCAAAGCGCAAAATGATAAAGACGCATGGGATTTTATTAAATTTTCGAACAGCAAGGAATGGGCTAAGCTGAAGTCGAGAAGCCTTTACGAGATGGTAGCGCGCAAAGAGTTCTTGAAGCCAATCGGCGGCTTGCAGTACAACATGGATGCATTTACGACGCTTAAGCCGCTGCCGCCAACAAGCACGGATGCGGAAAAAATTTATCGTGAAAAACCAGGTATTTGGGAAGCTCAAAATCCAGGCTACGAGCTGTTCCAGGAAGTAATTAAAGGAACGAAGACATCACGCGAGGCGCTTGCCGAGTGGGAGACACGCGGCAACGCAGTGCTGGAACGCTTGAAAACGAATCCGAATGGGGGCATGGAAGGCGGAGGCGGCGCAATTGATGTAAAGCCAATGGGTGATTAATTAGCAAAATCGCAGAAAGCCCGCAATCGACCTGAGTGTCGTTTGCGGGCTTTTGCGTGTTAGGCTATTTTAGGTCTATCCTCTTAGCAGAAACGATTGATAAGCGGTCCAAGAGCCGTTATCGGTTTGATAAAGCAAATGAACGCGATCGATTTTTGAAGAGAAGTCAATGGACTGCATACGAAGATTGCCATATAGATCGTGAAGCTCATCAGCCGACAGCTGCTGCCCGATCGTGAGATGCGGCGTGAAAACGTATTTAGGCGTTTCGATTGTTAATGGACCGCTGCATACGTCCTCATGGAGCTTCTGCATCGAGGCTGTATCCTGAAGCGCCAGATAGAGCACATGATTGACCGGATAGAAGGTAGATACTCGGTTAAAATAAATGGAGAAAGCCGGTATCGCAGACGTTACCCGCTCTAAATGAGCAACAGCAAGCTGCAGCTCGTCATCGTTCCATTCCTCTTCTTCTCGTATTGTCAGATGAGCAGGGATTGCTGAGTAATGCGGATCATGGCGTCTTCGCCAGTTATTCGCGTTATCTTGCACATGCTTTTCCGGAAAAACGACGATTCCATATAACATTCTCTTCAGCTCCTTCATAATGACCTAATTTGAGTATACCCGATTTGCATTTATTATCCCAATTTTGGGGCATTCTAATGGCTATAACCTTTATTGAGGCGGCAGAACAGCTGCTTATCCTATCAGACAGTGGGTGATTCGCATGAGATGGGTGTACTGGGTTCGCCTATACGAAACGAAGTTTCAAGCTGGGTGCCTGGTTAGAAGAATGGAAAATGACTGGTGGGTTTACGGCTACGAATGCCCGCGTGAGGTTGAGGTTTTCAAGTCGCGCAAAGGGCGGTTCGGCGTTAGATTTATTCCTTAAAAAATATAAAAAAATAAATTAGAATATTTTGCTTGACTTAAAACACCTCCATATAGTATATTATTTTATGTCGCCATTTCAAGAAGCTTTGCTCAAATGGAAATACGTCGCGGGGTGGAGCAGCCCGGTAGCTCGTCGGGCTCATAACCCGAAGGCCGCAGGTTCAAATCCTGCCCCCGCAACCAACCTTTCGATGAATACGTTGAAATAGACGTTTTTCGAGGGCCCTTAGCTCAGTTGGTTAGAGCGGTCGGCTCATAACCGATTGGTCGGGGGTTCGAGTCCCTCAGGGCCCACCATTAGCAAAACCTTCACAACATGCCGGGGTGGCGGAACTGGCAGACGCACAGGACTTAAAATCCTGCGGTGGGTGACCACCGTACGGGTTCGATTCCCGTCCTCGGCATACCTGGAAAACCTTGAGGAATCAATGGTTTTCACGAAGTACATATGATGTGCATTAGCACAAGCCGAAAAAACCTCCTTTGCAATATCTGACTAAATCAGATTTTGGCGAAGGAGGTTTTTTCGTTCGTCACGCTACTCTTGTCTGCTAGCAGCATCTCTAGCAGCATTATGAGCCAATCTGTGCAGAGCATTATTTTTCTTGTGATTGCTAATATACTTTACGCTTACTTCAACCTCAGGGAACCTATGATTCAGATGATGGATTGCAGCCAATATTTCATACCTTGCTTGTTCATAATACGGATGTGAGAAGTGAGTTTTTGATAAAATTTTTGCTATACTGCTGCAATCCGTAAATATGATAGCGAGTTTCGGTTGAAGCTCGGTTAGTGCTTCAGCAAGAATTTCAAGACTGTATACGATCGCTTGCAGCTCGCCGTAATTTGAACCTCCGTCTTGTTCAATTTGCAATTTTTTGGCGGTAACATTTATCGTCCGGTTGTAGACAAAGCAGCAAGCTATCCCATAGTTATTTTGTGCAGCAAAACCAGAGTAATCGCAATAAAGGCAGATCATGCCCTTGTTGACTATATTTTGTCTCAAGCTAGGCTTGGTATAGGCTTTTTTGATCAATAAATCATTGGCAGAATTCACGAGTTCATAAAACCACCTTTTAATGAGGATAGTAATGGTAATCAGTAGTGTCTCACTTTGAAAGTTAATTTATTCTGTCATACATCTATCCATGTATCGCATACATCTTATTCGATGAGCGAAAACCGCTATATTGGTTAGCATTGCGCATCGGGCAACAACATTAAAGCATTGTTGGAGGGATTTCACATGAACGCAGGATTTTGGATTCGGTTAGGAGCTTCTTTATTGGATGGTTTAATTGTTGGCATTCCGTTGTTTCTTATTTCTTGGTTAATTTCAGGAGGGTTTGAGGGAAGAGAATTTTTTACAGATGTGATTTCATTCCTCTATTCGTTATTGCTTCCGGTATTTTGGAACGGTTACACAATCGGCAAACGGATTTGCAGTATTCAGATTAGAAAGCTTGACGGCTCATCGCCTGGAATTGGTACCATGCTATTGCGCAACGTTGTCGGCGGGCTTGTATATGCAGTAACTTTGGGGATAGCGGCCATCGTCAGCGCATTTATGGTTGGATTACGCGAGGATAAGCGGGCCATACATGATTTTATCGCGGGGACCGAAGTCGTGCGTGTCAAATAGGATGAGAATGAAGCCTGCTGCGGTAAGTCGCAACGGGCTTTTTTATGCTTCTAAGAAAAGTTCTTTGCATTCTCCAATTTGTATGCAGTAAACTAGAAGCTGTAACGCGAACCTGAGCAAATAGGGGAAGTAGGCGGTTGAATGAATCAGCACAAGAATGAGGAGTCTTCGCTCAAGCAAAGCTCACGGCGGTTATATGCAGAGTTGTTCTCGTTGAAGGATACACTGTATAATGATCTGCTGGAAAGGTTTAAGGACGATGTTTCTTTAAAGGATAAGGCAGAGCAGTGGAAAACGGGTATTATGGCAGCATCAATTTCGACTGCGCTCTATAGCTCCATATTAGCCGGCAGCAAGGAGTTTCCTTATATTTATTCCTATCTGAAAATAAAGCTAAAAGCGTATCATCCTGAAGGCGAAGACGCGATTGAGGATTGTATGGGTACTATTTCGAGCCTCCTGAATGGAGCTGTTTATCATCCTGAATCATTTTCCGAAGGGATCGCGCTGTGGCTTTATTTTAGCATCAGGGGCAGGGAAAATTTTGTTGAGGAAGAAACCATGCCATACATGCTGGCTGGGCAATATATAAATCAATATTTTTACAATTGGTTTGATAAGCAGATTTAACCGCCTTCAGCGGCATAGAATGGCCCGAATGAGATCCTTACTTTGCCATGATCTGTACGCTTGCGACAGATTGAGCAGGGGAAGGATCTTTTATGCGTATATACCTATCCATATTTTGATTTTGCCCTACATTTTATGACATTGAATTGATGTTGTTTATCTTTTAGAATGATTGGAGAAAGCGCTTAACTTACTTTTTGGACAATTGTTTTTTTTCAATTATAGTCATTTTTACCTTGTTAATCGTTTGTTTGGCCTAGAAAAAGGAGTGGTTGATTTGAAAAAGAACTGGTATCGCCGGATGCTGCTTTCCTATTTTCCGATTTTTTTGTTTACGGTAACGATTCTAATATTTATGTCCTTTATTATGGTTAATGAAATCTCCCATAAGGAAACTGTGAAAGCGGATCGGATATCTACCGGCTATATTATGGATACGGTATCGCGCTCGCTTAGAGGAGTCGAGACCGATGTACTTGAGGAAATGGAGAAAAATGATCGTTATCGCGAATTTCTTAATGTTGTGCGTACTCGGGACAATCAAGAAGTGCTCTTTGATGTTGTCGATAGCATGCGGGGGTTGATTGCAAACGATGGTTTGATCGATTCGATATATGTTTACCGGATTGAGGATAAGCAGGTGCTTACGCGCAGCGGACTGGTGAAATGGGAAGATTTTGCGGATAAAGGCTTTATTGAGCAGGCACTCGCTAGTCCCGAATATCAAGGCTGGTCGTCGATTCGTCCCTTTCATGAGATGAGTACGGAGAAAAATAAGCAGGTTATTTCGATGTACAAAAGACAGCCGCTCCCATTTGGGACGGAAGGGTTTGTCGTTATTAATGTAGATATGTATGACGTCGAGCGGATGATTCGTTCGATGAATAATGACGAGGTGACGTTTCTTACGATTCGCGATGAGGAAGGTCAATTGGTTTTCTCGACGCTGCCCTCCATCCAGAGCGACACAGATCAAGAAAACGGAAAAGTGCTCAACAGATTGAACTCAGATATGCTGGGATGGACTTTTGAGAGTGGGATCGCTGCGGGACAGCTGTTCCTTTGGGTATCGGTCATATCGTATGTTTGGATAGTGATTGGTCTATTAACGGTCATCTTTGCCATTTTTTACATTATCTACATCACGAGAAAAAATTACAAGCCGATCCGGGTCATGATGAACCGGATAGAATCGATTCAACTTCGGAGCGACGGCTTCGGAATGAAGATGGATGAGCTGTCTTTAATCGATCGTACGCTGGAAAATTTGATTCATCAAACGGAGGATTACGAAAAGGAGCAGCGCGAAAATTTGCTGGTGGGCAGGAAACAGCTATTTTTTGAAATCATTCAAGGAGAAGGGCATCAGCATGTGGAAGAACGCCTGCTGAAATTGAAGCTGCTTCCAGAAGTAAATACGTTTGATCTATTTGCTTTTATGGTAGTAGAGATCGGCCATTACGGTCATTTCCGGAGCGGCTTCTCCGTACGCGATCAAAATACGCTTAAATTTGCTTTAACGAATGTACTGCAGGAGCTGGCACGGGACGACGGGATGCATGCTTGGGCGGAATGGGTCGGCGAGAGCAGAATGGGCATCATAATCGGGATAAGCGGAGCGGAGCAAGCTCCGAAGGATAAAATTCGTCAGTTTGCAGAAAAAGGCGGCGCATGGGTATCTGAAAATCTCCGCATGTCATTAACGTTTGGAATCGGACCGGTCGTCAAGGGCTGGGGGACGATAACGATATCCTTTAAGGCGGCGGCTGAGGCGATGCAGCATAAATTGTCGCTCGGAAAGGAAGCCGTCATAATGAGCGATGACTTGCCGGGAGATACTAGGCAGAGATCGTATAAGTATTTGCAGATGGCTGCCGATCTGGTCAGAGAGTTCAGGCTGTCGACGGGCGAATGGCGCGTATATTTGGACAAGATATTCGAATCTTTGGCATTGGATTGCCTAAAGGATGAAGATATTCGGCTGCTGCTGCAAACGATGATGGACATGCTGGGCAGCGAGCTTGGCAACATATCGGAAGACCTGCAAGAGCATTTTAAAGGGGAAAAGGCCGGGCTCTGGAAGCAAACGGTGGAGGAAACGGTCTCGCTGGACCAGCTTCGCGTTCTTTTCTTCGAGTATTTAACCGAAATGTATCGTCATTACGTCGCCTATTGCGAAACCAAAAACCATCGGGCGATGATTACCGAAATGAAATCGTATATCGAAGAAAATTTTGTGAATCCGGACTTATCTCTTAAGCATTTGAGCGATCGTTTTCAGATCTCGGGCAAATATGCAAGCTACCTGTTCAAAGAAGAGTTCAATATGAAATTCGTTGATTTCATTGTGCAGCTGCGAATGGAGCATGCCGAGGGTCTGCTCGCGGAGTCCGAGGATTCCGTGCAAAGCATTGCTCTCCAGGTTGGCTATGCGAATTCGATTACGTTCGGCCGAGTGTTCAAGCGGGTGGTCGGAGTAACGCCGGGCGATTACAGAAAGCTCAAGCTAAAGCCCGGAAAAGCGCGTCATACCGATATTTTTTGAAAAATGTTTAGAGTACGATTACAGTTGATATAACCAATATTTGGATATATAACTTCGGGTTTATCAATTTGAAACTAGTTTATTGCGACTTGCCCGGATGGCGTGCAATACTTTGGTCAATTCGGTGCAGGTTGCAATAACGGAAGTGAAAGCGCTATCTTAATGGGTCGTGCAACCTGAACAGAATAAAAACGATATGTAGAAGGGGTTGGAACGATGTTTAGAAACATGAAAAGAAAACGGTACATGGGTTCGAAAAGATCTATCCTTTTGCTAGTCCTAGTATGTTCATTAATCTTCTCTGCATGTTCATCAAAGTCGGAGCCGAAAGCTGAAGAAGGAGCGAACGGCGGTACAACAGAGAAGCCGGTCACCCTTAAAGTTGAAGTATTTGATCGTGGCAATTCTCCAGCAGGCTATACCATCACCGATAACTATTGGACGAATTGGATTGGAGAAAAGTTCGGTAAGGCGAACAACGTCGACGTCAAATTCGTTCCTGTACCCCGGTCCGAAGAAGTTGAGAAGTTAAATGTGTTGATGGCAAGCGGCAGCGACGTGCCGGATATCGTGTTCACGTACGATTCGAGTACGTTTTACCGCTACGCGCAGCAAGGCGGCTTGACAGATCTTTCCGAATTGATCGAACAGCATGCTCCGAATTTGAAGGCGTTTCTCGGCGAGGAAGCGCTAGCTTACGGTCAGCTTGAAGGCACGCAATATGCCATCCCGGCAAAACGGGCGAATTTGGGCAAATATTCTTCCTTCATTCGTCAGGATTGGCTCGATAAGCTGAGCTTGCCTGTGCCGCAAACGACAGAAGAGCTGTACAACACGCTCAAAGCGTTTAAAGAGAAGGATCCGGGCGCAACGGGCGGCAAAGTCGTGCCGCTTGGCATGACGATCGCACCGGCCCAATATGAGCCGCTGATCTGGTCGTTCATCAAGTCAGCAGTGTCGGAAGAAGAGAAATTCACGCTGATCCAGCAGCTAGGCTCCCGCGATTATCCGGTGCTGCTGCCTGGCTTCAAAGATGGGCTTCAGTTCATGAACAAGCTGTATAACGAAGGTTTGTTGAGCGCGGATTTCGGTCTGGATGAAGACAAGAAAAAATTGACGGAGGACGTTTCGAAGGGCTTAATCGGTTTCTTTAGCGAAGACGATACGAACATCTATGGCCAGGACAGCACTTACGACCTGCTGCAGAAAAATGTATCCGGCGCTACGATATCCGCAGTTGACGTTTATTCGAATGAAGAAGGCAAGCATCCGAAGCCGAAGTACGCACCAGTAGGCTTGTACCTTATGATTCCGAAGTCGAGTGAGCGTGCAGTCGAAGCGATTAAATATTTGGACTGGATGGCGTCTGAAGATGTCCTGTTCGAGATGCAGAACGGCATCGAGGGCGAGAACTACACGTTGAAAGACGGTATTCCGGTTGCTCTGGAAAATCAGACAGAAGAAGCTAAAAACCGTATGTATAACAGCGGCGATATGACCATTGTAACAAACGGCATGCAGCTCGGCAGCGATGAAAAAAATAATGAAGTAAAGGCGTTTCAATTTCCGCAAGCGCAGCAGGACCAAGTTCGCATTGCGCTCAAAATCTCGAATGCGGATACAATCCCGCCGATTCTTACGCCTAGACCGATCGAAGCGCAAACGAAATACGGCACGACGCTGCTCGATAAATTCCATGAAATACTCGTCAAGACGACAATGGCGAAGCCGGAACAATTCGAAAGCACCTATGAATCCATGATGAAGGATTATATGGCTAGCGGCGGTCAGGCAATTCAAGACGAGCGCACAGAAGTTTACAAAGAAATGAAATAAGCACCATGAAGACCGGTGTATGCGGGGAGCAGCGATATGCGACTTTTCCCCGCATGCAAGCCGGTCGTTAAAAGGAGGCAGACCGCTGTGAGCGTTACCGGATATTTACGCAGGAATTGGCAGCTGTATTCGCTGCTTGTTTTACCGCTGGCCTACTTCATCCTCTTCAGATACGGCCCGATGTACGGCATTCAAATCGCATTCAAAGACTTTAACTTTTTCCAGGGGATTAACGGAAGCGAGTGGATCGGCCTGGAGGCTTTTAAAGAAGTGTTCGGGATGCGTGATTTCTACTTAACCCTCCGTAATACGCTTATGCTGAATTTACTGGATTTGCTTGTATCGTTTCCGGCGCCGCTCATTCTGGCGATTATGCTCTACGAGATGCAAAGCGTTTGGTTTAAAAAGCTTTCGCAAACCATTTTGTATATCCCCCACTTTATTTCTTGGGTCATTATAGGCGGTATCGTTTATCAAGTGTTCGGCACACAGTCCGGCATGGTAAATAATTTGCTAACATCTTTAGGATTTGAAGCGATTCCGTTTCTGACCGAAAAAAACGATTGGCTGTTTACCTATCTTAGCGTCGGCGTATGGCAAAGCGCAGGCTGGGGGACGATCATTTATTTGGCGGCTCTCACCGGTATTAACAAAGAGTTGTTTGAAGCAGCAGAAATGGACGGGGCAGGAAGGCTGAAACGAATTTGGCATATTACGCTTCCGGGCCTAAAGCCAACCATCGTCACGCTGCTTATCATTAATCTCGGCCATATGATATCGATCGGTTTCGAACGGCCGTATGTCATTGGCAATCTCGCGGTGCGGGAATATTCCGATGTGCTGAGTACATTCGTTTATCGAATCGGGCTTCAATCCGGTCAGTATACGCTGGCGACGGTTGTCGGCTTGTTCCAAGCTGTTGTCGGACTTGTATTTGTTCTCGGAGCAAATTATGCATCCAAAAAGCTGACAGACGAAAGTATATTATAAACTCGAATAATAGAGAGGAGCGTACGACATGAGAGATCGAACCGCCAACCGAGTTTTCGACACAATCAACTTTATCGTTTTAACGACTTGTGTGCTGGTGTGTCTGGCTCCATTTCTTCATATAGTGGCTATTTCACTGAGCTCTACCCGTGCGATTACGTCAGGAGAAGTAAATTTATTTCCGGTGGAACTGGAATGGCAAGCCTATGTGCAGGTGTTTACCGATTCGTCGATGATTCGTTCGCTTGGCTTCACCATACTGCTCACTTGCTTGTTTACGGTTTTGTGCATGGTGTTGACGATTGCAGCAGGATATCCGCTCTCCAAAAGAAATTTGAAGGGCCGCAAATTGGTCATGTTCATTATCGTCGTTACCATGTTTTTCAGCGGCGGCCTTATCCCTGAATATATTTTGATCCGAAATCTGAATTTGCTGGATTCGATTTGGGCGCTTGTGCTGCCGGGATTAATCAATCCTTTCTATTTGATAATTCTGATCTCGTTTTTCAACAATATTCCGGAAAGCC
>DATJKM010000143.1:0-6825 GCA_035491515.1 Candidatus Udaeobacter sp. | reverse complement strand
GTTGACCAGCAATCGGTTTGCAGTAGCGGTCCATATTATGACGTTATTAGAGATGGATAAGACAGCACGTGTGACCTCGGAATACATCGCTGGAAGTGTTAATACGAACCCGGTCGTTATTCGCAGAATTATCGGAATGCTGAATAAAGGGGGGCTTGTTACGACGAGCGCTGGTGTTGCAGGAGCCGTTATTACAAGGCCGGCCAGCGAAATTACCCTTTACGATATATACAATGCCGTCCATAAGAATGGACATGACGAATTGTTTGCGATTCATGATAAGCCTAATCCGGATTGTACTGTCGGCCGGAACATCCAATCATCTTTGGAGACGGCTTTCAATGAAGCCCAGAAGGCGATGGAGCTCAAGCTCGCTAATATAACTTTAGAGCACATTATTAATGACGTAGTAAGGAAAGTGCAATAAAGCTAGCTGAAAACCAACTGGACAAGGCCGATTTAGGGCCTTTTTTCTTTGCCCTCAGGAAGCTGCAGACGTCAAATACACATCGAATTTACGGTTGTTGGGAGTTGTCTTTTCAATTTGAAATTTTAAGCATATTTTACAGCTCCTTCACAAACAATGATAGTAAACAGTGAGGGATGTGAGTATTAATTGAGTAGACAGCAGGATAGCGACAAAGAAGGGTACAAGCGGGCAGAACGTTATAAAGGAAAGCAGCGAGCCGTTAAAATGGCAATGACCGTTTTGCTTATGGCGGCTCTATTAGGAGTTGGAAGTCCGGTCGGCAATGATGCCGTATCCGCTCAGACATCGGCATTTCGCATGGATGCGGCCGATGAGGAGCAAGAGCGGCGGACGGTGGCAATCGTTATCGATGATTTCGGCAATGGAATGGACGGTACGGCGGAGATGCTGAAGCTGCCGATCAAATTTACAGCAGCGATTATGCCGTTTCTGCCGACTACGAAGAAGGACGCCGAGGAAGCGCATAGACTCGGTCACGACGTGATTGTCCATATGCCGATGGAGCCGAATAAGGGACTAAGGAAGTGGCTGGGTCCGGGCGCCTTAACGACGGATTTGAGCGATGCGGAAGTTCGCAAACGTGTGGAGGATGCGATTAATGATGTGCCTTATGCAATCGGCATGAATAATCACATGGGTTCGAAGGTCACGTCCGACGAGAGAATGATGCGCATCGTGCTTGGCGTCTGCAAGGAACGCGGGCTGTTTTTTCTCGATAGCCGAACGTCCTATAAGACAGTTGTCCCCAAAATCGCAGCGGAGCTTCAGGTTCCGATCGTTTCAAACGATGTATTTCTCGATGACGTCTATACCGTACAGCATATTTCCAAACAAATCGCGGTATTGCGAAAGCATTTGGAGTCGCACATTAGCTGCATCACGATTGGACATGTAGGACCTCCGGGCAAAAAAACGGCATCTGTCCTTCAGCAATCCATTCCCGTCATGCAGACTAGCGTGCAGTTCGTGAAGCTGACGGCGCTTATTCGCGGCGGTTCAATGAACGATCCACTTGTATTGCCTAATTCCTGAAGCGATTGCTGCCGCAATCTCTTGCTGACGATGAGGGTCGGTCAGCATCTTGCGATCGTTTTCGCTGCTAATAAAGCCCATCTCAACGATTACAGCTGGCTGTTGAACCCGGTTGAGCAAATAAAACGGCTTTCCTTCCCGCGGGAGGAAAGCTGTATTTTGCTGCCGGTTGAGCGCATCCTGAATGCAGAAAGCAAGCAAGGAGCTTTCTCCATTATTCTGATGCAGTACGAGCGGGCCATGCTGAGAGCTCTTCTTCGACCAATTCACATGCAGGCTAACGAGCAGCTCGCTCTCAATTTCCTCGGTAAGCTGGCGGCGATGCGACAAATCCTTGCGATGTCTGGAGCGGCTAATATGCCAGCGGTTATCGTCGCTTAGCGCGTAATCGCCGGTTCGATTAAGCACGGTAGGTATGTTTTGGCTGCGTAATGTGAGATAAAGCTTGCGGGCGACAGCTAAATTGATGTCCTTCTCCAGAATATCGGCCGAGGAGGCTCCACCGTCAATGCCGCCATGCCCAACATCAATGATGACGACAGTAGACGGCAGCACCCAATCCTGATCGGTTCCTACCGGCAGCAGCAGAGGCCATGCAGACGCGCTGGACGGGCTGTTAAGAGCAGCAAAGCTTAATGCGATAAAGACGAGTACCATTTTCCGAAGCATAATGAGGGTTCCTCCAGATCACTTTGTCATACGGTTAGCGTGGCTGTTTGGAGGAAAACTCATGCATGTTTACATTTGAAAGCTGCAGGGCAAACTTTATAACATCATCTCAATCGGATTTAGAGGGAGCGGGGCAAATGGCAAAGGGCGATGAGTACGTAAAATATATGACAGAGCAGCTTGTGACCTATTTGGAGACACCGAGGGAAGAACGGAAGCAAATAAGAACGTCGGCCAAAGCGCGAAGAGAGCCTTGGCTGACGCGGTGGTTCGGCTTTGGTCCAATGAGCATTATGCTTTGGTGGCGGGGGCGCGTTGAGCGTCACCGGTAAAAGTGGCCAAGCTCAATGAGAAGCTGAAGCGGGATATAGCGGCGGTCTGAACCATCCCCGCCAGCTTCGAGAGCGACGTAAATATGGCCGGTATCCCATTTGTTGTAGCCGACAACAGACCAGACATACAGCATTTGACCATCGAACAGCTCAGCGGTATACCGCAGCTGTTCTTTGTTGTTTATTTTGGCAAAGAGGGGCATGTAGGAGCTAGCGCTTAATGGCATAGGCTGCTTTGTTAACCAAGGCAGTCTCGCGTATGCATCAAAGGATGGCAGTGTTACTTGCTTCATAAGGGCAGCATGGTCTGATATGCGCATTTGTTCCGCGTTAATAAGCTTTATTGATGAGGCTGCGAGCCAGTCGCTCGGCCGGGCCGGCAGCAATTCGCCGCTAGCCGCATCTGTATAATAAGTATCCTGCTCAGACGTTATCTTCCAAGCAGCGAGCAGAGGGTGAACATAAAGGGCTTCGACTTTGGAGGCGGGCTGCAAGAGCTCAAGCTGCTTTAGCGACCGGGAAAGCGTATGTTCATCGAATAGCGGGCGGCTGCTTGTCCCGTATTCTCCTAATTGAAAGCCGCCTGACTCTACAGCATGAACAACGAGATAGCCAACCGTAGTATTGTCCTGCTTCACGATTACCAGCCAGCTATGGGTTCCAGGCCCAATCGGAGAAATATCAAGTGACGACTGCTTCCATGCTGCAAAAGAAGGCTGGACAGCCAGCTCGTCCACCCAGCGCTGCGCTTGCTGCTGAAGGGACTCGATTACGGCCTCATTATCAATTGCAGAGGCAGGCTGCGGTTGCAATCCTCCGGCATACATTACGATAGCAGTTAATACGCATGCTGCTGTCAGCTTTATAAATTTTTTTCGCATATTATATCACCTCCATGCTATTGTAAGGGACATGCTTTGAGAAGGCTGTTACAACCTGTCGTGCGATGGCGGGCGGCGGACAGCCTTTTTTTGACGTTTAGCTGCGGAAATCGTCTAATCTGCGTCAGTCGATGCCCTCCAGATGAAAGATGCCGCAGTTAATGGCGGACGCAGTCACACGGGGCTCATATTGCCACAAAATTTCGGATTGCCGCTGCGTGAACTGCTCCTCGATTGCCTGTTTATTTTCTGCCGGCCCATTCTGGATGAGCGGCTCATAATAACCGCTAATCCGTTCGAGCTCTTCCGCAAGTCTCGCGGAGGCGTCCTCAGCCCACCTGTAATCATAGCTGCGCAGCTTGCGCTCGAGCGCTTGCTCCACAATGCCCAGCGCCTTATTGAAGGATAAGCCGTTTTTGGTGATGTGGATATTAGCTGGCAGGCGCGGCGAAAGCTTATAAGTGAGCAATCGGTCGTAGAAATGCTCAACGCATTGTCCGGTCGCAAGTGAGATGCCATAGCTATGAATTTCCTCGCGCTTGCGGTCGCAAGCAAACTCGACACGCATATTGACGCCCAGCCATGCGGTATAAGGCGTGGAGGCGAAGGGATTGCTGCTGCGCTTTTCCGGCTCTTGAAACAAATAAACGAAGCTTCCCTTCGCTTTCGCCGCTTCGAATAGCATATCCAGCTTACGGGCGCCAAAATACAAGTCCTCTCGCGGCACGCGGGCAGGTGCGGACAGGCTGCCGTGCATGAAGCCGAGCGAGCGGCCGAGAGCGGCATCCGCTGCCGCATCCTGAGCGTTTACAGCTGCTTCTTGCTGAGAGGAAGCTGCTTGTTTCATCTCCTCGGCAGCGTCATATTTGTTCTTATCGGTAACAAACAAGTAAGTCATCGTCTCCGGCTCCGCGCCGACCCGATCGACAAAGCTCCAATAATAGGGCCGATTTGTCAATTCCCGGTCGGCAAGAGGCGAAAGCTTAACGGTAAAATGGTTTGGCGATTTTTCTAATATCGAGCATTCTGTCGCTTCTAAGTAACGGTTTACGAATTTGTGCACCTGCTTCTCGTTCAAGGCTGCACCTCCACGGTTTGTCCAAGCGAATCCAAATTTACGAGCAGATCGGGGCTGGTTGCCAGCGGGCTGTCTCCCGTGACCACCTCATCCCGGATACGGCTGAGCGAGGAGCCCAAATGATTGATCTTCTGCTTCAAATCCGTTTCGTTGCCGGCTTCAAGCAGCATTCTCGCAAGACGCTGCTCCAGCGAGCCGTCTCCCTTCTCGAAGCGCTCCAATATATGATCAAGCTCCCCGATAACAAGCTCGAACAGATTGATTTTCTCATGCAATAAATTAACGATATGCTCTTCGATCGTGCCGATGGTGCACAGGTTGTAAATTTTCACGTCTTCCTTCTGCCCGAGCCGGTGCACGCGGCCAATCCGCTGCTCCACCCGCATCGGGTTCCATGGCAGATCAAAATTGATCATATGGTGGCAAAATTGCAGGTTAATGCCTTCGCCGCCAGCTTCCGTAGCGATTAGAATTTGCGCCCGTCCGCGGAACAAGTCCATCATCCAATCCTTTTTGCCGCGGTTCATGCCGCCCCGGTAGGGAACGGCGATCATATTTTGCGCGCGGAAAAACTGCAGCAAATATTCCTGCGTAGCCCGGTACTCCGTGAAAATGATGACCTTGTCATCCATTTCTTTGATGAGCTCCATCGCTTTTTCCGCTTTCGTATTTGCTTTTATATTGCGAATTTTCTCTACGAGCTCCCATATTTTCGGACGCATAGGGGAGTCCTCCGCCGTTTTCTTAAACAGGTTTACGAGCGTTAAAAATACGGCATCGCGGCTGCTGCATACTTCACGCTGCAGCGTGACAAGGGAAAGCATGCTGGACAAGTCGCCGCCGCTTTCTTCATAGCGCTCCTTCACGAACCCGGTGACTGCATCGTACAGCGCTTTCTCTTCCTCCGATAGCGTAAGCGGAATATTTTTGACAAAGCGTTTCGTGAAATGGATGCCGCCGTCGCCGCGCCGATTGCGGATCATGACGCCTGACAAAGCTTCCTGCAGCTGATCTTCATTTTTCGGCATCCGTTTATCGACGACAAAGTTGGCGGCAAAATCACTTTGCCCGCCCAGCTGGCCAGGCTTAAGCAGCGTGATTAGATTGAATAGCTCATCCATATCGTTCTGGATCGGCGTAGCGGTTAGCAGCAGGCAGTATTTTTTGCGCAGAAGATTAGCGAACTGATAGTTCGTTGTTTTTTTGTTTTTCAGCTTGTGCGCCTCGTCGATAATGATTAAGTCATAGTCCGTTCCGAGCACAAGTTCGCGATGCGGCTCGCGCTTCGCAGTATCGATAGAGGCGACGACCACGTCATATCCCCATGTATGCTCTTTCTTCTGGGCTACGGCGGATATGCCAAACTTCTGATTAAGCTCACGCACCCATTGAAGGACAAGGGAGGCAGGGACGAGAATTAAGACGCGCTTAGCCAGCCCTCTCACGATATATTCTTTAAGAACGAGCCCGGCTTCTATCGTTTTGCCAAGCCCAACCTCATCGGCTAGAATCGCGCGGCCGCCCATTTCATGCACGACCTTGCGCGCTGTGCTGATTTGATGGGGCATCGGCTCGAAGGACGGGAGCGACCGCAGACAGAGCAATTGCTCGAAGCTTTCAATTCGTTTCGCTTGCTCGGCTTCCATGGTGAGCTGATATAACGTCCAATCATCCCATGGTCCGCCTTTAGTCAGACGATTTTGCAGCTCCTCAAACCATGTTCGGTCACACTGCAGGTCTACTAGATGATGCAGCTTACGTGTGGCGAAGGCTGGGCCGGCTTCGGCTGAGGCAGCCTGCGGCGTTGTCGGGAATGTCATCTGGGTGCAGCTCCTTCCGCAGTAAAGAGGATAAGTTGTAATCAGTATTGCCTTTTCATCCAATAATAATAAGAAGCTGTTTAAAAAAGAGTATGGACAAGCAAAAGAATAAGAGAGGCTGATAATGCGGGCAGGACGGGGATATTCCGTTGTAAATAAATGAGAAAATCTATATGCGGTATAGTAAAATGGTTTTATCACACCATATATTGTGTTATTGGGATGTGATATCTCATAAATGCCGGGAGAGCGGCAATTCAAAGGAGGAAGCGCGATGGAGACGTCTGGCGGTAAGCGGCTTGAGGGACTAAGCGAGAAAATCTTTTTGGATCGGTACGCATTGAAGAACGCTGATTCGAGCAAAACGTTGGTCGGCGATATCGTACTCGTTCTGACGAAGGATGATCCGAAGTTTCCGGTGAAGGAAGTCGGGGAAGTGATCGCGCGCGAAGGTAATGAGGTCACGGTAAAACTTAGGAGTGGAGAGCTGGTTCAGTCCAGCGTGGGCAAGCTTACGCTCACG
>DATJKM010000142.1:0-38645 GCA_035491515.1 Candidatus Udaeobacter sp. | reverse complement strand
TATCACAGCATTCGGTTATGGCGGGACGTTTGTCGCTTTCACTTATTTAACTCCGCTCCTGCACGATGTAACCGGACTAAGCCATGGCGTAATTAACATCCTCTTGATCGCTTATGGTATTGCTGTCGCTTTTGGCAACTCGGTTGGCGGAAAATTGGCAAATAAAAACCCGCTGCGCGCACTATTTTGGATGTTTATCGTACAAGCGGCCGTTCTAGTCCTTCTAACGTTCCTAGCTCCATTTAAAACGGCCGGCGTAATCGGTGTAATCTTAATGGGCCTGCTCGCCTTCATGAATGTGCCCGGTCTTCAGTTATATGTCGTCCAACTTGCTGAAAAGTACGTGCCTTCAGCGGTTGATGTTGCATCTGCCATTAATATTGCGGCGTTTAACATCGGTATTGCAGTCGGCTCGATTGTCGGCGGAGTTGTTATCGACTCCATGGGCCTTGTGCATACGCCATGGATCGGTGCGCTTATGGTTGTCATTGCGATTATACTCACAGCAATTTCTGCCAAACTCGAACGAAAATAATATAGGGGGGAAATTCGGATGTTTGAGCATCATCAAACTTATCAGAGCATGTACAAAGAAGGCGAGTTAACGCTTGGTCTCCATATTCCATTAGAAAACTATCAAAATAACACACCAACGATGGCTCAACAAGTTGAGCTGGCTCAAACTGCTGAAAAATACGGATTTACTACGCTGTGGCTCCGGGACGTTATATTGGAAGATCCCAATTTTGGGGATCCGGCTGTCGGTCAAATTTACGATATTTTGATTTTCGGTACCCATCTGCTTAGTCAGACAAAAAAAATCGCACTTGGAACATCTGCGCTGGTGCTACCTCTTCGCCATCCGCTAAGGCTGGCGAAAGAAGTGGCAACGATCGAAGCACTTTTTCCGGAAAGGCTCATCATGGGTATCTCATCCGGAGACAGGCGGGCTGACTTTAAAGGGCTTGGAGTCGACCATCCCAGCCGCGGCGCTCAGTTCCGTGAAGCGTTATCCTTTCTCGAAAAGGCACTTTATGAGCATTATCCTACAATTGACTCGCCTTACGGCCAAATCCAGCAAGCGACACTCGTACCGAAACTGAAGCAAAAAATTCCTACAATGGTTACCGGCTTTGCGCAGCAAGATCTCGATTGGCTTGGATTGAACGGCGACGGATGGATGTATTATCCACAATCACCTTTACGACAGTTAGAAGTCATAAACGCATGGCGAGAATCGGCTGCTCGGCAAAACCATACTGCGTTTCATCCATTCTCTATGCCCATGCATCTCGATTTAGCGGAAGATCCTAATGAAGAAGCTACTCCAATTCGGCTTGGTTATCGGGTCGGACGTAATAAATTGCTAGAACTTCTCAAAATGTATCAACAAATTGGTGTAAATCATCTCTTCTTTGCGCTATTCGATAGCCCTCGTCCAGCGAGCGAGGTCATACATGAACTAGGTGAATACGTGCTGCCGCACTTCCCGCCGCATCAAATCATTAAATAATTTAAGTTATTAGATGAAGTATCTGCCGAACACCCGGATATTATTAATAATCCGGGTGTTCAATTTAAAAGGAGCAATCAGGATGATAGGAATTGGGATTAAAGCGTACGGAGACAGCTCACAGCTGACTGTTATCGAAGTACCGGAATCGCAGCTTCAACCGGATGAGGTTCGAATTGCCATCCGGGCCAGCGGCGTTAACCCTGTCGATTGGAAAATACGTGAAGGCTTGCTGCAGCAAAGCTTCCCTTATGAACTACCTCTGATTTTAGGTTGGGATGGAGCAGGAGTCATTATGGAAGTAGGAGAGAAGGTTCGTTCTCTTCGTGTTGGGGACGACGTCTTTTTCCGTCCGGAAATCGAGAAGCATGGAACGTATGCGAATCAAATGGACGTACCGGAAAGATTCGTCACATTAATGCCAAAAGGCTTAACCTATACCGAAGCTGCAGCACTGCCGCTCGTTGGATTAACCGTATGGCAGGCGCTCGTGGAAACCGGTCAGGTCATCGAAGGACAGAACGTCCTCATTTTAGCCGGAAGCGGCGGAATTGGTTCAACTGCCATACAATTAGCAAAAACATTAGGCGCCAACGTAACGACAACAACAAGCAGCCGTAACGTTGACTTCGTTCGTTCTTTGGGAGCTGACGAGGTTATAGCGTACGATCAACCACTAACGACCGATTATAATAATTATTTCGATTTTGCTCTTGATACCCTTGGCGGTCAAGACTTTTTAGATGCAGTCAATTGGATGAAACCAAATGGGACGATTGCTACCATATTTGGCGGACCCCATGATTCTAAATCTTGCTCTCCTGCAGCGAAAGAGAAAAACCTGCATATCGAGTATGTATTTACACGTCCGGATGCTTCCAACCTCAATCATATTAAACGTTTGGTCGAAATGGGCAGACTGAAACCGGTTGTTACCGAAACATACCCGATGACTGTTGAAGGCGTACGTGCAGCCCATCTGTCTAATCAGACAGGCAGGACCAAAGGCAAAATTGTTTTGATCAGAGAGCTAGATCAGGACGTATCCAATTAACTATTTTCTTTAATAGCGTCTATCATCATATTTATTTTGGGAATGTTTCGATTTTTTATTTTGTAAGCAAGATATAAATCATTCGTTACTTTAAAAGGCTCACAAATGATTTTTACTTTGTTCGACTGCAAGGAGCTTGTCAGCATGTAAGTAGGCAATAAGCTAATTCCAGCACCATGTTCGATGGCAGACAAAATAATGTGCAAATCGGGCAGCACATGCTCGGGTTTTATTTGAGGACGTTTCGAAAAGTGCTCCCTCCAAAATCTTCTGATAATGGGTAATTCAAGGCCGTAGCTGATCCAAGTTTGTGAACATAACCACGTTTCCAGCTGCTTCATATGATTGAACGCAGGTTCCTCCAAATCATATGGCGCAACTAAAACAAACTCTTCCTCTACGTATCGGATATATTCAACCCCGGGGGCTGAATGCTTCTGCGATGTTACAATGATGTCGACCTTATCTTCCGTTAATAATTCTAAAATATACGATGCTAACCCGTAATATGCAAACACACGCATATTCAGGTTTCCAAGGAACGGCGCAATTTTTTCTCGAAAAAACTCTTGCGCCGTGCCGATTTTGACAATCGGAAGCGTGGGAGATGAAACTGCTCTGAAACTTAGCGTCGTCTCCTCCAGCGCTTCAATAAGCGGTGCCAATTGCGAATAAAGCTCTTTTCCCCGTTCAGTCGGAACCATATTCCTCGATGTTCTAATAAACAAAGGCTCGCCAACCTCTGCTTCTAAGGCAGCCAAATGTTGACTCATGGCAGGCTGTGTCATAATCCGCGTTTTGGCTGCTTCCGATACGGAACTATGTTTATAAATGCTTATAAAACTTCGATACCATTCAAAATTGGCCATGAACAAAATCCTTTCGCTCCGTACTTTCTCTCTAACCTTAACATATAAGTTAGAGGGAGATACCTGCTCTTACAGTCCGAAGACGATAAGCAGGCACTCCCTCCCCTCAAAGCCGCATATGTTCCAGCGAGTTACCGAACACTTTTTTTACAGATAAGCTCGCTCATATTGCTTCGGAACATGGATATGATCACTTCTTAGCGAAAGGGCAGCATGCGTGGCCCAGTAAGGATCGCGAAGCATGCCGCGGGCGATCGCCACCAAATCTGCGTCCTCATTGCCAATAACGGACTCAGCAACCGCCGGCTCCTCCAGCATCCCTACCGCAATAACAGGTATGTTCAGCGCTTCCCGGATTTTCCGGGCAAACGGCACCTGGTAGCCTGGATAATTGCCGGGCTTTCTTTCACCACCCAGTCTTTCCCCGCCAGTACTTACATGAAACGAATCGACGCCTGCTGCTTGATAAGCTTCACAGAGCGCAATGGCATGTTCAATCTGATAACCGCCATCAGCGTACTCGGCTGCCGAGATCCGGAACACTAACGGCATATTTGCCGGCAGTTCTTTTTTGACGGCTTTTATTACTTCTACACCGAATTTAGACAGGTCCTTGCCGTACTCATCTTCGCGCTTATTGGCTAAGGGAGAGTGGAACTGGTGGATTAAATAGCCATGGGCTCCGTGAAGCTCGATCATATCTACCCCTGCTTGAACGGCACGGCGGGCTGCATCGGCAAATAGCTGTATCAACTTTTTAATTTCACCCTTCGTAAGCGCACGGGGCATTTTAAAATGGGATTCAGGAAGCTTTATGGCCGATGGAGCCACCGGTACTTCTGCATCTTCGGCTTTGCGGCCCGCATGAGCAATTTGAATGCCAATTTTTGCGCCATGAGCATGCGCCCCTTCGATTATTTTCGAAAATGCCGGAATCTGCTCATCCGACCACAAGCCTAGATCAAAATCTGTTATGCGTCCGTCCGGATCAATGTCAGTCATTTCTATAATAATTAAGCCTGTCCCGCCTATCGCACGGCTCATATAGTGAACATAATGCCAGTCGTTTGGCTTACCGTCCTTAGCGGTGACGGAATATTGACACATAGGCGCCATAACAATTCGGTTTTTTAATTGTAATCCTTTCAGCTTATACGGAGAAAAAAGTCGATTGCTCAAAACAAAACACCTCTCGATTGTTCTTGAAGAACACTATAATGATTTTCTTAGTAAATAACGATAGCCGTTCGCGCATAATTACAAATAATAACAGGACAACAGCAAAATGTCGTCCTGTTACATGTGATCCCGTTTAATCTTGCACTTATTTCAATCTCGCAATAACTTCTTTAGCCACGCTAAGTGTTGATTGAGGATTTTGCCCTGTTATTAATTGACCGTCAACTTCATAATGATCGCTCCAATCCGGTGCTGCTACAAAGAGCGTGCCGGCTTGACGAAGCTTGGACTCCAATAGAAAAGGCATAAATTGATCCAATCCGGCAGCCTTTTCTTCCGCATCCGTAAAGGCTGTCATCCGTTTGCCTTCCACTAAATATTTACCATCCGATAGCTTTGCATGAACTAGTGCAGCCGGTCCATGGCAAACCGCAGCAACCATTTTTCCTGCCTCATAAAACTCTCTTAGTAACGCTTGAAGCTTCTCGTTATCCGGCAAATCAAACATCGTTCCGTGACCGCCCGGCAAGAAAATGACATCATAATCCGCAGCCTTTACCTCATCCAGTCTGGTCGTATTCGCAAGAAATTTTTCAGTGTCCAATAGCTCCTGATGCAAATCAGCGCTTAAACTGTTTTGATCAATCGGAGTTTCACCGCCCAAAGGACTCGCTACTGTAATATTAAAGCCTTGTTTTGAAAACGCAAGATACGACTCGGCAAATTCCGAAAACCAAAGCCCTGTGGACTTCTCACTGTTTATTTGACTGGCCGAGGTGACAACGATTAATATATTTTTTTGCATATGGGTTCCTCTCCCCTGTTTCTGATTTGCTGTTGCAATGCTATTGTAGCTCCAGGCTTCCCATAAATCCAATTAGATTATAGTTCGCTATTTATAAAAATATTTATACCTTAAGCCGCATTGAACAGCAAAAAAAGAAACGTTTAGATTCTACCCAACTCACGCTGCTTTCGTAATGACAGGTATCCATCCGATATGACTACAATGACTAATATGATACCAATCACAACATTTTGCCATTGCGGCTTCACCTCAAATAAGTTGAAGTAATTGCTGAGCAAGGAAGAAAATATAACGCCAAATATAGCTCCTACAACCGAGCCCTTCCCGCCAGCCAGACTGCTGCCGCCAATAATGCAGCTAATGATGATGCTCATATGCATGCCTTGTCCCATATATCTGTTGGCCATTTCATAACGAGCTGTCGATAGAATGCCGGCGACTGCAGATAATGACCCGCTGAGCACAAATGCAAGCATTTTAATTTTTTTTACATTGAAACCCATTAAGCCTGCAGCTTCCGGATTTCCGCCAATATAATACAGTTTCCTTCCCGTTGGCGTAAAAAGAACAAACAATTGCGCAAGCACAACAAGAATTAACATAATCCAAAACATGTAGTAGATGCCAAGAAACTTGCCTGTACCCATTTGAATAAACTGTTCGGGGAAATTTCTGTATCCTTCTCTTCCTTCGCCTACTAACAATATTTCAGAAATGCCTTTTATCATGTACATCATTCCAATGGTTGCAATCAAATGATTTATTTTAGCGTGAGCAACTAAAAAACCGTTAATCAAACCAATAACCGCTCCCGCTAATATTCCTATTAGAATGGAAGGAATGACAGGCATGCCTCCATCCAATAGCATGGCTGTGACGACGCCGCTAATGCTCATAATGGAGCCTACTGACAGATCGAACATTCCAGTTATTAATAACACCATCATTCCGATTGCGATTATGCCTGCCGGCGCTATTGCCGTCTGCAATGAATCTAGGTTAGCCATATCTAAAAAATACGGGCTGAAGGATACGAGAACGATAATAAGCAAAACACTTATAGAAAAAGAAACAAACTCATTTCTTTTGTACATACTTCGCAAACCTTTGAAATTCATATTTATTCCTCCGTCATAAAAATTGCGAATATTATTTCGTCATTTTGTTCAGCAAGGTATCAATAAACACAGCAACTATTAAAATAAATCCAACAATCACATGCTGAATAAAGGGATCAATTTTAAATATAATCATTCCATTAAAAATTACAGACAGAAACAGCAAGCCAAGAACCGATCGCATCACGCTGCCTTTTCCGCCAAACAGGCTTGCCCCGCCCACGACTGCAGCTGTTATCATAAGAAACTCTAAATTAACGCCTGTTGTTACATCCGCGTGCATGATTCTTGAAGTGGCAAGAATACCGCCAATAGCAGCAGTAGCGCTGGAAACAGCAAATGTAATAATTTTGATCTTTTCAGATTTTATTCCATAAATTCGCGCTGTTTCAATATTGGAGCCCACATAATACATTTTTTTAAACACTGTCGATTTTTTCATTAAAATTTCAAGAGCGACAACGATTAAAATCATAAAAAGAATGCTCCAATGAATGGCTCCAATTCGAAGATTGATAAAATGTCTATACGTATCAGGAAAAGTATAACCTTGCAGCGATCCTATAAGGATCCAATTTATGCCCTGTATCAAGGTCATCATTCCAATTGTTACCATCATAGAGTTCACTCTAAATTTAGTTACAACATATCCGGAAATCATTCCAAAACAAGCACAAATTAAAATCGTGACTATAAACGCAAGGATAAAAGGCATATCTGTTTTAATCATTAATGTACCTAGCATGGTTCCGCTAAATCCATAAACCGCGCCAACAGACATATCTAATTCACCCATAATCATTAAAAAAGTAAAACCGATAATTGCAAAAAACTGAATAGAAACACCGAACAAAATCGAATAGATGTTGTTATATGAAAAAAAACTGCTCGTAGTAGCACCAAGTATGATGCTGAGCAAAACGGTGATAAGGATAATCGATACTGCTCCAATATCCACTCTCAGTTGAGAGCGGCCTGTTTTTATAATGGCTGCTTTACTTTCCGTTGACATCCTTCTTACTCCCCCGTCCCATCTCATAATGCCGCAAACGACATAATTTCATTTTCAGTAATCTCATGGCTTCCGAGTTCACCGCTAATCGTCTTATTCCGCATTATAATAATTCGGTCTGCCAGACTTATTAACTCAGGTAAATCAGAGCTAAAGACGATCATACTCACACCCTGTTTAGCAATATTTAAAATAAATTTATGAATTTCCGTTTTGGCGCCGACATCAATACCGCGGGTAGGTTCATTAATAATAAAGCACTCCGGTTCCGTGCCTAAGCAGACGGACAACATTAGCTTTTGCTGATTGCCTCCGCTTAAAGTTCCCGGTTTCGTCCAAATGGAAGCGATGGCGATCGAAAATTTATTAATAAATTCCGTTGTATATTGTTTCAATGCCTTAACATCCACAAATGAAAATTTCGATAATTTTTTGAGCACGGGCAATGACATATTATCCATGGCAGACATATTTAACAGTAATCCCGCATGTTTTCTGTCGCTGTTAAGATATAAGATTTTATGTTCAATCAAGTTTATCGGGGTAATATTCACTAATTTTTTCCCTTTATAAAAAAACTCTCCCTTGTCTATACCTTCAAGACCATAAAGCATTCGCGATAATTCAGTTGTTCCCGACCCCTCTAATCCGTAAAAGCCTAATATTTCACCTTTGTTCAGGCTGAAGCTGATATTGTTAACAGAGTTCTTTTTTGAGAGGCCTTTTACTTCGAATATCGTTTCTGTTTCCGGCAAAGATTCATAGTCCTTTTTCACATACACACTGCCGGTAAGCTCTCTGCCAACCATTTTGCTCACTAGAATGTTTTCAGTCAGACTTTCATCATTAATTAGTGTGCAAATAAAGCTGCCGTCTCTTAGTACGGTCACCCGGTCGCTTAAATCGAGAATTTCATTAAGCCGGTGAGAAATATAGATGATCGTTATGCCATCGTTTCTAAGCTTCTTTAAAATTTTCACCAGCCGCTCAGCTTCTTCGTTATTTAAGCTAGAAGTAGGTTCATCCAGCATAATTATTTTTTTATTAAGGCTTATCGCCCTTAAAATTTCTACCATTTGTTGTTCCGCCAGCGTCAATGCGTTCATTTTTTGATCAGGATCGATGTTTAATTCAAAAATATCCAAAGTCTTCTTTGCTTCGCTGTTCAAACGCCGTTTATCGATCAAACCGAATTCGTTTTTAAAATTGCTGTCCGGAAATATGTTCTCAGCTACGGTCATGTTTTCGAAAACGGCCAGCTCTTGATGAACCATAGAAATACCGAGCGATTGTGCATGTTTAGGCGTATAAATGTCCACAGGCATTCCGTCGATAATGATTGATCCCGAGTCAGGCGCTTGTTCACCCATAATGATTTTAATAAGCGTACTCTTCCCGGCTCCATTCTCCCCTAGCAAAGTATGGATTTCTCCTTTACTGACAGAAAACGAAACATCCTGAAGGGCGGTAACGACTCCAAAACGTTTGGCGACATGATTAATGACTAAAAAATTTTCATTTTGCTTACTCATCGCACCCATTCTCCCACTATTCATTTTCACTACTTCCAACATCATGCATGAATGAACTTGTTCATTTGGTTAAGCCGGGAATCTAATTTCGGAAATTAGATTCCCGGCTCTTCTTTCTATTTGTACAATTTTTCTCCTTTTGGAAACCGGGGAAGGTTTTTATATAGAAACTCTTCAACATTGTTTTTATCGATGACTACAGTGTGTTCATACATAATCTCAGGCATAATGTTTACACCGGCTTTTTCATTGTCTCTTGCTACAGGAACATTTTTTAAACCGATATTTTGGTCGTTATAAGCCTCTAACAACAAAATAGACATATACGCATCTGTTGCTGTTTTATTTATGATCGAAGAACGGATATAACCTTTCTGAATATATTCGATTGTTCCGGTCTCTCTATCATGTGTGACTACAGCAACGCGTGCGGGATCAACCTTCAACTCTTCCATAGCAGATCCGATGCCGGTTCCTGAGCTTGAGTCTAACCCGACAATTGCCGTTAAATCTTTATAATTATTAAAAGCGGACTTTGCGGCTTCAATGGCAGCCTCCGTATTTGCTTTATCATCGACTTTACTTAGCAATTTCCAATTTGTTCCTTTCAATCCGTCCATCAATCCTCTAAATTTCTCATCCGTATTAGAAGCCCCCCAATTGCCGAGTGCAACTAAGTTTCCTGTATCGCCCGCTTGTTTGATCAATTCTTTAGCCGTATCTACACCGGATTGATAATTATCAAGTCCGATGTAAGTCATTACTCCAGCATCCGGGACGGTAGACGTCATCGCTATAACCGGGATTCCTTCTTTCATCGCACGCTTTATAGCCGGAACGGATGCCGAATCCCATAAGCATGTAATAATCCCGGCAGGCTTTTTGGCGATTGCTTGTTCCATAGCTTCCGAAGTTGCTTTACTATCAAATCCATCCGGTCCCATTTTCACAATTTTCACGCCCAATTTTTCTGCGGCATACTTAAATCCGGAATGCGCGTCAATTAAATAGGGATGCGATTGAAAGCCTGAAACAAAGTAATAGACTCTTTCTTCTTTAGCCTTCGTTGCCGATTCCGTTTGGGGCTCCGTGCTGACTGCTGATTCGCTTTTACAAGCTGTAAGCGTTGCCATAATTAAAGAAAATCCGATCAATATTGAAATAAGCTTAGAATACGTTTTTTTATTACTCATTTTGTAAGCCTCCCGATTCTTGTTTGTAATCGCTTTCATTACTGCCAATAAAGAAACGCATGCGTTCTCCCCGCAGCTAGTTGCGGGGGGAATGGCGCTTTCGCTATTAAAGATGTTTAATGACACCAGCATCAATGAGAATATTATTTCCGTTTATTCCATTGTTGGCAGCTGCGAAAATGACAGTCATCGCTACCTCTTCCACTGTTAAAAATCTTTGCAATAATGAACCGGCATCCGTCCCGTTCGCAAAATAATTAATTTTGGCTTGTTCAAGCGTAATGCCGTCTCTTGCTGCAATTGTTTCAAGATAGTCTTTGACACCTGGAGTCATTGTTGCCGTAGGCAGTATACTGTTTACGGTAACTCTAGTCCCTTTCGTCATCTCTGCTAATGATTTTGTCAGTGCTAAACAGGCAGCCTTTGAAGTGGAATAATGCGCCATATCGCTATTCACTCTAATTCCAGCTTCGCTGCCGATATTAATAATCTTGCCTGTGTTTGCTTCCAGCATATCCGGAAGTGCTCTTCTGGATAATCTTACGATGCTCATCACATTAACATTGTAAATGTTGAACCATTCTTCATCGCTTATTTCTACAAACGGCACAACACCATAGATGCCGACATTGTTGACCAAAACATCCAGCTTACCGTCTTTAGTCGCCTCATCATAAAGCCCGTTTGCGCCTTCAAGAGAGCTGAGGTCAGCAGCTATCCCGCTTACTTCACTGCCTGGATGAGATTGCTGCATCTCTTTAACGACTATATCTACCTGTTCTTTATTCCGGCCATTAATAATGACCTTTGCCCCTTCATCAAGAAAAGCAAGTGCGATTGCATGTCCAATCCCTAATGTTGAACCTGTAATAAGTACTTTTTTACCTTTTAATCCCGTTTCCAATTAAAGACCCTCCTATTAATTTGTTTTGAATCTTTAAACATAAACTCTGCTCGAGCTATGAAAAGAACAACCTCAGTATATATGTCTCTGTTTTTATGCAACAGTACCCACTTTTCAGTAAGATATCTTACCTATTGGTAAGATTTGTTTCGCTCCAGCAGTTCTTGTGAAGCTGCATAGCAAATTATTTTACTCAGCTTTCGCAATTGGAGATTTTAAGCTCATTAGAGAGTTAAATTCGAGAAGTGCGTTTTTTCGTGTTTGGAGGAATTTCACGCAGTTATACTTCAAGAGGCTTGCGAAGGGGGTAGGCAGTGATGAATGCGTTTTCAAAAATACGTAAGCCAGCCAATGAGAATCGCTATACACCAGCATTCAACGTACTGCTGCGCATCAATTCAGGAAATGGCTGGCTGAGAGACTGCTATACAGGAACTCAGACTATTTGTTTGCTTCAAAACTTTCACTGAAATTTTTTTCCGACCATTTTTGAATGATATCCAATGCCGGGAACAGCTCTCTTCCAACCTGCGTAATACTAAACTCAACCTTTGGCGGCACTTCCGCATAAACGGTTTTTTGAATAAGGCCGTCTTCCTCTAATTCTTTAAGTTTTTCATTAATTACTTTTTGACTGACGCCCGAAACGACCCTCTGCAATTCTAAAAACCGTTTTGGACCATCATTTAAGTGACAAAGAATAACAGCCTTCCATTTGCTGCTTATGAGTTCCATGCCAATGTCCAGATGACATACATACTGCTTGCCTTTATAAACGATCATCGTTATATTTTCCTCCCTATTTTACTGGTTTTGCAGAAAATAATAATCATATGTTTTTTTATAATACCACTAAATGAACGGGCAAGTCCGAAAAAAAGGCGGAGCAGGATTAGTCCTGATCCGCCTTTTTTTCGGATTCACAAATCGGATTTTACAGAGACTAATCTTCGTATTTCAGAGCACAACTTAGCATTAATCGGATATATCTCTTCCAAATAATTCAAAATACAAGTGGATGATTCCGGCACTTTATCGTATCCTTGAAGCATTTTACCCATAAGACTCGCAAAATGAGGGAACCTTTTTTCTACCCTTCTTTCATTTCCAAACTTATCGGGATAAAAGTTCACCTCCGGCTCCAATAAATGCAGCACAGATAGTAATCCGTTTATAGCATAGCTCTCAACAAACCTTATGGCAGATAACTTCTCTCCCCTTGCGTATCTGCCAAGCCCCACATATAAGTTGGTTAATGCCTCATTTACGACATGGTCTAAGGATGCAGATTTCGTTCCTGGAAAATCGTTTTTTGATTTTAAAATGCTTTCACTATCGTAAGAAGGATGCTTCCACACGATTCTACCTCCGGAATAGGAAGCACTCTCTAATTCCCGCTCTTCAAAGATTGCAAATTCTCCGTAAATGCTATCCTCAAACATGATCTTGTATCCAATATCACAATTTTTAAAAGAATACGCTAACGGATGAGTTTCCTCCAGCCAGTCTATACGATCGATAAATCGCTGTTTGTAACCCGCCGAAACGATAACAAAGAAATCAAGATCAGAATACTCATCGATTCGATCCGTTTCCATACCTACAGAGCCAAGTCCTAATAACGCAAGCGCTCCTTCTTTATTTTCAAGCACTTTTCCTATTTCATCGAGCCTTTGCAGCAATATCTCTTTTCTTAGCATAAACAGCCTCCTCCATAAAATGTTTTAGCAACATTCCCATGAATGCAAAAAGGGCTCAACCCTGCATGAATGCGAGGTTGAACCCAAAGGTTACATTGCCTACAGCCGTATTTCCTTACCGAGCCGTGCCGATTCATAAATCGCCGACAATATTTGAATCATATGCACGCCGTGTTCAGGCTGGATGATCGGCTCGGCACGCCGCTGCACGACGTCCACGAAGTGATTGATGTTGCTCGTATGATCCGAAAGCTGCTGTACCGGAAGACGTGGAATAATATCAACCAGCGTGCCTTCGATTTCCGAGAAAATCTTTATATCTCCATTTTTGAAGCTTACGCCCGATTTTGTACCTCTCAGCTCATAATAATTGGTCTCCTCTTCGATATTGGAAGCCCAGCTGAACTCGATCTGCAAGGAGGCGCCGTTATCAAACCTAATAAAACCGCTGGCCAAATCCTCGACATCGAAGGTTCCGCCGCTTTTCTCATCCGCACTCGCGAATTTGTTATAGGCTGCTCCGACGACCGCTACCGGTTTCGGATTGCCCATCAACCACATGGCCACGTCGATGAAATGGACGCCCAGGTCGATAAGCGGTCCTCCCCCGGACAATTCCTTCGTGGTGAACCACCCGCCCCTGCCTGGAATGCCGCGGCGGCGGATCCATCCGCATCTCCCGGTATAGATTTCTCCCATATGTCCCGCATCCACATATTTCTTCATAAACTGTGAGGCCGGATTGAAGCGGTTGTTGCGCATGACCATTAACACTTTACCGCTCACTGCAGCGGCATCCTCCATCTTCTGCGCTTCCTCCGGATTCACCGCATCCGGTTTCTCGCAGAAAACATGCTTGTCCGCCTTCAGCGCCGCAATGGAAACCTCGGAGTGCAGCACGTTAGGGGTACAAATATCGATAACATCAATTTCATCCATCGCTAACAGCTCACGGTAGTCGGTAAAAACATGCGGCACGTTGTGCTCTTGTGCGAATGCTTCCGCCGCCGATTTAACCGGATCGCTGATGGCAACGATTTCTATTTCAGGATGAGCCAGCCATGCGGGCGCATGAGCGTGTTTAAAGATGCCTCCGGCACCAACGATGCCAAGCTTTAATTTTTCCTTCATAATCAGCGTCCCTTCTACGTATTCTCCAATGCCCTCAGTATAGAAAATCGAAGCCGGTAATGAAATGCTTGATCCTGCCGACTTTTTATCCAAAAATGTCATTCCCATAATTTTTGTACATAAAAAGTCCGTAAAAGCAGCATAAGTGATCCTCTCTTCATTTCCAAATATGATGCGATCTAAAAAGCGCTGGGCTTTTGCCCGAAGGTGGCACCCCCTTGGAAATACATAATAGCACTTCCTCATTCATACCTTTATATCATTAACATAAAGGGTGTGAAAAGCTTGAGGATCTATGTTGCCCATCACGGAGAAACCCTTTTGACCATTGCAGAAAAATATAACATCGAACCGACTGAACTCATTACCCTGAATCCTCACATTGCAATTACGGATTTCAGCATTGGGGGCCAGAGCGTCTATCTTCCATCTCATTCTGTTATAAGCATGGATGCTGATCAGGGAATTCCATATTGTCCGCCAAGCGAGCTGCAGCCCCTCCATGAATGGATCCCGCTGACGCCGATCGAGCAAATGGCCCAAACCGAATACGATGTGCTTATCGTCGGCTCCGGCGCAGGCGGAGGAGCCCTTCTCTGGAGATTATGCGAAAAGTGGAAAAACAGCGGGTTGAAGATTGGCATGGTAGAGGCTGGAGGGCTCGTTCTGCCGAGCCATGTGAATGGAATACCGACGCTGGGAAGTGTACGTAAAGAGCAGTATATAGCAGGCCATAAATTACCATATCCGGCAATAGAAAATCCGGCAGAATTTCCGCTTGCCAAACAAGTTCTTGCGCTTGGCGGCAAAACCATATTTTGGGGATTGGTTAGCCCGCGCTTCCCGCCTTCCGCGTTTGGCGCTTGGCCGGTGTCCTATGAAGAGATGAATCCTTATTACAACATCGCTGAACAAATGATGGAAGTAAGTTCGGATTTCTATAGCGATTCAACCGCTCAGCAATTGCTGTTTAAACGTCTGCAGGAAAACGGATTTCCAAATGTGATTCCGTATCCGTATGCCGTTTATACGAAATCGTCGAAATACGGTAAAGTTTTCTCCAATCCCTTTTTCAGCTCCATGACTTTTTTCGCTTATGCATTAAACATTCGCAGCTTCGACGTCGCCATAAATGCCCGTTGTGTCCGCATTCATGCGGATAAAAACAGAGTTACCGGAGTCACCGTCATGGATCCGGCTCTGAGAGCCTATCATATCAAAGCGAAAAAGGTCGTTATGGCTGCGAGCACGCTGGAAAACCCAAGACTTCTTCTCTATTCCGGCATACCAGGCAAAGCGATTGGGCATTATTTGACGGACCACTCGTTTCTCAATAGCATTGGCAAGATAAACCGAAAGGAATTTACGGAGATTCCCGGAAGGATAGGCTTGCTCTCTCCTGCTTCGGAGCGCGAACCTTTCCAGATTCAAATGAGTGGCGGGAGCATTGTATCGATGTATCAACAATATGAAAATATCCCTGAGCAGGACGATCTTACTACGAGCATATTGGGATTCGGCGAGGTTGAGCCCCGCTATGAAAACAAAGTCGTGCTTGACCCGGCCAGAAAAGACCGTTACGGCGTTCCATTCATCAAAATCGATTTCTCATACAGCGAACGTGACTTAGCGGTCATTAGCCGGATGGCGGCGACTTTGAAACGATTTGCTGCAGCCGCGGGAGTTGCTCTGCAAAGCGAACCGGGCAAATCTGAAATCTGTGCGATCCGGCCCGGGGGAAGCATACATGAGTCCGGCACCTGCCGTATGGGGAACGATCCTTCAACATCCGTAACGAACCGTTTCGGTCAGGTGCACGGCATTTCCGGGTTATATGTAGCAGACAACAGCGTATTCCCGACGGTTAGCGGAACCAACCCTACTCTAACCATCGTTGCGCTCGCGATTCGAACGGCCGATTATATCGCCTGGCAGCAAAATAACGAATAAGAAACAAACCGAACCATGTGCCTGCCGGCCAGTTCGGTTTGTTTTGCATTGCCGCTCTCTTACTCCTTCGGCATTTGACTCATATCCATATACAACACATTCCACCGGTGGCCATCCAAATCAGTGAAGCCGGCGCCGTACATCCAGCCCTGGCCTTCGGGCTCGCTAAAGGCTGTACCGCCTGCCTTTACCGCCTTCCTTACCATTTCATCTACTTCTTCCCTGCTTTCCGCATCGATGGAAAACAGCACTTCGGTGGCTTGCTTAGTATCTGCAATTTCATTTCTCGTAAATTTTTTGAAAGTGGACTCCGGAAACAGCATCACGATAACGTTTTTATCTCCGATTAGTAAGCCAGCCATTTCATCACTATTGCTATGTCTCGGATGAAAAGAAAATCCAAGTTCGGTGAAAAACGCTTTTGACTTATTGAGATCCTTCACCGGCAGATTTATCCACAATTCTTTTGTCATCGTCATCTCTCCTTTTCATGAGCAGCCATTTTTATATGCCCGTATCATTGATAGTAGCACAAAGAATGGAACGCGGTTTCTTCTGTCTTGCTCTGTTTAAGAAAGAATGCTTTCGACAAAAATCCTTGTACGTCCATCCTTCAGCAGCAGCTCTCTCCAAGTTATCTTCTGTCGCTCTTGCTGCGCTGCTTCATATGATCGCGGTAAGCTTTTGGCGTCATCTGCTCGTGCTTTTTGAATATTTTGATAAAATAACTTGTTGTCTGGTACCCGATTTGTCCCGATATCTCATCCAATCCCAGATTGGAAAGGACGAGCAGCTCCTTCGCTTTCTTCAAGCGGTATTCCGTTACATAGTCAATAAAGTTGATGCCCTGCTCTTCCTTAAACAGCACGCTGAAATAGCTGGCATTCAGATGTACATGTCCGGCTACCTCCTTGATGGGCAGCCCTTCATGAATATGCTCGCGAATATAAAGAATGGCCTTGTTAATGGCCGGATTACCCGGTTCGCCATGAACCGTCTCATCCCCTTCCAGCGCCTGCTCCCCGGCAGGCGCTTCTGACTGCTGCCGCGCCCAGAGCGCCTTCTCTACCGCCTGCACGAGCTGATCCTGCTGCACCGGCTTGAGCAAATAATCAACTACGCCAAGACGCAAGGCGCTCTGGGCATAGTCGAATTCAGCGAAGCCCGTAAGCATGATGCACCGGATCAAATTATCATCGCCTCTCACCGTCTCCAGCAGCTTGATTCCATCCATCACCGGCATACGGATATCGGTAATGAGCAAATCGTAATGCTGCGAGCGCAAGCGGTCAAGCGCAGCCGCTCCGTTCTCCGCGGTATCGACAACCGCTTCGCTGCCGCCCCATTCCTGAAGCGTGTAGGCCACCCCCAATCTTGTATTGGGCTCATCATCCACGACAAGTATAGACGGACGTTTCATTATTCGTCACCTTCCTTTGCCGAAAAGGTTAGCGTTACCGTGGTTCCGGCGCCCGGTCCGCTCTCTATTTGCAGGCCGAACGGCTCGCCATACTGCAGCTGGACAAGCTTGTGAACGTTAAAGATTCCGATACCTTTACCGTTCATCATCAGCTCTCTGCGGGTCTCATTTCTGAGCCGCTCCCGTATGAAATCCAGCCTGTCCTGCGTCATCCCGATTCCATTATCCTGTATGGTGACCGTAACAACGCCGTCTTGTCTGACAACCGATACACGGACAAGACCGCCATAATCGAGCGGCTCAATGCCATGCACAATCGCATTCTCGACAAGCGGCTGTATAGTAAGTTTGGGTATGCGGCAGGCAGCCGCAGCCGGGTCCACTGCAAACTCCACTTGAAGCCTCTCCTGCCAGCGCATCTTCATCAAGTCCACGTACCGTTTGACCTGCTCCAGCTCCTCTGCCAAACTAACGAAGCCATCCCCGCTGTGAGACTGAATCGTATACCGGAACAGATCAGCAAGCCTTATGATGGAATGGGACAGCTCCTTCTCGCCCTTTCGGATGTGCGTCCAATAAATAGAGTCCAGTGTATTGAACAGAAAGTGCGGATTAATCTGCGAATGAAGCGCCTTAATTTCACTTTTACTTTTCATTATCTCTATTTCATAAACCGATTTGATCAGATGATTCATTTCCCTGACCATCCGGTTATATTTCGTATTTAACTGGTTAACCTCACGGTTGAAATACAGCTCCGGATTTTCCCTGAGCGTCCCTTCCTTCCCCTGCTGCATGACACGCGTCAGCTTCTTAATCGGCAGCGTAATGAGCAAAGAAAGCGAATACGACAGCAGTGCAAACAGCACCACACTGATGAGACTTGCCCACAGCATAACATCCTTAATCAATCGGATTTCTTCCGTAACCGTCTTCTTGGGGAGCAAAATTTCCAGATGCCAATTGGTATCATGAATGCTTTGACTGACGGTGATATAATCCTTTTTCTTGATTGCGTCGCCTGGCAGCCCTTACCCTCCATCGGCTTCAGCCGAAATAATTTCATTATCCTCGTCCAGCAAATACATAATGCTGCCCTTCAGCTTGGCAACATCCCTGTCCCTGCTTATAAAATCAATGAGGGACGGCTTAACCCGGATCACCAGGTAGCCGCCCTTGTCATAATCCAGCTTCTCCAGCTTGACCTGCCTGATCGCCAGCAAATATTGCGGATCCTCCGGGTCGCGCGCAATCCAGACGAGCGCCCCCGCATTCCGGCTCTCGTCCGCCTTTTCTACATAACGCCGCTCCACCCTGTCGCCTATCTTTTTGTCCACTATGGGATATATGCTTGACCCCAGCGAAAACAGCTCAATCTCCTGAATCGTTTCGGAATAGACGGTCTTGTCGTTCATTATTCGTCTGATTCTCATCTTCTCTTCGTACGAGGCCGCTTTGCCGCCAAACTCTTCCAGCAGCCGCTCCTGAATACGCTCATCCATCGCCAGCTGCAGGGTAAGCACATTGATTTCATTCAGCAAGGACTCCAGGCGTCCGCCCATTTGAACGGCGATCTCATCAGCAAACTGGGCCGCATTTTTCTTCTGTACGCCGGAAAGCAGGAAATAAAGGCTGCCGACCGTTACCAAAAGCACGATAATCATCACAGCGACGAAGCCTACAAATATTTGCCCTCTTGTTTGATCAAGTCCCATCCGCTTGAGCAGACGCATCCATCATCATCCCCAGTTAGTCTTGACTGCCCGGATAAATCATAATTTTAATGCTTGTTTCCTTTTGCGTTCTGGCCATTTCGACAGCTTCCTTAATGTCTTTGAGCGCAAATTTATGCGTAATTACGCTTTCGATATCCAGCTTCGGGCTGCCCAGCGCCTGAACGGCTGACGGATACGTGTTGGCATATCGGAACAGGCCGCATACATCCAGCTCAGAGTCTATCAGGTGGTTGATATTAACCGCAAGCTCATCCACTGCAGGCATGCCGACAAGCACCACGCGGCCGCCGCGTCTGACCGTCGTAATCGCATCGCCAACCGCTCTGGCGTTGCCGGACGTTTCGATCAGCACATCAGCACCATGCCCGTCCGTCATTTCAGCCAACCGCTCTCCGACGTTTTCCCTGCTCGGATCGAAGACTGCCGTAGCGCCCATTTGAATAGCGAGCTCACGGCGGAAAGGAACCACATCGGTCGCATAAATTTCAGTTACGCCGTACATTTTGGCAGCCTGCACGGCAAGCAGTCCGATCGGCCCCAGTCCGGTTACGAGCACCCGGTCCGCCGGCGTTACTCTCCCGCGGTTCATCGCATGTATGCCGACGGAGAAAGGCTCGATCAGCGCCCCTTGCTCAAAGCTCATCGTATCCGGCAGCTTGAACACGAAGTCGCTGCGAATCGTCACATATTCCGCCCATGCGCCGTCTACCGGCGGGGTAGCCATAAATACAACATCCGGACACAAATTATAACGGCCCGATTTGCAGTAACCGCATCGTCCGCATGTTACGCCCGGCTCTACCGCTACCCGGTCGCCTGCAGCGACGCCAGTCACCTGCTCTCCAACCTGAACCACAACGCCGGACAGCTCATGCCCCAAAATAATCGGCGCTTCAACCACGTACCGGCCGATTTTGCCATGCTCGTAATAATGTACATCCGACCCGCAAATTCCGATGCAGTGAACCTTCAGCAGCACCTCGTCGCCTTTCGGAACCGGAATCGGCACCTGCTTCACTTCTATATCCAGCGGACGATTCAACACGGCCGCATTCATATCGGTAGCACTCATTCCATTGTCTCTCCTTTATGTCCTTTATTTATAACCGCTGACGGTCAAGCTCGCGGTAAGTGAAATAATCGAAATCAGCATATTTGCCGCTGCCGCTGAGATCCTGTGCGCACAAGCCGATAAAAGCGCCGGTAAAGCCCTGGTCAATCAAATAATTTCCGCTTACGGTTTCAGCGTTTTCATCGGAAATTTTGCCCGCATCCAGAACGGTACCGATCGCGGTCCATTCTGCGCCGTCTTTAGAATAATAAAATGTCAGCCGCTCGTAGTTAACTTTCGCTTTCAAGCGGACCTTGTCCCAGCCCTCGATTGAAACCGGCGATTCCAGAGGCTCGTCGTAAATGCCGCGGTCGCTGCTCATAATACCTAGGCAGCGCCCGAGCTGCTCGTCGCGGCTAATCCATAAATAATAATAATTTTTATTGTTGTAATAGTAAATCAGTCCGGCAAGCTGCTGATAATGATCAGGGTCAAATTCGACGGCAGTCTCAGCTTCAATGACAAACGATTGCTGACGGCGGGCGACCAGGCTTTGGCGAAAAGCGGAATACAGCGACTCTCTGCCCTTCAGGCGCAAGTAGCCTTGCCGCTGCTTGAAGGAAGCCCATTCCTCGCTGATCGGTTCGCGCAGCGACTGCAGATGAATGCTGAGCTGCCCGCCGTCGAAATCGTCGGTTTCCGACTCCTCCGACCAGCGGTGCTCAGGCAGATCGGGCGCCTGCACTTCCACGTAAGGGCGGTTGCCTCCGCCTGCAAGCCGCAACCAGCCGTCCTCTGTCCATTTGACCTGCTGCAGAGCTGTTTCCCGTCCCAGATTGCACTGCATAGACGGCCGCAGCGGTCTGCCGCATAGATGGGCAATATACAGCTCTTTATTTGGCGTCTCTACCAGGCTGGCATGTCCGGCTCTTTGCAGTTCAAGCTCCATATCGCCTGCCGCGGTGACAAGCGGCCCCATCGGATCAACTTCATAAGGACCGAATAGCGAGCTGGAACGGGCCACGGTGGCGGCATGTCCGAACCGGGTGCCCCCTTCAGCCGTCAGCAAATAATAATAGCCGTTATGCCGGTAAATATGCGGCCCTTCCGTCAAGCCAAGCTCCGTCCCGCCAAAAATATTATGGACAGGACCGACTAGTCTGCGCTCCTCCGGCGAATATTGCTGCAAGGCAATGCCACCAAACGGATTTTTGCCCTTGCGGTGATCCCAAATCATATTCAGCAGCCACTTTTTGCCGTCAGAATCATGGAATAGCGATGGATCAAAGCCGCTGCTGTTCAGGTGGACAGGCTCGGACCATGGCCCCATAATATCGGATGCCGTCACCAAGTAATTATGCGTATCCTTGAATGGGCCAAGATGGCTCTTCACATCGGTGTAAATCAGATAAAACAACCCGTCGGCATAGCTGAGGCACGGCGCCCATACGCCGCCGGAGTCCGGATTGCCCAGCATGTCCAGCTGACTCCTGCGGGTCAGGGGATGCGTCAGCAACCTCCAGTGCTTGAGATCCCGGGAATGATGAATTTGTACGCCGGGAAACCACTCAAACGTAGAGGTCGCAATATAATAATCGTCCCCGACCCTCAGAATGGAAGGGTCGGGATTAAAACCGCGCAAAATGGGATTTGTAATAATAGACAAGGCATACTCCTCCTAGTACATTTAAACGTCTTACTTGATTTCGCTCAGGATCGCCTTCACATCGGCATCGTTTTTGCCTAAAATGGACCCTACCGAGTTCAAGAACTGATCGGCACGCTTGGCATCAAGCACCTGATCGTAGTAGCCGAAGAAGCCCTTCAAATTTTTGCTGATATAGTCGTCATAACGGAAAGCAAGCGGACTCATGTTTGCTTCTTCAAGACCCGGATTTTTCAGCGGGCTAATATTTGCGCCTTCATTAATCTGTTTACGCTGCTCGGGGCTGGTCAGAAAACGGATAACCTCATAAGCAGCCTCTTGATTCGTTTTGGAAGAAACCGCCATACCTACTCCGAAGCCGCCATGATACACGTTCACGCTGCCCGCGCCGCCTTCCACGACCGGGAACGGTACAAAATCAACTTTTTCAGCAAAATCGTCGCCAAGGAATGCTTCCATCGCCCATTCACCCTGCAAATACATCGCCGCTCTTTCATTGGTGAACAGCGCTTCCGCCGCCGCATAGTCCAAACCAAGGAATCCGTTTACAAAACCTTTGTGCCGGGCCCCCAGCTCCCTCAGCATCTCGCCAGCTTTTACGAAAGAGTCCGCAGTAAAGTCGGCTTGTCCCGCTTTGGCCTGCTCGAACGGCTCTGTGCCGCCGACGCGCTGTGCCAAATACGAGAACCAGTGCAGCAGCGGCCAGCGCTCCTTGCCCGCTACCGTAATCGGCGTAATGTTTTTGGCATTCAGTTGATCCACCACATTCAGCAAATCGTTGTACGTCGCAGGCGGAGTCAAATTGTTCTGCTCAAAAATTTTCTTGTTATACCAGAGCGACACTCCGCTGAACAAAATCGGAACCCCATAAACCTTGTCGTCATAAGTGAAGGCTTCCAGGCCGCCCGGCAATATGTTATTTTTATACTCGGCGTCCTTGTTCAAAAATGCCGTAATATCGCCAAGCATATCGTTGGATACAAGCGTATCGAACGTCTCACCGCTCCAGTACGTAAAGATGTCCGGCAGCTGATTGCCGGAGATGGCAACCTTCATTTTCGTCTTCAGCGCTTCGTCCTCGATAAAATCAGCTTTCACCTGAATATTGGGATGTGCGCTGTTGAATTCCGCAAGCGATTTTTCGATAATTTCCCTGTTTCTCGTTTCCATGCTCCACATCGTCAGCTGAGTCACGCCGCCTTCCGCTCCCGAGCCTGTGCCGCTTTCTTCCTTGCCTCCGGCACTGCCGCAGCCGGCAACAATCATAAGCACGAAGGTCAATAGCAATAACATTGTCTTTTTCTTCATCTAAATTGTCTCCCCTTTTCATGAATGAATGATAACAAATGAAGTGCAGCCGTGCTGCCGCAACGCATCAGCCTTTGACTGAGCCGGCCACGACGCCTTTATGAATAAACTTTTGCAAAAACACGTACATCACGATAATCGGAGCGGTCGTAATGACCAACGCTGCGCTGATGAGCGAGTAATCCGCGCTGAAATTGCCTTTGAACATCATCAATCCGAGCGGCAGTGTTTTTAACGAATCATTGGATATCATAATAAGCGGAAAGATAAAATCATTCATAATGTTGAAAAAAGATAAAATCGTAACCGTTGCCAAAACCGGCTTGGCCAAAGGAAAATAAATTTTGAAGAACGTCTGGTAAATATTGCAGCCGTCCACCAGCGCCGCCTCCTCCAGCTCCCGCGGAACTTCCTTGAAGAAGCCGTAGGCAAGAAAGACGGCGATCGGCAGATTGAAGCCGACATACGGGAAAAAGAGCGCCCAGAACGTGTCATAGATTCCGATCCGGTTGGCGATGGTGAACAGCGGAATCAGCGTGCTGTGAATCGGAATCATCATGCCGAGCAGAAACATTCCCAGCAGCAGCTTCGAGCCCTTGAACGTACGCGTAGACAAGTAAAAGCCAATTAAAGTCGAAACGACCAGCAGACCGGTAACAGAAAACAGCGTAATGTACAAGCTGTTGAACAGGTAACCGTTGATGCCTTCGTTCCAGGCCTTCACATAATTTTCAAACTCCCATTGTATTGGTAATCCCCAAGGATTCGCGAAATATTCCTTATTGCTCTTAAAAGAGGATAGCACCATCCATACGAACGGGTAGCCGGTTAATGCCAGATGAAACAACAGAATCAAATAAATAACCGCGCGGCTTGCCGCCTTGCCGGCTGCCGGCTTTTTCAGGCTCCATCCTGCTGCGCCGGCACCCGCCTTGAGCTGTGCTTGTGAGTTTATCACGTTCATTCTCCTTTCTTATTGAAATTTTGCGTTCCCCTTGCCCAGCAGCTTGGTGATCACCAGAGCAAGCACGAGGCCGAATACGAGCAAAAAGGTCGAAATGGTGCTGCCGTAGCCGTAATCCATCAGCTTGAAGGCATTGCTCATCATATAGCTGGCCAGCACCTCGCTGGAGTGGTTCGGTCCTCCGCTCGTCATAATGTAGATTAAATCAAAGTACTTCAGTGAATTAATGACGCAATTGAGTACCGTAAACGTAATCGCCGGCCAAATCAGCGGAATTTGAATCTTGTAAAATATTTTCCACTCACCCGCTCCTTCTACTCTGGCTGATTCCAGCACTTCATCTGAAATATTTTGCAAGGCTGCAAAATAAACCACAATGTAAAAACCGATAAACTGCCAGGCGACCACCGCGATGACGGATAACAGAGCGGTCTTCTCCTCGCCAAGCCATGCATGCGTCCAGCTTTCCAGTCCAAGCTTAATGAGCAGATTGTTCAGCAGGCCGAAATTGGGATCGTAAATTTGGCCCCATAAGATGCCAAGCACCGCTGTTGAAAGCATGACCGGCGTGAAATAAACCGTTTTCAAAAGGTTTGATCCTTTAAGTCCAATGCTTAACAATACCGCCAGCAGCAAACCGACAGGCAGCTGAATGACAAGCGCTCCCAATGTCAGATAGAGCGAGTTTCTCAGCGCCGTCCAAACGACCGCGTCCTGTGCAAGCCGAATATAATTATCCAATCCGTTAAACAGCTTGGGGGATATGCCATCCCATTGAAACAAGCTGTAATACATGCTCATCAGGATCGGGATAATAATAACGCCCAGAAACACCGCCAATGCCGGCCCCATAAAAAACAGTCCGCCTGTAAACCTTTGTAATCCTTTCTCTCTCATAGAATCTCTCCCTGCTATACTAAGATTGCGCTTTCATCGATGACATCACCTATCTTATCAACATTTCACCCTTTTGTTATGGAACGATGATTGGGAAAAATAATTCATTGTTTGGATAATGGAAACGTTCACAAGTGCTAGCGATGGGAACGATTTTACACACAAACAAATCCGAAATCAGTATTTTAACGGGAGAACGAGATGTATTAGAGGGTGCGAAGCAGGTTTTAGATTCGCAAACGCGCGGTCTTTTGGCTTCGGGACTTTCCATTACAGACGCTCTAATTCGATTTTGTGAAACTAATATAAGATCGTTATCCGATAGTGGCCATTTAGTTTGATTATGTCTAATTAATTAGCGTATTGGGAGAGCTTCTTCTAGAAATGACCGATTAAGTTTGCAAAATAAAGCTAATCCGCCGTACTCCCACCCCGCGCGCGAATTAGTTTTATGATATGAAACTAATTCACTTTTTACCTAATCGACTCGTCCGCATACACCCGCTGGCAGCAATCGGTTGAAACAAGAAATAGCGGTACAGGACTAATCTCCTGAACCGCTATTTCTTCATTCTTTCGCATCATAGATGATTAATGCGAGCAAACCACCTTTGAGACAGCCCCTACTATGTGTACCTATTTTCTAGGCCTGTTTGCAGCAGTCCAATATTTGATCCAACGAGAGCTCGGCTGTACTGCCGTACACAAGGTCCGCATGACTGAACGATTCCTTCGGGCCGATGGCTACCGCAAACATTCCTGCGCCTTTGATCGCATCGACTCCGGCTACCGCATCTTCAACCCCAATGCAAGCATCGGCATCCACATGCAACAAGCTGGCAGCCGTCATAAATATTTCAGGATGAGGCTTGCCCTGCTTGATTTTCTTTGAATCCACAATAATATCAAACTGCCCCGTCAGGCCAAGCGACTCAATAACTGTAAATGCATTTTTGCTTGCGGATGCGATCCCCGTCTTAAGGCCGCGCTCTTTGATATCGGCAATGAAGGCCAAGATTCCGGGTAATACATCCGCCGGATTAATCCGCTGAATCAAGGTGAGGTAATAATCGTTTTTCTTATCCGCTAGAGCTTCTTTCTCTGCTTCGGTAAAATCCCGCTCTCTTCCCCCGTGAGCCAAAATTTTTTCCAGGGAGTCCGTCCGGGACACTCCTTTTAATTCCTCGTTAAATGCCCGCGAAAAAGGAATGTTCAGCTCTTCGGCGAGCACCTTCCACGCCTCGTAATGATATTCGGCCGTATCCGTAATAACACCGTCTAAATCAAATATAACCGCTTGAACCGGTTTGTTCATCCTTATTGAATCCTCCTTATACAACGGCTTTGTTGGTCAAAGCCGATCTCAAAATCCGATTATGCTGCAGCGTAATCTCTTCATCGTACAGTTTCATCGTTAATTCTTCGCCCTCTATTAGCGTCAGGGTCAGGTGTTCCTGGTTGATCTCGATGGAAAGTTGTACACCCTGATACTTGAGACGGAATGCATAACCGTTCCATTTGGACGGTATGGCTGGCGCCAGCGACAATCCGCTTTCTTTCAAGCGAAGACCGGCAAAGCCATATACGATGGACATCCACGTGCCGCCCATGTTCGCCATATGAAGACCGTCCTTCGTATTCCCGTGCGTATTATCGAGATCAAGCCGTGCGGTTTCGATAAAATAATCGTAAGCTTTTTCTTCATATCTGACCTTCGAGGCCATAATGCTGAAGATGCAAGAAGAAAGCGACGAGTCATGCGTCGTAATTTTTTCGTAATAGTCGTATGAATTCCGAATGGTTTCCAAATCCTGCTCATCCTCCAGCAGGAAGTGGGCCAACACCGTATCCGCTTGTTTGCATACTTGATAACGATAGAGCGTTAAAGGATGGTAATGCAGAAGCAAGGGGTGATGGTCTGCCGGCGTATTTTCGAAGTCCCATACCGCTTTTTCCAGGAATGTGTCGTCCTGCGGATTAATTTTGAGCTTCTCATCGTATGGAAGGAACATCAATTGTGCCGCCTTCTCCCATGCGGAAGCTTCTTCGTCCGTCACCTGCAAACGCGCGCTAAGCTCATTCAAGACATTCCGGTCGGTTTCCGCGAGCAATCGATATGCTTTAGCGGCCCATTTTAAATTGTGCTTGGCCATGACATTGGTATAGAAATTGTTGTTTACGACACATGTATATTCGTCAGGACCGGTGACGTTGGCGATTTTAAATTTACCATCGTGATAATGGCCCGTATCCATCCATAGTCGCGCGGTTTCAAATAAAAGCTCCGCACCGTAATTTTGCATGAAATCATAATCTTTAGTAGATAAATAATATTGCACGTAGCTATAGGCAATGTCGGCGCTAATATGATACTGGGCTGTCCCCGATGGGAAAAACGAAGAACATTCCGTTCCGGAAATCGTACGCCAAGGAAATAACGCTCCCTTCTTATGCCCCATTTCTTTGGCACGCGCTCTGGCCTGGTCCAGCGTGGAATAGCGGTAAATAAGCAGCTGTCTTGCCATATCCGGCTTGGTCATCAGAAAGACCGGGAACATATAAATTTCCGTATCCCAGAAATAATGGCCTTCATAACCTTCTCCGGAAAGTCCTTTAGCGGAAATATTGCTGTATTCATCCCTGCCGGTCGACTGCAGCAAATGATACAGGTTAAAGCGAATGCCCTCCTGCAGGCTGTCGTCACCGTCGATCTTTACGTCGGCGGCTGCCCAGAAATCGTCCAAATAGTCCTTCTGCTTTGCAAGCAGGCCGTCAAAAGAGAGACCGCTTAACGATTCATGTATTCCAACCGCTTTTTCAACAAGCGCTTCCTTATGACGCAAGCTGTCCGTGTATACATTCCACTTTGTCACTTGCACCGGTTCGGACAGATGAAATTCAAATACCGTTTCGACCCTTTCACCGATCGTCTGCGTGTTGACGGCCGGGCTGCCGCTGATCGCATGCCGGCTTACGCAGGCCGTCTGCAGGCCTGATGTATAAGTGCCGTTAACCGCAAAGGAATAACCGCTTTTGCAACCAACCTCTTCTACATGAAGCCGCTTGGCATGTCCCGATGCAACGCGAGGATCATTGGGATCGGCAAAATTGGATACATCCCCGTTCACGGTAGAAACAACTTTGATGCGGCCGGTAAAATTAACCGGTTCGATTTGAAGATCAACCGCAAATAATTCTCTGCATGTAAAAGAGACCAGGCGGCGGAAATGAAGCTTGACTTCCTTCCCCATCGGCGACCTCCAATGGATGATTCTTTCGGAATAACCGCGATCGAGGTGAAGATGACGCTCGTAAGAAAGAACTTGGCCTTCGAATAAAGAAAACTGCTCCTCTTCTTCTCCAAAGTAGATCAGAATCGTTTGAGCATCCATGATATTGACCAGCTTTTGCTGGGTTTCAGGAAACGCGAACAGTTTTTCCCCATAAGGGATCGAAATGATATCATGAAACGCATTTTGATAAGTTCCGCGGATCGAAAGCATATCGCTTTGATACCCTTCTTCAAAATTGCCGCGTACGCCAAGATAGCCGTTTCCTAATGCAAATAAACTTTCCAAATTCACCAAGGCTTTCGGCGACAGCTCGTTATTCGTTAATGTCCACGCCATCGTTACACTCTCCCGATCATCGTTTTTGTTTGCTGTACATTTCTGAAAAGCTTTTCAAATATCATTATTACTAAAACCGTATTTCTTGTAAAGTGTTTTTGTTTTTATTTTTCACGGCAAGTAGATTATAATTAATTAGATTGATCATAGAACTAACCGGAAGAGAGTGACGCAGGGGTGACCCCAACGATTCATGATGTAGCGGATATGGCGAAAGTGTCCATTTCGACAGTATCGCGTGTAGTAAATAATCCGTTATCCGTCCGCAAAGAGAAAAGAGATCGTGTATTGCAGGCCATACAAGAGCTCAGCTACGAGCCGAATCCTTTCGCCTCCGGTCTCCGCGATAAACGGTCGATGACCATCGTGGCTATGATCCCGGATATTACCAATCCTTTCTACGCCGAATTATTCCGCGGGATTGAGGATATGGCCAGAGCGAAGAAAAACAATGTGATTATTTGCAATACGGATGAGAACGAAATCCGTTTTTTGGAATATATGGCCTATTTCAAAAAGAAAAAGATCGACGGGATGATCTTCGCGAGCCGTCCCATTACCAAAACCTATTTTGATTGCTTTGATAGCTTTAAAATTCCGGTCGTGCTGGTGGCTACCGGGAGCGAGGAATTTAGCCTGCCGTTCGTTAAAGTGAATGATTTCCAGGCCGGCTATGATGCCGCTTGCTTCCTGATCAAAAGCGGGCACAAAGCGATCGGCATGATCAGCGGCGGCATCGATGACCCCATTGCCGGTAAACCGAGATGGGATGGCTTCCGTAAGGCATTGCTTGATCATCAGCTCCCGTTTGAGAAAAACCAGGTTGTATTTGGGGACTTGCATTTCGACAGCGGCTATGAGGCGATGCGTAAATTATACGGGTTGATGCCTGAAATCACCGCCGTTTTCGCAGCCAGCGATACGATGGCTCTGGGGGCCATGGCCTTCTTGCAGCGCAGAGGCATAGATGTTCCTAGACAAATTTCAATCATCGGCTTCGACAATTTGAATTTGTCCCGCATGGTTACTCCCGCTTTGACAACCGTTTCGCAGCCGATCTACCAAATGGGGAAGGAATCGACCGAGTTGCTGTACCAGTGGATTGAGACCTCGCAAAAACCGGACAAAAACTTGCTGCTCGAGCATGAAATCATCGTAAGAGATACGGTATGGAACCGGAATTAAACCGAAATCTGCCCACAGATTTCGGTTTTTTTATGCTGCAAAAACGGTCCGGAATCGTTTGAGAGCTTTGATTAAAGTTTTTTTTATTGACCGATTCTTCGTCTGTCTTATATAATTCTAGTAGAATTTTCTTGAAAAGCTTTTCAAAAAGAGAACAAAGCAAACGTTTTCAAAAAAAGATCATCGGAAAAGGAGATGCTATTGATGTCGGCTTTACGGAAGCTTCCCGCCTTAATTCTAATTTCTTTCACTATGTTTCTTTTGGGTGGTATTTCAAGTACCAAAGGAATTATTTTGGAGGAAGTCAAACGCGATATCGGCCTGGATATGAGTCAATTTGGACTTGTCGTCTTTATATTCCAGTGGGGATTTGTAATCGCGAGCTTGATTACCGGCTACTATACCGATAAGCGCGGTTTGAAGCTGATGACCATTATCGGATCTATCATTATGGGGATTGGTATGCTTGGTACCGGTTTAGCCCCGACCGTTATGTTTTTCTTAGGATTTTATTTGATTGTCGGGTTCGGGCTTGGCGCAATGACCGTTGCTTCCAATGCGGTTGTGCCCGCCTTATATCCCCGGAAGCAAGGGATGATGTTTAATCTCTCCATGGGGGTTTACGGCATCGGCATGTTTGTAACGCCGGTCGTCCTCAACGCGATGTTCTCAGCCGGCCTTTCTTGGCGCATGTTCTACATCGGAATTACCGTCCTTCTTATTGTTTTCATAGCGTATACTTCGAAGATCAATATAAACGAAGGAAAGGCCGCCAAAATTAATATTAGCGCCTTTGTGACCATGCTTAAAAACAATCAATTCGTCCTTGTCATGATGTTCTTGGTTTTCTATGTGTCTGCAGAAGTGGCCTTTATGAACTTCTTCCCTAGTTATTTGCAGTCTCTAAATTTAAATGGCGCCTCAGCCGAAGAGAAAACAGCTATGGTCGCCACCATCATTTCCATATTCTCAATCTTGTTCACCATCGGCCGATTGGTTGGCGGGTTTATAAGCGGTTTCATCGGTGAAAAGAAAACGCTTATCGTCTTCTCCGGCCTAGCCGTTATCGTATTAACCTTAAGCAAGCTTTTTACAAATGATTTGATCTACATGTTTGCGGCAGCCGGATTCTTTTTCTCCGTCCTGTTCCCTACCGCTACGGGTCTTTGCACCAAGCAATCCGAAACCGGAGGCTCGGCGCTCGGTCTTGTTTATGTAGCGGCCGGAATCGGCGGCGCTTTCTCCGGGTGGCTTGTAGGCGCCGTATCCGAATCATTCGGCCCTTCTCAAGGATTTATGCTGCCGATCGTTTTCATGGTCTGTTTATTCTTCATCTCTCTGGCGCTTAAGGATCGGCCAAATCAACAGTCCAAGGCTATTTTTAAAAGGGCCGCTTAGCAATAAACGCCGAAGAGCTTTCATGAAAAAGCCGCTAAACACTTGGAAATCCTTGTGTTTAGCGGCTTTTCGATCTTCCCCTGATTACTGCTTTTTAATAATCGGTATCCATATTTCACTTTTAAACGTTGATGATGTTACATCTTTAGATTCGTTCCACAACATTTCAGGTCCTTCTGTTTGTTCATAGATGGAGGAAGGAAACCATTCAGAGTAAATGCGCCCCCAAACATTCTGCAAAGTATCAGGAAACGGTCCGACCGCTTCGAATACAGCCCATGTTGATGCAGGAACCTCAAGCTGTGCAAGGTTATCCGGACATTCCCCAGTCGTTGCCACGCCTATATAATGATCAAGCTCCCCTTTCTCCTCCATTCGTTCTTCAGAAAAGTTCGTAGATGCGCTGATCAAGCCCAAAGGCTCGACATTAGACAGTTCCTTAAGAGAATTGATCACCTCATCATTTAAGCTTTTCCACATAGCTGCAATTTCCGGATTAACCCCTTGGAAAATAATACGGACTCTTTTCTTGAGACCAACGATCCGAAATGCTTCTTTATCTTCAATACGAAAGTTCATTTCAACCCCGCCTTTAATTATTAATTGAAAGGTCATTCGCGGATAGGCTTTCAGAGATTGACCGTTATTTCTAGCTTCTGACGGCGTTATGCCGTGCAGGTTTTGGAAAGCTCTAGTAAAAGAGTCAGGAGAGTTATATCCATACTTTATCGCTATATCAATAATTTTGATGTCTTTATTTTGAAGCTCGAAAGCCGCAAGAGTAAGACGTCTACGGCGAATGTATTCCGAAAGTGAAACGCCTGAAAGGAATAAAAACATCCTCTTAAAATGATACTCCGAACAAAGAGCTATTCTTGCTATTTCGTTATAATCAATTTCATTAATCAAATTTTCTTCAATATAAGTTAACGCACGGTTCATCTTTTCAAGCAAAATCATTCTGCACCTCCTCTCACCAATAGAGTAACATGAATGGATCGGAGCGATCCGACATTTTGTGCTTAAATTATGAAGGGTTAGCTGATGGCTCTCCACCAAAACAAAAAAACCACTTCGAATAAAGTGGTTTTTTTTGTTTTGGTGGAGCCTGTGGGAATGAACCCCTGACCTCATAGCTTCCAGCGATTCCGCTCTCCCGCAGCGCTTTTTCACGCCGCTTAATAAAGTTGGGCGCTCGGCTCAAGTTATTTTGTTAATCCAACTAAGCATCGGTTCTTCTACCGGAGTCCATCCGAGTAAGTTTCTTGCATGTACAGCACGCACACGACTGTTGGAAGAAATTGCAAACCGCGCCCAATCTCCAAGCTCCTCAATTGCACGGTCGGCTGGCCAACTTATTGTTTTACCTTCAAAACCGAGCGCTTCGCTGACCGACTTTGCAATGTCTTGGAAAGACTCTTCTCCATTTTCAGCGAAGAAATAAGAAGCAGACGGTGCTTTCTCAAGAGCCAATAAATACAGCTGTGCCAAGTCTTTTATATGAACATTGGACCAGCGGTTAACTCCCTTACCTACATGAACACCTGCATGCATTTCCCGAGACTTGCGGATAATCTGAGGTAATTGATCACTTTCGGTCGGTAATCCAAGCGCATCTCCGTAAATCATGGAAGGGACAATGACAACGCTTCTGACCCATTCATCTATTCCTGCCTTACGTATAAGCTTGTTAATCGCTACACGATCTTCCCTTATATCCATTGGCACAAATGGCGTTTCCTCTTCATAAATTTGTTCACTTTCATAGTCGCCCCGTGCATCATCGCCAACCACACTTGAACCGGATGTATGCAAAAATGGTTTTCCGCTGCCGCGCAAAGCGTTAATAAATGTCTCAACGGCTGTTCGATGATCGGAGTCGGCAGTATGAATGACCGCATCACTCAATTGAGCGTACTTGGTTAGTATCTCCGTATCTTCCAATGTTCCCAGTACAGGCTCTATGCCTATTTGTCTAAGGGGTTCAAGCTTATCGGGATTTCGTACCAAGCCATACACCACATGCCCTGCTTCAAGCAATACCTTTGCTACTGATCCTCCAATATAGCCTGTAGCGCCTGTAATAAAAACTTTCATGTTTTCCCTCCTCATTTCCCATTACTTCCTTATTCTAAGTCCCGAGGTTCGTTAAAACAAATTATGAAATGATAAACTATCGATAAATATATTTATAAGTTCCTCAACAAATAAAAAACGCAACCCTTATCAGGCTGCGTTGAATGTTCTATTTGTCAGATTCTATTATCATGCTCCACCGTGATGACTACATTTCCCCTTTTATGCCCTTTTTCTACATATCGATGGGCTTCGGGAATTTGTTCCAGCGGATAGCGTCTATCTATGACAGATTTTATTTTCCCCGTTTCCATAAGCTCTTTGAGGAAAATTAAATCTTCAATCCGTTCCTTTGCAATGCCCTGCCCTTCAACTGACACATAAGTCCCGTTAGGAGCTAGCGCTTTCTTGCAATTTGATTTCGTATTTTTCCCGACAGCATCAAAGATAATATCATAAAGCTCTCCGCTTTCCGTAAAATCCTCCTTCGTGTAATCAATGACCTTATCGGCTCCCAAAGATTTCACCAATTCTATATTTGACGTACTGCATACCCCGGTAACTTCTGCCTCATGGTACTTGGAAAGTTGTACCGCAGAAGTCCCTACCGCTCCGGAAGCTCCATAGATAACAATTTTTTTACCTTTCAAAATATTTCCTTTCCTAAGAAAATGCAAGGCTGTCGTTCCCCCAAAAAGAACGGCAGCGGCTTCTTCATAGGTCGCATTAGCCGGCTTTATTGCCATCAATCCGTCTTCTGGCAGACAGATATACTCGGCATAAGCACCAAATCGCATACCTGTAAATGCAAAAATCTGATCACCTTTTTTGAAACGTTTAACATTGTTTCCCACTTCCTCTATTTCGCCCGCCAACTCCACCCCGAGTATAGGCTTTCTTGGTTTTCTGAGGCCTAAAAATATTCGCATGGGGAGCCAGTACAAGATAGGACTGTTGAAACTTCGAACTCTACAATCCCCTGATGTTACTGTTGTCGCATGAACTTTTACCAGTACTTCATTGTCCTTGGGAGTAGATTTCTCTACCTCTTTGAGCCTCAGAACATCCGGTGATCCGTATTTTGTGCATACAATCGCTTTCATGGGATTCCTCCATACCTCAATTTGCAATTAGTATATCTGCAGCAAGGTATTGACATATAGATACTTAAGTATTGTTTTAGAAATTGTTGTGAGCTGTTAAGCAGGTAACTCTCATAACAGACCCAACCTGCGGGCATATGCTACAGCTTCGGTACGCCGTTTTACCTGCAATTTGTCAAAAATAATCCGGTTGTGCCCTTTAACTGTAGTCAACGCGATGAAAAGCCGCTCGCTAATCTCACGATTCGAAAGTCCTTGTGCTATGAGGCGCAGTACTTCCAACTCCCGCCCGCTCAGAGGTTCGATAAGCGGCTTGTCCAGCTGGGCTAGGCGCTGATCAGATTTGACTTCACTTTTCAGTTCCTCGGCTTCAAATTCAGCCAGCAACTTGCCTAGATAGTTCGGCATCATTTGATGAGCAGCTGCTTCACATAACAACCTGTACATCGGAATACCTTCATCGACAAAAATCCGGATGAAGCCGCCAGGCTCAGCCATCGTCAGAGCGTCTGCAAGCAGCTGCACGGCCTTGAACCTTTCTCCATGCGCATGCAGAGCAAGCGCTTGCATAATCATTACCTTGAGTCGTTCATCCGCTAGGTCCTTTGCCTCCGCCAGCTCTCGAAAAAGCGTAAGCACCGCTAATGCTGCAGACGTGTCTCCCTGTGCCAGGTGCACCCGGGCCTGGCTGATGTGAAGCTCGTATTTCTGCGCCAGATGAGCGGCGGCAGCCAGATTTCCCTGATGAAGCAGCGCAAGCACATTTGCGGCAGCAATATGGGGTATCTGATTCACGAATTTTTGCTGGCGGGCGAAATGGTCAGCCTTCGCTAAAATAGCGGCTGCGCCGCTCACCTCTCCCCGCGCAAGCTGCAGTCTTGCGAGAAGCACCTCGCCTGCAACGACTCTGTCCGTGTGTTCAAACTGCTTCGCCAGTTGGACGGACTGTTGACCATGATGCATAGCGGCATCCAAATCGTTCCATTCATAAAATATACGGGCTAAGCCTAGATGCGCCTCGCAAGCAACCGGCAGCGGCGGATCACCTGCCATATTCAGAACACGCCGATAGGTCTCAGCCGCAACAAAAAGCTGGTTTTCTGCTTCCTGTATGTTCCCAAGGCCGAGTGTAGCCATAATGGTGATTATGACATGCCCGATCGTCTGACTGATCGATATTACTTCGACATAGGCCTTGCTAGCCGCGGCACGATCCCCCTGGAGCTGGTAAGCGTATCCCAGTGCCCAGGTAGTGGCTGTGCGGACAGGCAGGTTATCCGAGTGCAAATATGCCAGAGCACGACGCGACTCGGCAATGATGATTTCGTATTGGTGCTTGCTAACAGCCAGCGTGGCGCGTATGGCGGCAATATGTCCGATAAGATCTTGGGTCTTATCGTCTTGCTCAGCATCATGCAGCGCCTTTTCAGCAGCTTGCAGTTTCTGTTCAACGCCGGTCATTTGACCCGCCAACAGCAACGCAGAGGCATACATCACCCACAACGAGGGCCTTGCATCCAGTTCCTCGTTTGGCATTGAATCCAGCCAATTCATTACAGGGGACACCGCTCCACGAAAGAGCAAGGGCATCCCTTCTCCTTCCATCAGGCGAGCGGCGCGCTGGATATCCTTGGCGGCAGCGGCATGGTGAAAAGCTTCAATCGCAAGGCTATTGTCTTCATACCATATGCTGGCACGTATATGTAATTCAGCCACGACCCTCTCATCATCCCCTATATTCGAAGTGATGCTCTGGTGCAGCCGATTCCGCAGCAAATCAGCAAAGAGATGGTGATAGCGGTACCAACGCCGCTCATTGTCCAGCGGGACGATGAATAAGTTGGCGTGTTCGAGATATTCCAAGATTTCTTGCCCGGAAGCAGAATGAGTGAAGTGTTCCGAGGCGCTCCTGCGAAGAACGGCATCGCAAAGAGGGCCGCACAACCGTTCGAGGATAGATGTGCGTAACAAGAACGTCTGAACGCTCCCGGATTGCCGTTGCAGCACTTCTTCAACCAGATAGTCAACTACGTAATGGTGGCTGCCTGTGAAAGATTGGATGAAGCTGGCGGGATCTTTATGTCCCTTCATGGAAAGAGCGGCTAATTGCAGGCCGGCAATCCAGCCTTCTGTGCGGGATTCAAGCAGGGCGATGTTTTCCGATGAAAGGTTTAGCCCCATCACCTGGCCCAGAAATTCGGCAGCTTCGGCGGAGGTAAAGCGCAAATCTGTGGCACGCACTTCAGTCAATTGGTCCCTGACACGCAACTGTGCCAATGGTAAACTTGGATCCACGCGGGTCGCGATGACCAGATGCATCTGTGGCGGCATGCGCTCAAGTAGAGAGGCGATGGCATTATCAATTGGTTTGGCATCAATAACGTGGTAATCGTCTAGGACAAGAACAAAATGTTCCGGAATGGCGGTGATTTCATTGAGCAAGGCCGTTATCATCGATTCGATTAGCGGTGGCTGAGGGGATTGGAGCAGACCAAACACACCTTCTCCAATATTTGCGGCAATCGTCTGCAAAGCAGCATAGAGGTAAGTCAAAAAACGCACAGGATCGTTATCCCCTTCTTCCAGTGACAGCCAGGCGGCTGGTTGCGAGCAACCGGCGAGCCATTCGCTGACAAGCGTGGTTTTGCCACTGCCAGCGGAAGCAGAGATGAGGGTCAGCTTGCGGTGCATACCCTCGTTCAGACATTCGATCAGGCGGGGGCGGAGGACAACTTTAGACCGAGGCGGGGGGATAAATAGTTTAGTAGATAAAATTGGTGTAGACATAATAACCACCGTTCTACGCCGTCAATTGCAGCGGTGTGATAAATATTATTATTATGTTCGACAGTTTAACTGTATTTCCCTTTTGCGTCCTATGTTCGAACCTACACAACAATAGCCCGACCTGAAAGCATTCCCTCGCTGTACAACCCATCGGAAAATACGGATTAAACATACGAGCATGAAAACGGCAGCGTTGGACTTGAAAAGAAGGTCCCTAGGCTGCCGTTTATTTCCGAACTGGTAAATCGTTCACTTTCCGCTTCGGACGAAACCAGAAATTTCTTCTAATCAATTACACATCATCGACGCTTTAGATATAACAGGGAGGAAGGCACAATGGCCTTCCTCTCTTATCCTGGTGATATTTAGTTATTGTTCGGCTAGATCATGAGGCACTGTGACGGTTACAGAAATTGCCGTTTTGTTGCCCGCTTTGTCGGTTACCGTGTACGTAATGGTATAGATGTGTGCTTTTTCCGCACGCAAGCTGAATGAAGTGTCGGCTGTACCGAAATCAGCCTCAATATCTCCTAGACCGCTATCTGGTTGATCGCTCGTAATGGATGTTAACACCACAGATTCAACGCCTGACTCGTCATCGTACGAATTCAGCACGGCATTAACGGTCACCATTTTATGATTTCCCGGCCAAATTGACGTTTGATCCAATTGGACATATAGCTCCGGCGCCGTCTTGTCAACCTTAAATTGGGCGGTTTTGATTTGTTCTACATTGCTTGCCAGATCCATACTGCGGAAATTGACGGTATACACCCCATCGCCAAAGGCTGGAATGGAACCCGTGTAAGTAATCCAGGACCCGTTGTTTACCTGATATTCGGTCATTGCCACACCGGATAAATTGTCATTTACAGACAGGCTTACCGTCACATCCGACGTATACCAGCCGTTGCTGCCGTTAGGCGCTGCCGGATTTAAAGTTGCGGCTGTAACAGGCGCAATCTTATCGATATTGCTTACGGCATAGCTGCTGACATTCGATACGTTGCCCGCGGCATCCGTGCTTCGCGCATACACCGTGTCGTTTTCGGAAACAACCACTGGTGCGGTGTATACTGTCCATGCGCCGCTGCCGCCTACTTTGAATTCCTGCACCGCCGCGTCGTCCTGATAGCTGATCGTTACGGTGACAATTTGATTGGTTGGAACTGTAGTATCAGCCGATAACGCTGGATCCGCCGGCGCTGTCTTATCGATATTGCTGAGCGTGTAGCTCGTCACGATCGCCACGTTGCCCGCAGCATCCGTGCTCCGCGCATAAACCGTGCCGTTGGCCGATACGACCACAGGTTCGGTGTACGCTGTCCATGCGCCGCTGTCGCCTATTTTATATTCCTTCACAACCGCGTCGACCGGATAACTGATCGTAATAGTGACATCCTGATTAGTCGGCCCTGTGATGTCTGCAACGAAGGTTGCACCCTCAATCGTCTTGTCAATG
>DATJKM010000141.1:0-21370 GCA_035491515.1 Candidatus Udaeobacter sp. | reverse complement strand
TAAATCGATGGATACGGACGGCAGCGTGCTCTATATAGGTTCCCTGTCAAAAATAGCCGCATCCGGGCTAAGAATCGGTTGGATGGTAGCCCCCAAATCGGTCATTGACCGGTTAACCGACGCAAGGCAGCAGATGGATTTTGGCCTTAGCATTCTGTCGCAATGGGTCGCAGAACGGCTCATTACTTCCGGGCATTTTGATGGGCATCTCCTGCAATTGCGACAAGCTTTATTTCAGAAGCAGCAAATTATGGTACAAACCTTAAGAGATACGCTGCAGGAAAGAATAAGCTTTGATCTTCCGCTAGGCGGACTGAATTTATGGTGCAAAATCAATCAAAGCATTGACGATGCGAAATTGCTGGAGGAATCGATAAAAAGAGGCGTGGTGTTTGTACCCGGAAGCGTGTACGGCTCGGAGCCGGGGTATATAAGGTTTAGCTATGCGAAACCTAAGCTTGAAGAAATCCAAGCTGGAATAACGGCATTCTCGCAAGCTTTGAAACGATTTTGACGGATAAAAGAGGAGAGTGAAGCTGTGACTTATATTATTATTTTAAGCGTACTGTTCTTTGGCGGCATCATTTATATCCTGCTGGCTGGAGCAGGAATTGTAAGAGACGATGATCGCATTCAGGATCAATTGTTGAAGCGGATGAACGATTCCCATTGATTGTTTCTTTAAAATAAAAAAAGCGGGGCATTAGCCCTGCTTTTTTTATGGAAGCTATTCCAATCATTCTTCTTCATTATATGCGATGAATGTTAAATTCAAATGAAAGCTCTTGATCGGCTTGAATCAGATACTCATCATGCACTGGCGCCCCCCAGCTGTCGTCACCGCCAACGCCCATTTGCCTGCCCGCTACTGTGACAACAGTATAATGCACGCTTGGCAGCTCGTAATGATGGTAAGCACTTTCCAGCTCGAATGCCGTGTACGGTGAAATGTTGCATTCTACCGGCTGCGCCGCAGGTGCAGTAATGCGAATCCCGCGGCCACTGTCATCGGTAACGCTCACGCGGCGTACGCCCGTACGGTTACCCGATTCCTGAGGCACAACATACGCTGATACATTGTCCGCGGCGTTATTTTTGAACGCGCCCAGCCTCGCTCCGAACGCACGGTCGATATAGTTTTCCTCCGGTCCCATCGCATACCAATCCAAATGGCAATAATCGGCCGGCACCTTGAACGATAGTGAAAAAATCGGCAGCTTCGGCAGCCCTTCCGCACCTTCGTAACGCGATTTTACATTCAAGCTGCCGTCAGCAAGCACCCTGTATGCAACGGTCACAAGCACATCCGCGCTAATGCTGAGCTTGTAACGGAACGTAACGGTGGCGCTTCCTGCCTGCTCCTCCAGTTCAACACCGGTGCATTTGCGCGTTAAGCTGGCTGCGAACCAAGCGCCGGAATCAAAGCCGAGCGAGAAGCCCTTATCGTTATCCGTTGTCGCACGCCAAAATAACGGAGCCGGCGGAATGGCGATCATCTCTCTGCCCGCATAGTTCAATGAAATCAAAGTTCCCGCCTGCTTCGAGAACATGACGCTGAAGTCTCGGCCATGAACGCCTATGTTAACGTCGCCCTCCACTACACGAAGCGTTCCTTCCGGCTTCGCGGACGCAGCACGTCCTTCTATTTGGTGCACGTATTGTCCGAACGAAACTTCATATCCGGATGCCGCCCATAAATTGCTCTCTTTCAAACAAAGCGAAACATGCAGGGCATATTCGCCAGGCTCATCAACAGCCGGAAGTGCTAAAGGCATGTATGCCTCGCTTTGCGCAGCTACATCAATGCCTGTGCTGCTCCGGAAAATCTCTTTGCCCTCATGATGAAGCGCAATAACCAGATCATAAGCATCCGTACCTTCGAACAGGTTTTCATTTATGACTTTCACGCCTAGGCGGTCGGGAATAAGCTTGATGTTCTGGTAGAGAAACTTAACCTCCTGCATCTTCGGAGATTCCTTGCGGTCCGCGTAAACAATACCGTTCGTACAGAAATTGTAATCGGTCGCGCGATCGCCGAAATCGCCGCCGTATGCGAGAAACTCTTTGCCGTAACGGTCCTTCTTCACAATGACCTGATCGATATAATCCCAGATAAAGCCGCCCTGATACATCGCGTATTTCTGCTCCAGCTCCGTATACTTGTGCATGCCCCCTACCGAATTGCCCATCGCATGCATATATTCGCAGCTAATGTAAGGCTTCTGCGGGTTATCGTTCAAATACTCCTCAATATCGGCAGGCTTAGCATACATGCGGCTTTCCATATCGCTAGTGTCGTTATACTTGCGGTTATGGAATACGCCTTCGTAATGAACAAGCCGGCTCGGATCAGTCTCGCGGAAATAGTTCGATACGTTTAACAACACTTCGCCCGCATACGCTTCGTTACCGACCGACCAAATAAGAATCGATGGGTGGTTCTTGTCGCGCTCAACCATCGAAATCGCCCGATCCATCACAATAGGCTGCCATTCCGGCTTATTTGCCGGGATGTTCCACGACGGCTCAACCGCCCCCATCTTCTGCCAAGAACCGTGCGTTTCCAGATTCATCTCATCAATCACGTATATGCCGTAAATATCGCACAGCTCATACCAGTACGATTGATTCGGATAATGAGATGTTCGGACAGCGTTCAAATTGTTGCGCTTAAGCGTGGCAATATCCCACAGCATATCTTCCTTCGTAATCGCCCGTCCTCTGCGGCTGTTGAATTCATGACGGTTTACGCCCTTGAATACGATGCGCTTTCCGTTGAGGTGCATCATTTTGTTGATCATTTCAAACTTGCGGAAACCGACCTTCTGCGGAACCGCTTCGACTAGCTTGCCTTCTTGATCATAGACCGTAATATACAGCGTATATAAATAGGGTTTCTCTGCGCTCCATGGCTTCACTTTGCCCGCATCGATGAACAACGACAATTTTTCGCTACCTGACGGTTCCGATTCAGCTGTCGCAACGGTTTGCCCTTCGTCATCCTTCAATTCGAGCTTAACGCAAGACGGCAGCTGTCCCGCCAGCTTCAGATCCGCGCGCAGGCTGCCGTTCGTATAAGTTTTATCCAGTTCGGCATGCACAAATAGGTCGCGAACATGCACGCTCGGGACGGTATACAAATAAACGTCGCGGAAAATGCCCGAGAAACGCCAGAAATCCTGATCCTCCAGCCAGCTGCCCGTGCTCCGTTGATATACCTCTACAGCAAGCTTATTCTCGCCTTCCTGTAAGTACGGCGAAAGATCAAATTCCGCCGGCGTAAAGCTGTCCTCGCTGTAGCCTACGAATTCGCCGTTCAGCCATACATAAAAGGCCGATTCTACCCCTTGAAACGATACATATACAGGTCTGCCGAGCATATTATCCGGCACCTTAAAGTACTTGACATAGCTGCCGACCGGATTATGGTCCTCTGGAATAGCAGGCGGACGAATGTCGTTATGTCCGTCCCATGGATACATCGTATTTACGTACTGAGGCTTGCCATAGCCCTGCAATTGTATATGTCCGGGAACTTCGATATCTCTCCAACCATCGCAATCGTAATCCGGCTGGTGGAATCGCTCGGGACGATCAGCAGGCTTCACGGAATAGCTGAATTTCCAGCTTCCGTTCAGGTCATGGCGCAGTGCCATGGGCGCAGTCGCTTCTGCTTCTTCTAATGACTCGTAATAACGGTGATCCGAGTGCGCAGGCAACCGGTTCACTGCAAATATGCTCACATCGGCGAGCCAGCTTATATTCGGCTTTATCTTATTCATTACATATTCCCCTTAAAATTATTTAAAAGTCAGGTGGCTGCGCTCGATGCGCGCAGCCACCTGACTTTCCTGATGCTTATTTCACTGAGCCTGTCATACCCGCCACAAAATGCTTCTGCATGAGGAAGAATACAAGCGCTGTCGGAAATGTCGAAATGACGATTGCCGTCATGATAAGAGCATAGTCCGGCGAGTAGCTGGAGCCCAAGTTTGAAATCAGCATCGGAATCGTTTTTTTCTCCGGCGATTGCAGCACGATGAGCGGCCATAAATAGTTGTTCCAGCTCGACATGAAAGTAATAATGCCGGCTGCGGCGTAAGTCGTCTTCATCGTAGGCATGAATATTCGGAAGAAAAGACTTATTTCGTTCAGACCGTCGATGCGGCCTGCTTCGAGCAGCTCCCGCGGAAACATTTTTGTATTTTGACGGAAGAAGAAAATGAGAAACGCCGTTGTAAACGTCGGCAATACAACGCCAGACAGCGTGTCGAGGCCGATAAACGGTATCGCTTGCGACAGGCCTGCGAACATTTGATAGAGCGGTACCATGATAGCTGCGAAAGGTATCATCATGGAGAGCAGCAAAATGGTAAACACGACATCCTTCGCCTTGCTTCTATATATTTCAAAGCCGTAGCCGGCTAAGGAGGCAATGACCATGGCCAGCACAGTCGTTGTAATCGAAATTTTTGCCGAGTTCAGCAATGCCGGCACAATGTCTACCGTGGTGAACAAGTTATTTATATTTTCGATGAGCTGGCTGCCTGGAATCAATCTGCCTTTGGTAACGTCAGCCGACTTATTCGTAGCGCTGATAATCATCCACAGAAAAGGAAATATGGAAACGAACGCAGCCACGCTTAGAAAAATATAAACAAACACCCGTTTTAATTTATCCATTATTTATCACCTGCCGCTTTAAACTGTACGAACGCCAATATGATAATCATGATCACGATCGAATACGACACCGTGGCCGCATAGCCGAAATCGGCCGAATATTTGAAGGATAGGTTGTAAATATATTGAGAAATGGACATCGACGCATTCCCCGGTCCGCCCTTCGTAATGTTAACGACTTCGTCAAACAGCTGCAGCGTACCGATTGTCGATGTAATCGACGTAAACAAAATAATTGGCTTAAGCAGCGGCACCGTAATGCCGAAAAATTGTCTCGTAGACGAGGCGCCGTCGATCTTCGCGGCCTCGTAAATCGAGTGATCGATATTTTGAAGCGCGGACAGATAGAAAATCATGTTATAGCCTGTCCAGCGCCATGTGATTGCAATAATAACCGTCACTTTCGCCCAGAACGGATCGGTAATCCACTCAATCGGGCTTGCGATCAGATGAAGATTGGTCAACAGTTTATTTACGAGACCTTCCGTAGCAAACAAATATTTGAAGATGACAGAATAGGCAACGAGAGAGGTAACGGCCGGCAGGAAAATCGCCGTACGGAAAAATCCTTTAAATTTCAAATGGCTGTCGTTCAATAATACGGATATAAACATTGCCAAAACAATCATGATAGGCACTTGGATAATCAAGTAAATGAACGTGTTCTTAACCGCAGTCAGAAACGTTGTATCGCTGAACAGCCGAATGTAGTTATCGAAGCCGGTAAACTTCAAGTTCATTCCCTTACCGGATTTGAACGACAATAGAAGAGCTTGAATCATCGGATAGAAATAGAACGCCGCAATCATGACAACCGCCAGAATGACGAACATCCAACCGGTCAAGTTAGCTCTCGTGCGAATATTTACGCCAGGCCTCGCTGCTTTCACGTTAGCCTAACCCCTTTCTTTACGGAAATAAAACCTTGGAGACTCCTCCAGCTCCTGCAGGCGGATATATAACTTACCATTCAGGAGAAGGAGAAGCCCCAGGTTTTATTTAGTTGCCGTATAATCTGATTTATTTAACTTGTGTTTCAGCTTGCGATTGAGCGTCGCTTAACACCGCATCGATATCTTTGCCGCCTAAATAGTTCTGCATTTCTACAACGAGAATATCTTCAACCGCGTACGTATGCATGCCGTAGTTTACTTTCGGGATTTGCTCCGTCCATTTGGCGAAATCTTCAATCACCTTTTGTCCGCCGAAAAATTCGTCAGCTTTCTTATAAGCATCTCCTGCAGCAGCCGCTTTTAACGTACCGATCGCGCCGATTTCCGTTACTAGCTTCTGATAAAGGTCAACGTCGGAACCGAAGGTTTGTTTCAGGAAATCTGCCGCCGCTTCTTTGCCGTCAACGTTCATGACATACCACGAGCTGCCGCCAAGATTAGATGCATGCACCGAGTTCGGGTTGTTCGCCAGCTTAGGGAAAGGTACGACAGCCCATTTGCCGGACTGCGACGCTTCCGCTTTAACAGAAGCCGTAATCCAGTTGCCTGTAGGAACAGCTGCGACTTCTCCGCTGTTGAATGCGCCCACGAATTGGCTCCAATCCGATGTCACCTTCACAATATCAGCGCCCATAAGCTCTTTATAAGTTTCGAACGCTTCCTTAAGCGCTTCGTTACCCGCAAGGTTAGGCGTTGTGCCGTCATCCTTCAAGTACCAAGAGCCAGCCGATTGAATCATCATTCGAATCAGACCAAGGTCGTTCGGATCTTGCGTAATCAGCGCTTTGCCTGTTTTAGCTTTCACAGCTTTGCCGATTTCGATAAACTTCTTCCAGTCGATATCCTGCAGATCGTCAACCTTATAGCCTGCTTCTTCCAAGTAATCTCTTCTCACATACAAGCCGGCTACTCCGGAATCGAAAGGTACGCCGTATTGCTTGCCGTCTACGCTTGTCGGTCCGATTTTGTAATCGGCGAAATCAGCCGGATTAATGAAATCCGTTAATTCGAAGAATGCGTCCGGGTAAGCCTGCAAGAAGCTTTGAGCGCGATAATCTTCGATCAATACGATTGTCGGCAAGCTTTTTGTCGTGCCTGCGTTCAAACCTGCGTTCAATTTTTGAATAATATCAGCCTGCGCATTTTCAACAATGTTGACCTTTAAGTCGGAATCCGGATTTTTGGCCTTGTAGGCCTCGCTCGCACGTTCCATGGCACCGATATTAAATACTTTGTCCCATGCCCATACGGTAATTTCCTTCGTACCTTCAGCGGCCGTTTCGCCGTTATTAGGTACATTGTTTTCTTTGGTCGCACATGCCGTCAGCAGCACGAAGCTTGCCAACACAACAGCGAGTAGTTTTTTCACAATATTCAACCCCTTTAAGTATCTGTTAAAAACACTTTGGTGAAAGCGATTGCCTGCTAACGAGATTCATTATAACAACCCGTTAAAATGATTCGTTAGCAATATATTTGTGTTGATTTGTCATTCTATTGTTACCTTACCAATCGGCATTATGTAATTAGAAATAAATTTGTTTATTGGTACTTTTTTTAGGTTCGAAGCAGCGGAAGCCTGATTTTCACTCTTGTTCCCTCGCCAACATCGCTTACAATCGTAACGCCGAATTCCTCGCCATAAAGCAGCGTTATACGGTCATGTACGTTTCGGATGCCGATTCCGGAGAAGAAGTGGCTTGTGCTGATGGAGCTATGAGGGGCATTTTCAAGACCGTAACCCTTCATCCCTACGCCGTTGTCGACTACCTCGCATACTAGCGCATTTTCCTCTCGTGATATGAGCACATAAATATAGCCTTCATTTCGTTCCTGGAAGGCATGGAAGAAGGCATTCTCAATAAAAGGCTGGATGATTAGCTTAGGAATGTGATAGCCGTAACAATCACCGGAAATAAAATAATTAACTGTAATCTGCTCCCCATAGCGTACGTGGTTAATAAAAACGTAATTTTTCAAATTAACGAGCTCTTGGGCTACGGTGATTGTTTCGCTAATATTGCTTACCGTATTTTGCAGAAGCGAGATAAGCGCATTAATGGTTGCCCCTGCCTTCTCCTTATTGCCCTGCTGCACCAATATCTTGACGGAGGCGAGCGTATTATACAGAAAATGCGGATTGATCTGCATTTGCAAGGCAGAGAGCTCTGCGTTGCGCTGGTCCTTCTGCGTTTGAATCAGCTTCTTCACATATTCGTTCAGCTCATCGAGCATATAGTTGTATGCCTTTCCGAGTTCCTTGATCTCATAGCTGCCCGAAACGGTTGTATAGTTATGGAAATTGTTTTTCGTAACGCGGGACATTTGTCTGGCTAACAAGGTCAAAGATTTAGTCAAACGTCTGGAGATGAGAAAAACGATGATCAGTGCGGCAACAACGATTGCTATGCAAATAAGCGCAACGGTTCTGAAATCGACCATCTCGCTCAGCACTTCCTGCTTATCAATGAGATTGACGAGGTAAAAGTCATAAACAGGCAGGTATTCGGAGAGCACCAGGCTGCTTTTCCCCATCACGCTTACATCTTTGAAACTTAATTTTTGTTGTTCGATTTCTTTGGCGTAGCCGAGCAGGTCATGTTCTGCTTTGCCGATTAGCTCATGACGGTTGCTTGATACAACGATGCCCGACCGGTCCAATATGACGACATCGTTGCCGCTGCTCGTGAAGCTTGCATAAAACCGCTTAAAGTCGCTTTCTCTTATCGCAAAATAAAGAACGCCATATTGCTTTCCGCTCGTTCGTTCCATCAGCGCTCTGGATGCGACAATAACCGGATCCTCATCGGGAGAACCGGTTATATTTTCTTTATCCAATTGATAGATAAGCCGTTTTGGCTCGACGAGCGTATTGGCGGTCAACATACTGTTTCTCAGCTTCTCCAGCGAGTTCGGCCAGTAATAGCTGTCTGAAGAATGGCTTTTCTTGTTGATGCCAATTATGGTCATCGTGACCGGATAAGCAGCCACATTGGACTGGATCCGCTTCATCTGCTGGCTGGCCTCGTAGTAGCTTTGTAACGAGGAGAGCGTGTTCATATCCGGTTTCGTCAGAAAGCCTTTTATCGCGCCGTTCTGCAGCACATTATTCGAAGCCGTAACGATGGAATTGTTGAACGACTCGAAATTCGCTTGAATTTGGCTGATGATCTTGGAGTTTGTAATGCTGAACGTATTCATAAACAAACGCTCCGACATTTGAATCGTGACAAACGAGGTGAGCAGCGATACTGAAATAATGCTTACCAGCGTGACAATAAACATTTTAATAAAAAGGCCGTGATATTTAAATTTGTCCAATAAGCCTCTCATAACCTAATCCCTCTTTATGCCCATGTATTGTTTGCGGTAATGGCTCGGCGACAAGCCGGTTAATTTCTTGAATACCTTCGTAAAATAACTGTGATCCGAATAGCCGACCATTCCGCTAATTTCGGAGATGGACGCCGTCTCTTGCTGCAGAAGCTCCGCTGCCTTCTCTACTCTGATCTTGTTCAAATATTCGCTAAACCCCTCCGTATTATGCGAGGCGAAATAGCTTGATAAATACGACGGATTAAAGTGAAAATGCTTCGCTATTTCCGTCAGGCTGAGCGGCTCGGCATAATGCTGGCGAATATATTCAAGCAGCAGCGCCATATTCGGATTGCCGCCGGCTGTCCTTTTCGACTCGATAACAGCGTTTGCTTCACTTATAAACGTCTCAAGGAGAGACATGGCCCCGCTGACATGCTTGGATTCGCTAATGGATTTGAAGTAAGCATATTTAGCTTCCTCCAGCTTCTTCATTTCCATGTCGTGGCGGGCTAACATAATCGTAATATTAAAAATAATGTTTCCCAAAAAAGACTTAAACGCGTATACATCGGTTTTATACTGGGTAGAGGAGCGATGTACGTATTGCCGCAGCTCGTCAAACGCCTCTTCGAACTGCCGCCTGCTCATTAGCTCTGTAAACCGATTCATATTAAATTTCAATTCCTCATCCGCGGCTGCAGGCAGCTCGCTATGAACAATTAATGGAGTGGATGCAGGCAGAAAGTAGCGGTATGCGTTTATCTTGAGAAAGCTATCCTTATAATTCGTGCCGAGCTGCCTCAAATCGGTGAATGCCTCGCCGATCGTCCAGCCGATCTCCGGCAGCTGCTCCCTCGAACTTGCAGCAAGCTTCCGGGCAATTCCGGTCAAACGGTCCATTTCACTTTTGTCTAGATTAACAAGTACGGCAGCTATGCCAGGCTCAGTCGGAACAGGAAAATATACCGCTTGCTCCAAGCCGGCATCGAGCGCTGCGGTTATTTCGTCGAGCCATTGCGATGAGGCATGTTGATCCTTGCTTTTTCCCGGCAGCTGCTTCAAATCGGCTCCAAGCAGACAGAAGCTGTTATGGGGAAAAGCTTCTGCGATTACTGAACTTTCAGCATCGACCTCATAGCCGGATATCAGCTTATCGATGACAAGCTTAATGGAAATGCTGCCATCGTCGTTCGATTCGACAAGCTTCAAGGAAGGAATTTTCCGGGCGGTTCGCTTCAAAATTTCGAGCAGCTGCACAGCTTCAAGCTTAGGCTTTAATATATAATCCACTACTCCGCTTTGGAAAGTCGACCTCACGTAGTCAAATTCCCCGAAGCTGCTTAAAATGATCACTTCGATCTCCGGGAAGCGCGCCTTAACAGCACGGGTCAGCTCCTCTCCGCCCATCACGGGCATCACGATATCGGTAATCACGATATGCGGCTCCATACGCTCGATCAGCTCCAGCGCCTCTTTGCCGTTTGAAGCCTCTCCCACGATCTGAAATCCCTCATGCTCCCAGTTCAGCAAATGCTTAATACCCTGTCTGACTAATAATTCATCATCTACAATAAGAACGCGACAAGAAATTGCCATTTCTTAACCTCCGCTATAAAAATCTCTTTACTTGTTCCTAACAGGAACCCCTTACTCATAATAGCTGCGAATTACGATGTCTTGATCATAATTGCCAAAGCCTTTTCCGTACAGGGTAAGCCCTCCCCGGCCGCGAGCGATGTCCTCCGCGCTGATACGAAACGTCCACTGCTTGCTGTCCCAGGGCACATCCTTTATCGTGATCCCGGAAATCTGCTGGCCATCAATGAAGGTCCCATTTTCATTTATTCGCAGCACCTTCAGCAAGCCGTATTGATTGACATCGCTATGCCACCAGTCTGGCGATAAACGGCCTCTCATCCTGCCGAAATCACCGGGGCTTGTCCATACGCCTAGCAGCCGGTCATTAAGCGTAAACTCAATATCCGAAGGCCAATTTTCATCGATATGCGGAGCTTCGGAACCGATCTCCAAAGAGATTTCAATTTCCTGCACCGTCTGGTCCTTAAATAAATAGTTCGGTATTTTATATTCGACAAACCCTCTGGCAAACCACAAAATGCCTGCATGAACACGTTCGGGATCCAAAAAATAAGTCGGATTGTCATAATGGCCGATCATCTTCTCGGTCGTAGCGATTCCGCAGGTTGGAGCCGCTTCGAAATCGGTATAGTGGCCGACCGGCACAGAAACCTCGACAAACTTTCTTGCTTCAGCTGCCGTACGGGATAATTTGATTTGGAGAAATTCAGCAGCCAGCGAACAATATTTATAGGTTCCGCCGTTGATCCTTTTCATTTTATAGCTGACGAGACCTGCTTTTTGCAGCTTGTTCACATGCGTACTGACAATGGCGCTGCTTAAATATAGTGTAGACGCCAGCTCTTTAATATGCATCTCCTTTGTATATAATAAATCAATAATTTGCAAGCGGACCTCACTCGCCAGCGCCTCATATACCCGCAGCGATTCCGCATCGGTCGTTAAATACATTTTTGCACACCCGCTTCTACAATTAGTAATTTAGTTAATTCTAAGATTTTCGTTTCCATCGTATTGCATGTATTTTTCTATTATGATAAATATGATATAGGATTTCAACAATTATGAATTAATTTTTTCATTAATTCAAAAAAAGGAGGATTTTATTCAGTGTCTATGAAATCAACGATGCTAATCGATAAAAATTTTACCGTCTCGGCGGTAGATCCCAGACTCTACGGCTCCTTTATCGAGCACTTGGGACGCGCTGTATACGGGGGCATTTATGAGCCGGGTCACCCCACGGCAGATGAGAACGGCTTCCGCCGCGATGCGCTGGAGGCGATTCGTTCCTTGAATGTTCCGATCATTCGTTATCCGGGCGGTAATTTCGTATCCGGCTATAATTGGGAAGATGGCGTTGGTCCTAAAGCGGAGCGGAGACGTCTGCTCGATCTCGCATGGTGGACCACGGAAACGAATGAGGTAGGGACAAACGAATTCGCGGATTGGGCGAAGCTGGTCGGCTCAGAGGTCATGATGGCCGTCAATTTAGGCACACGCGGCGTTGATGCGGCTAGAAATCTCGTTGAATATTGTAACCATCCGTCCGGTTCTTACTATAGCGATCTGCGTATTTCTCATGGCTACAAGGATCCGCATAAATTCAAAACATGGTGCCTTGGAAATGAAATGGACGGACCTTGGCAAATCGGGGCCAAAACGGCGGTGGAATACGGCAGGCTCGCGAACGAAACCGCCAAAGCGATGCGCTGGGTAGATCCTTCCATTGAGCTGGTGGCATGCGGAAGCTCATCAAGCGGCATGAGTACCTTTGCGGACTGGGAGGCTACTGTGCTTGATCTTACCTACGAGCAAGTGGACTTTTTGTCTCTGCACACTTACTACAACAATAATGAAAATGATTCCGCGAATTTCTTGGCGAAGTCACTCGATATGGATCAATTCATCTACAGCGTTACCGCTATTTGCGATTACGTGAAAGCGAAGAAACGGAGCAAGAAGAAGCTCATGCTCTCTTTGGATGAGTGGAATGTTTGGAATTCAATCGGATCAAGCCGTGCCGATGAACGCTGGCAGGTGGCTCCTCCGGAATTCGAGGACGTATATACGCTGGAGGATGCTCTTGCGGTAGGCTGTTTCTTGATTACGCTTCTAAAGCATGCGGACCGTGTGAAAATGGCTTGCATTGCGCAATTGATTAATGTCATTGCGCCGATTATGACAGAAAACGGCGGTCCGCTGTGGCTGCAAACGACGTACTACCCTTATATGCATGCGTCTCTCTACGGCAGAGGCACGGTGCTTCACCCGATAACTTCTTCGCCTAAATACGACTCGAAGGATTTCACTGATGTTCCATACCTGGAGGCAATCAGCGTATACAATGAGGAGCAGGGCGAGGTGACCATCTTCGCTGTTAACCGGCATTTATCGGAAGGGCTCGAGCTTGACGTCGACGTTCGCAGCTTCGGAGAAGCGAGCATTATAGAGCATATCGTCCTGGAAAATGAGGATGTGAAAGCATGCAATACCAAAACGAATCCGAGCAACGTCGTTCCTCGCAACAACGGCAGCGCTAAAGCGGATAACGGATATGTGAAAGCGGTGCTCGGCAAAGCTTCATGGAATGTGATCCGTCTGCAATTGAACGAAGGAACGGTTTCCTGATTTATCAATTTACTATGGATAATCCGTTTTATCGATGGGAACGGTACGAATCCCTTCGAAAAGAAAACCGAGCCTCAGCATGATCTGAGGCTCGGTTTTCGCATTATTGTTGATCGTAACCATACTCTTTTCTGCGGATTGCCTCTTTATGCTGTTTCTCCAATGCTGCGCGGCCTAATTCACTGGCATGTTCCGGGTTCACGACAAACAGGCCGTCATCATCGCCAATAATTAGATCGCCTGGATTTATGCTTACCCCGCATATGCTTATCGTCGTGTTAACCTCGCCTTGAAACTCAAGAGATCTTGTAGTAAGCGCGCTGATTCCTCTCGAATAGACAGGAAACCCAAGTCCTGCGATCGCGCGGACATCCGTGACGCATCCGGACAAGATGACGCCTGACACTTTTTTTGCCAGCGCCGCATAGGTTCTAAATTCACCCCAGCATGCCCTCTGATCATCGCCTGACATATCCACAACAAGAACATCGTTCGGCTGGACAAGCTTTAGCGCATGGCTGATTGCCGTAGAGTCGATATGGGGAATCCGGACCGTAACCGCATTACCGATAAGTTGAATAGGCCGGTAAAGCGGCTGCAGCCCGTTAAGAAAACCAAAATCCGTAAAATGGCCAAGCGTCGAAGGACTAATTTCCCGGTACAGTTCTAACAGCTCTGTTGTTACCCCCTGTACTCTCGGCTGAATATGAAACACAGGATACATCATCCTTTCCGGTACTCATTTAATGCCTCATACAGAGGATCCAACTGCCTTCATGCATACGCTGAACGGATTCGTCACTTCTCCCTGTCCATAAGGCATGCTTCCCGCTACCCTCGCTTGACGCTTCACGAGCGGCCGAATGAGCTGTTTCCAAGGCCATGTCTCCTTGGCAAATAAACATGTCTCCACGGTGCGCCTCACTTCATCCGGTAAGTCAGCCTTCATCATCGCCTGCTCCAAACATTCCTGAAGCTCAAGCCATAATCGTTCCTCTTGGATGCCGTAATAACGTGACAAGCTCTCAAGGATAGCGTAGCTGTTGACTTGGATGCCAAGCATCTGAAAGAATGAAAATAGTTTTTGCGGCGTCTCATGATACAGGGAGTCAGGGTAACCCGGCCGCAGCTGATACTTGGGATCTTCCAGTCCGTTTGCGTTTAACCAAGGGACATGCAAGCGCAGCGCATCATGATCACGCAGCAGCAAGCCTTCTATTTTGCTATGTTTCAGGATTAAAATCACATTTTGACCATGCGCTTCAGGCATCATGCCCAGCCGGAACAAGCGGAAACAAATTTCAAAATAAGGCAGCAATGCCTCTCTAAATAAACGCAATATGGATGCCTCGCTTGCCGTCGATCCAATCATGCGCAGCCATTCATCAAACAAGTGCCCTTCCTTCCCTTTATCATAAACCGCCAGTGAAGACATCGGTACAAAACGAACAGCCTCGTCCTCTACCAGCTCATGAGGGTATTGTCTTGCCATAGCGGACAAATGTCTTGGATGATCGGCGAACAAGTCTCTGTTTTCGGGCAGATACGCCCACCACTGTGTTTCATCGCACAGAAACAGCCGTTCTTTTAAAATAGGATCACACTCCAAGGCCTGTCTCATCAATTGCTCCGCACGCTGCCCGTTCATAAGCTTAATCGCCGAAAGATATCGAAGCCCCCCTAAAGAATGAATGCCGAGCGGAAGCTTGATATGGAATGGGCCTCCATGATCAGGCATCAATGACCGTAAGGAAGAAGAGGAGTAAAACGTACCTGCTTCAACGTTCAACGGGATACAAATCCCCTGCTGAATTTCCGCATCCAGCTGCTGCGGCAGTACAGAAGCCATTTGCCAAGGATGGACTGGTATGGGCATGTACTCCTCGGCGGAGAGTCCGCGTCTGACCATTTCCTCGCGTATAAGCCTGCTCTGTTCTTCATCAAGCAGCAGCTCTATTGGAGGCCTGCTCACACCTGAGCCGCTAACGAGATACCTGCATTTCACCGCCATCCAATTTAGTTTAATGGGCCGGCTAAACTCCGCTGCATAGCTGCGGTATTCATCTTCTGTCCAGCCTAGTTTAACTTTGGAGACGGGATGGAAGGGCCGGTCGCGAAATGCCGCTTTCCTCTCTAATTCCAAGAAGGAGGACGCTAACGGCACATCCAAAATGCCAGCTGCCGGTTGTTTGTTTTCAAATGACCAGCCTAATTGCCGTAAAGTCAAATCGAGCATATGCATTAGGCGGTTTGCACAATCCGGGTCCATTGTAATCGGATCATCTCCATACAATGCAATAATATGCCGCATCAGGTCCGGCGGATTAAGCCTCGTGAGATGGAGCTGCCCGTTCTCCTCAAGCCCCGCCTCGTAAACACCCCCGGATGCATCATAGCGGTATGGCTGAACAATTGCCGGTTGAACAGGAAAGACTATGATTCTCTCATGATCAAGGTTCAGCCGCCAATGATAGAACATTATTTTACTCGAAGGATCAAGCTTCCGATGAATAGCAGCTATCAGCGCATTGTGCTGAACCCTGTCCAGCCATTCGGTTTGTGAGAGAAGTTCCACCTCATCATGCTCATCAAAAAAATGCTCTGCCAGCAAAGTATTGACCAAATCTTCCATAACATGGCGCTCGGCATCAACAGCCGCTTGATTAATGACATTCTCGTCGTTTTTATGTTCTAATTTCATCCTTCTGCTCCTTCTGATAACCGGTAGTGATAGAGAGGATTCGGTACGGATTTGGGCTCGACTTCTCCGTCTGTCCACAATCGTCTTCTCGCTAATTGCTCAATCCGTATCGTTTCAGAGAACAAATCATAGCGTTCGAAGTTGACTGCATGCTGCGGATGTTCTTTCTGATAGTCATAGATTACCTCTGCAGCCATTTTCCAAAAATCCGTCTCCTCCAGGCCATACTGCTCGTTTAAAAATATGCCCAGCTCGCTTATGCACACAAAGAAAAACGCGCTATGCACAAAGTCTTTAACTGCCGATAAGTCATCGGTTTGCATATAGGAATGCCGATTCATCGCGCGATGATGAGCAGGCTCGAGATGAAGGCCCGGACAAGCATCCGGCTGTGTCAGGTGATCCCGGGAAAACCGGAGACCATCGTGAAAGTCCTTGATCGCCAAGCGGCCCGGACGGCCGTCTTTGTGAATAAGAATTAAATTCTGGCCATGGGATTCCAGCGCGATTCCATGTGCGTAAAGCATATGAATGATAGGGGTAATTGTAATGTCGAGCATTCGGCGCGTCCAAGCTTCCAAGCCAAACTTATGAATCCAAGGCTCAATAAGCGGCTGGTCACCAATCATGTGGCTGAGCGCGCTTAACGGAACAGCCCGCTCATCGTCCTTGAGATAACTGTGGAGGCTTTGTCTCCAAATGACCCCCAAGCTTCCATGCGTAATTGATTGTGCGGTGGATGGAAGATTCTCGTAAGCATAAGAGATTCCTGCAAATTCCGGCATGAGAACAAAATCCAGCTTTATAGCGGTTTCGTCATTTTGGATTAACGAAGACAACCAATCCGATACGAGCGGTGCGTTCATCACGGTATGCTTTGCTAAAATCCGTTTCGTTGACGTGTTGACTATGTTCAGCGACAGCTTCATATAGGCTTTTTTCTTGTCCGTATGGTTGGCCCAGCTGCGTATAGACTGCTGCGGCCGGTATTCATCGGAACCGCTGCCGAGCAGGACGATCGTCTTGTCTGCCAATTGTCGGTGAAAGCTTACCAGAATCATATGCTCCCACTGCCAGGGATGAACAGGCATAAACAAATAGTCTTTCGGATTCAGCTCTTGTTCGGTTAGCGTATTCGTATATTGCTGATAGATATATTGCCCTAGCTCTTGTTGAATAAATGATTCATAATCTTTCCCGTTTGCTAGCGAAAGATAACTTTGAGATTTAGAGATGGCGAGCCAAACCGGTCTTACATTTTGTTTGAATTCCGGTCCATACAGCGCATTTTCCCGTAAGCTAAACCCGATTCGTGATTTATAGCATGGATGGTACGGATGTCCGTCCAAATCTCCTTCTATTTCATCGTAATCAAGCAGCGTCTCTGGCAAAGGCCGTGCTGACCTGTCGGATTGAGCCTGCAGATCTTTAGCCAGCGTATTCTCCAGTTCTTGTAGCAGCATCATCAAACGTTCGTTCTTCTGGACGTGACCGAGCACTTCCTCCACGAAATTGCTCAAGGTTGCCGCAGTCTCACCTTCATTTCCCCTTTTGCGCCTTACCGATCCTCTCTTAAGACGAAAGCGGCCAAAACTGAATTTGCGTGTTCCGTAAACGATGTATTCTACAGGTTCCCCTTCCTGTGATTGGCCCGGAAGCACAAGCTGCCCTGAACAATCATCAGCTGCCTGAACTCCTTGAGCGGGGACTACGATTTCTTCATAGAGAACCGCCTCAATCAGCTGGCAGAGCACTCTTTGCTCGACTTTGGCATAATCATTAGATGGATAAGCTGAGCTCCAATCCTTTTCTTCCGCCTTCTGTAAGGCTTCCACTGTCTTCATTCGAACATCTCCATTCCATTGATAGTTGCTGCGTCCCAGTAACTATTTCATATCCTCCGTGCGGCCATGATCCTGAGCGATAGCCGCATTCGCCGGGCCGCGCTTCATGTTGACGACAGAAAATATCGTATATTTCATCCAAATATTGTTCATTAGCAAAAGAACAGCGGAGCAAATAAAGATCATCGGCAAGCCGAATTGCGCAGAGACGGCTCCCATTCCGGTCGCTCCGACCATTCCGCCAAAAAATATAGCGCAATTGACATAGCTGTAGGTCCGGCTTTCCATTCCTTCCGGTGCAAAATGACGAATAAGCGTATTAATGGATGGCATTATACCGCCAAGGCATGCTCCGGTTAATAAACGCAGGACGATTAACTGCCACAATTCCGTGACAAAGGCTTGCGGAATCGAGAACAGAATCGCTCCGGATACAGCAGATATTAAAACCAAGTGCGAGCCGAACTTGTCTCCAAGTTTTCCCAGCTGCGGAGCGGCGATCATGTTGCCTACGCCCATAGCAGCCGCAGTAATTCCGGCAAGTAAAACCAGGTTGTCCCGGCTTGTCGTTAATTCTTGAACATATAGCGGGATAAATGGCAATGTGCCCACCAGTGCAGATCGAATAATAGAGGCGGAGACGAACAGTGGCCCAATCGGTTTCCTGGAAACGATCTTTTTGAAATCCTGCAAAAATGGCATCTTTTCTTTCCGGTTTTTTTTCTCGAATTTCTCTTTCACAAAAAAAATGACGATCAAGGCAGCCAAAAAAATACTTAAACCGGTATAGAGGAACACAGCGCTAAATCCAAACCAGTCTGCCATTAAGCCGCCTAATAAAGGACCGCACATGGTGCCTGCCACGGCCCCGGAATGCAGAATGCCAAGCGCATACCCGCTCCGCTCTTTGGGCGTGTTCGTTGCTACTAAAGCGATCGCAGCAGGACCAAATCCGGCCATCATCCCGTTTAATAAACGCAGGAAGAGCAATTGAACAGGGCTTGTGGCAAAACTCATTAGGGTAATGGTGACCGCCATCCCGATACCGGAACGAATAATCATGAGCTTACGTCCATAACGGTCCGCAAGCTTCCCCCAAATCGGCGAAAAAACAAATGCCGTAAGCAGATTGGCTCCATAAATGATTCCCGTCCACAAACGAACTTCTCCCGAATCGGTAAGCCCTAACTCCTGCAAATAAAGCGGTAAAAACGGGGTGACACAGCTCGTCGAGGCCATCGCCAGAAATTGCCCCACGTACAGAATACATAGGTTTCGTTTCCATTTTTCCACCTGTAACGACACATTCCCTTCTCCACGTAAAGACTGATGCACCTAGCCCTCCCTTAATGGATTGGGAATAGGGACAAACGACGGAGTCTCTCCTCTCCACTGGAAACAGCTCGTGAAATTCGCTTTTGCCGGCAAGTCATCGCTAAGCAATAAATCGTCAATGTATGCACGCAGCCGCTCGTCAGCTTTTAATTTCTCTTCTTTGAGCATATTACGGACAATGCCCCAATAGCCTTCCTCATCTTCTTTGCGATAAGAGGCTACCGTATGGATAAGTGAGCCCAAATGATTCACGAAAAAATAATACTTGGTTCTGAGCCAGGCTTCTGAATCTTCATAGAGAACAGGACTCTGATCGCCGATAAGCGTATTGATCCAGCCCGTTTCCGCTGCTTTATTGCGATCGATACTGACGCCTTCAAGATCGCGGACATAATAGCAATCTGGCAGACCATTCTTGATAGACAATAGCGAGTTCTGCAAATGCGCTTCAAAGCTGATTCCCTTCTCCGCTAAAATTCGAAGAAGCGGCAGCATAGAAATTCGCAAATAACAGGCTAGCCAATTATATAAATCCGGCAGCCGCCCTTGATCACTTTGCCTAATCGCTTGAATCAGCTTCGGCTCCTCTTCTCCCGGGAAGCTCTCCAGCAGGGATGCCACGACAAACGTACTAGCATCCGGCACAACGATAGGCCGGTAAATAACTGTAAAGCTCGATGACCAATCGTCCGAATCCGAATCGAACCTTACTTTGCTGCAGCCCGTTTCCGAAATAATTTTGAACTGATCCGAGTTTAGCTCATGCTTCACCCGGTGGATCACTCTAGCCGCATCCAAGCTTCGTGCCGATTGCTCCGGCGTATTTTCCCTTACAAGGTTGGTGATTCGGACATGAAGCGGCAGCTTATAACCGTATCCCCCCGCAGGATCCCATACCGTCCTTACCGATGAAGTCGGATATACGACAGGACCCGCAGCGCCCAGATTAATGATCGCCGACTGTTTCATCAACGCTTGAACCTCTGGCTTCCTGATCACATAGTTTACCTGCCATGGATGCATAGGAAGCAGCGCGAAATCGAGTGGATTTTGTCCCAGCTGCCCTAACTTCTCTCCGGCAAATGCAAGAACAGAGGGTGGCAGCGCTTGATCCTCTCCGTCAAGCCATTCCTCATGAACATATTCCTTTCGGATGGCAAAATAATGCAATTGAAAGGAAGCGCCCATCTCCGGGCTGTACTTCTCAAGGTCGCCGCTGGCAAAGCCTTCCGAGCTTTTCGGATAAGGATGGAAGGGATGTCCGTAATAAAGCGTTTGTTCGGAATGAATGAAGTCCAGCTTCTTGTCAGCTGCAGTCTGCTTATTGCTCACATAGCGTTCGATATATTGGCTCATCTTCTGGAGACTATTATCGATACGGACTTTCATCATATTGCGGTGAGCCCCGGTTTTATCACAATTTTGGAGCCGGCTCAACTCTTCAAGCAGCAGCTCAAGCAACTCATACATATTTATTTGGCGAAGTGACCCGCCGCGAACGGATTCGTGGAATATGTCTCCGTACGCATGCTGACCGATCCTCGAATAATAAGTCAAAGCTCCCGTAATTGTTTTCCCGATCGATGGAAAGCTGATGACAAGCATTTCTCCCTGCCCAGATTGCGGATTTCCTTCACCGGACTTATTTACTCGAGGATCGGTTATTCTCATTTCCCTGAAATAACAATTCAGCAATGCCCGTATGGTTGCCGTCTCTGCTAATACCACACTGCTCACTGCTTTGAAATCATTCGTTTGCTGTTCCAGCATGTATCTCCGGTCTCTCCCTTCCCAAACCTGTCTACTCCTCTTAACCATACCCGTATCGCCAGCCTTGCTCTCCGGTCAAGCTTGCTCTCCCGCATACAAAGCCGCGCATGCCGCATAGACAGAATCACTGAATATCCGCATAATCTCATCGATTTGCTGTTCTGTTACAATTAATGGGGGCAAGAACCGCATCACCGCAGAATGTCTGCCTCCAACCTCAAGAATCAATCCTCTCTTGAAACACTCCTGTTGAATGCTGCTTGCCAGCTTAGAATAAGCCGGATAATGTCCCAGCCGATCAAGCTCCGCGTTGGCATTGACGATCTCTACGCCGATCATTAGACCACGGCCGCGGACATCTCCGATAAAATCAACTTCGCTTTTCAATTCATTTAATCGTTCTCTCAGCCGATTGCCCAATTGCTCCGCTTTAGATGCGATGTCATTTTCTTTCAAATATTTCAGCGTGGCCAGTCCAGCCGCCATAGCCATTTGATTGCCGCGGAATGTTCCGATATGTGCGCCTGGCTTCCATG
>DATJKM010000140.1:0-8798 GCA_035491515.1 Candidatus Udaeobacter sp. | reverse complement strand
GTAAACCAAACTTAAAACCATTTATTTTAAGGTATCAGTTGGATGTTCGAGATTTGACCCTCCACAAACACTTCCTCCGTCCAAATCGTGCGAATGACAAGCGAGCTGCCCGTTACCTCCAGCTCTCCTTTGCTTAAAGCGAGCCGCAAACGCTCGCTGGAAAAATGGACGACGCCACGATGGTTTTCGATGTACAGCTGACAATCCCCAATCATCGTAAGACGCGGCAAATCATATACGACATCATGCGGCATATCCAGTAGCTCTGCTGTCATTTTGCGAAATTTCTTTTTTATAAGGCGCATGGACGAATCTTTGCCTCCTTCAAGGTTTGTGGAGCAAACCTGCTGTGTAAGCAGAAGCTAAGCCTTGCGATAGCAAAGCAGAGGGGTGACGATTTTCATGTACTGTACCAAAATATGCGATCAGCCAGCTAAATATGAGATTAATCTAGCCCTCGAAGACCATCCGCCACGAAAAACAAAAAAACCGCCGAAGCAGCATGCTTCGGCGGTTCGTTCGTTATTTTCGATAAGGTCTCTTCGAGCGGGGCGGACCTAAAATTTCTGCCCAAATCACTGCTTTTCGCATATCATCAGCTTGAACAGAGGCTGCAAATGCGCTCTGGGCACCTGGCTTGCGCTCTGCTGCGTCCGGCACCTTCGCCTTAGCCATTCCCGCCTTATGGATCGCAAGCTCAAGAGCCGGCAATTGCGGCGGCCCAGCAGGTGATTCAGTAACTCTGGGTGCTTGAGCAGCATTCGCAGAGTACTGGCGCTCCTGCTCTGGACGTGTACGATAGGCGGGCTGACTTTCGGTACGCTCCGAAAGCGGCCGTTCTACGTTTGGATCCCTGTCGCTTGCTTGCGGAAATAATGTTCTCGGCAGCCCGCCTCCGCCAAAGTCAGGCATTCGTCCCGGTTTCTTCTTCGAGCCTGCTTTGCCAAATAGAGAAGCCAATGCTCCGAAGATAATAACAACGATAAATATGTTGTTCATCAGAAATTCAATGATTCTCAAACTGCCTTCACCTCCATGGCGCAGTCACGCTAATTGCAATTATGAGTTGGTGCGCTTGGCCTTATCGCCCGTCTTTGTTGTCCGTTTGGCCATCCTGCTTGCCAATGGAGCTGCGCATTTGCGTATCAGCCTCGATGTTTTTCAGGTTCATATAGTCCATGACGCCGATTTTCCCGCTTCTGAGCGCCTCTGCCATAGCAAGCGGAACCTGTGATTCCGACTCGACAACGCGAGCTTCCATTTCAACGACCTTCGCTTTGTTTTCCTGCTCTTGGGCGACGGCCATCGCACGGCGCTCTTCCGCTTTCGCCTGCGCAATCTTCTTATCCGCTTCAGCCTGCTCCGTTTGCAGATGCGCGCCAATGTTTTTGCCTACGTCTACGTCGGCGATATCGATCGATAAAATTTCAAACGCCGTTCCAGCGTCAAGCCCTTTGCCGAGAACCGTGCGGGAAATCATATCTGGATTTTCAAGCACGTCTTTGTGGGAATTAGACGAGCCGACCGTCGTAACGATACCTTCGCCAACACGAGCGATGATCGTCTCCTCACCCGCGCCGCCGACGAGCCGGTCGATGTTGGCACGAACGGTTACGCGAGCCTTTACCTTCACTTCAATTCCGTCCTTAGCTACCGCGGCAACGATCGGCGTCTCGATGACACGCGGATTAACGCTCATTTGTACCGCTTGCAGCACGTCACGGCCAGCCAAATCGATGGCAGCCGCGCGTTCAAATATAAGCGGAATGTTTGCACGCTGTGCAGCAATCAACGCATTTACGACGCGGTCAACGTTACCGCCAGCTAAGAAGTGACTTTCCAGCTGATTAATGTTAAGTCCAAGACCCGCTTTGGTCGCCTTAATTAGCGGATTGACGATTCTGCTCGGCACGACCCGGCGCAGGCGCATCGCGACAAGCGTAATAATACCTACTCTAACGCCCGATGCCAACGCGGAAATCCACAGCATAATCGGAAAGAAGCTTAAGAACACGGACAGCACGATAATAACGACGACTGCTAAAATTAAAAAGGAAACCAAAGGATCCATTTGACCCAACCTCCAAAAGTTATATTTTGTAGTCTATTTCACAATCTCTTTGACTACGACCCAAGTGCCTTCCGCCTTGATGACCTTGACAGTACGATTCGTATCAACGAATTCGCCGGATGTGACCACGTCAATGCGGTTATCGCCGATCAGAACGGTTCCTGCCGGGCGAAGCGGTGTAATCGTAATCCCTTCCAGCCCCAGCAGCGAGTCCTTAACATCCGCTGACAAGTAGCCTTGCTCTGTTGTCAGCTTATCGCGCAAAATGAATTTGTTCCATATTCCTCTTGTTTTATTCATTCTCACGAATATGGCAATCAGAATGATTGCCGCAACCAGCGCAATGACAATCGAGATGAATGCCGTCATCGGATCAGATGCCGCCATTACGACTCCGCTTATCAACGACGCGCTGCCGAGAATGCCCAGAATGCCGAAGCTCGGAACGAATACCTCGATAATAAGCAAGGCAATACCAATTATAAAAAAGACGACCGATTCCATTCCGGCAAATCCGGCCACGTAATGACCGAAGAAATATAAGCCGAACGATAATATGCCTACGATACCTGGCACTCCAAAGCCCGGAACAAGCATTTCGATCACGATGCCAGCAATACCAAGGATGAGCAGCACGGTCATTACGACCGGGTTCACGAGCCATCTGGCTGTGTTCTCAGCAAAGGATGGAGCCACCTCAATCTTTGTGCGACCTTCTAAGCCCAGCCACTTAATCACTTCGTCAACAGATGCTGCCGTATGCTCGGAATAGCCTACTTTCTCGGCTTCACTGGCTGTCAAGGTAAGAATTTCGCCTTTCTGTTTGTCTCTGCCGATCTTATCCTTCAATTCCAAGGTCACATTGGGATCAACCATTGCTGCCGCGATGTTTTTATCACGGCCTTGCAATGCGGCTGATTCGCTCATCTCGGAAGTCCAGAACGAGACTACCTTCGGATTATTCACTAATGTGCCCGAGCCGTCGACGACTGCTGCGGCACCGATCGTGCTGCCTGGCTGCATCACGATGTCATCTGCATTTAATGCGATGTACGTGCCTGCCGATACCGCTTTCCCCTCGATAAACGCCGTCGTCGGAATTTTATTCTCACGTAAAAAATGACCGATATGCTCCGCGTTCACCACTTTTCCGCCAAGCGTATTTATGACGAGAATCACATGCTCAGCTCTCGCTTCTCCAGCCTCTTCAAAGGCTCTCTCTAAAAAGGATTGAAGGCCCGATTCAACCGTTTGCTTTACGGGAATGACGTATACGGCCGGACCGGTATCGTTCACAGCCTTCGCTTGCTCCATTGGAACACCGAACAATCCTGCAAGCGTCACCAGTAATATTGCTGCGAGCAATACAATAGGAGCGGCGGACAATCTTCTTCGACCTCGGTTCTTGCGCAAGAAGGTTCCTCCTTTTTTAGTTATGTACCCTTTTACGTATATGAAGCCAAAATGTTTCAATGCGGTTTTCAAGATTATACCATTTACACCAATGACGAACAAAAAAACACCCCGGTTAAAGGGTGTTTTGTGAGTCCGAATGTTTAGTTAGTTAAGATGCTGCTGTACGAGCTGATTTACTAGTTTACCGTCAGCGCGACCTTTTGTTTTGGGCAAAAGGGCACTCATAACTTTTCCCATATCGGCTTTGGAAGAAGCACCGAGTTCATGGATGGTCTGCGTTACGATCTCTTGAATCTCTTCTTCAGTCAGCTGTTCGGGAAGGTATTGACTAATAATTTCAATTTCGACCTCAAGACCCGCTACTAAATCATCACGGCCGGCTTTTTTAAATTCTTGGAGGGAATCTTTACGTTGTTTGATTTCGCGACTCAATATATCAAGCACTTCTTTATCGTCCAGCGGACGCTTGAGATCGATTTCCAAGTTTTTCACTGACGCGCGCATCATACGAATTACGGAAAGCTTAAACTTGTCCTGATTCTTCATGGCTTGCTTCATTTCGTCGGTCAATCTTTCGCTCAGGTTCATTATGGAAGGATCCTCCTAAAACTTTCTCTTGCGCGCAGCCTCAGACTTCTTCTTGCGCTTTACACTTGGCTTTTCATAATGCTTGCGTTTTTTCACCTCAGCTAGAACTCCATCTTTAGCGATGGAACGTTTAAAGCGGCGAAGCGCAGCATCAATAGTTTCGTTTTTGCGAACTTTAGTTTCAGACACCAGTTTTCCCTCCCTCCGAAACAGACCGTCCAGAGCTATAACACGGTTTATCAAATTTCATTATAAGTCAAACCAAAAGGCAGTGTCAACTTTGGGTTTCTGACTATAGCGAAGAAAGTTTTGTTCCCCCTAGCAAATGGATATGCAGGTGGTAAACAACCTGACCTCCGTCGGCATTTACATTGTTGACCAGACGATACCCGGACTCCGCAATACCTAGTTCTTGGGCAATGTGACGAGCTGCTGCGAACAGCTCGGCTACAACCTGAGCATCTTCATCCGTAACGTCGTTCATCGTAGGAATGTGTTTCTTCGGAATGATGAGAATATGTACCGGAGCAGCTGGCTGTATGTCGTGAAATGCGACAATTCTGTCGTTCTCGAAAACCTTCTTCGACGGAATCGCGCCTTCAATTATTTTGCAAAATATACAGTCCATATGATTCACCCCCTGTTCAATAACCTTCTCCTATCATAACGAATATTTCGGTACTCGTCCAATCGAAAAAGCAGGCAGCAAAGGAACACCGGATTTTCTAGGCAGCAAGCTTTGCCGGTTGTTCAAGCATCAATTGCTGAAGCTTCATTACAAGCTCAATCCAATCGAGCCCGCTGGACAACCTTATAACGGCGCTGCGGTTATCGGCTATATTCGTATTGAAACCTTTCATAATACCGGACATCGCTTCAAACGAGCTTTTTAGCCCGAGAATATATGCACGCTCTGCTTCGTTCAAAGGTCCATCGTAGCGGCCGATTATTTGCAAACCATTCTCAACATCGTTTAGGTAAGATTTCGGCAAATTCGAATCCAATTTATCAGGCTCGGCGGATATGCCTGCTGCTTCAGCTGTAAGCTCCACCAAAGCGCGGCCGTTTGCCGTCAGCTTGCCTGCATCAAATTTCAATGCAAGCCGTTCCTCCATGCTTTTGCTTTGCAGCAAGGAGTCAAGCTGCGGGATCATCTCTTCCAAAAATTGACGCGACTCTGAGGCTGCCGCGTAGATCCCTTGACCTTTTACAAATTTTTGTGCCTGTATATGCTGTAAAAATTGCGAGTACAAAAACACGTTGCCGATTAAGCTGAACACGAGAATAACGAGTGTAATCGGCAGCGCGATTGAGCGTTTGCCTGTTTGCTGCTGTTCCAACTTCGCAGCCTCCTTTTTATACATTGTTCGTTTTCATAAGCTGCACCGCTTGTCCGCCGTCAAAGAAAAAGACGTGACATTCATTCACTTTGCGCCCGAGCACAGATTCAATCGCTTCTGCGTACAGCTCAAGCTGAAAGCGATGCCGCTCTGCCGCTTCCGCCCATTGCTGCTTATAGATCCGATCCGTCTTATAATCGAGCAATACGACGCCAGCCGAATCCTCGAACAGGCAATCGATAACGCCCTGTATGAATATCGGCTCCTGCGAAAGCGTTCCGCTCGAACCCGGATACACGCGGCTGGCCGGAAACATACAGCTAAACGGTACCTCTCTCCGCACCCAGCCTGCGAGTAATAGTCGCTGCCCAAGCTCGCTTGTGAAAAATGCGGCTACTGCCGGCAAATCAATCGCTTGTGACTGCTTAACCGTTAATAGGCGGCGCTCGATCATGCCATCCAGCGTTTGCTTGAGCGCCGCTTCATCTACAGGCCCGGACAGGGAAACATGCTGCATAAGCAAGTGATTGACCGAGCCCTTCTCTGCGGCGGTAAGCGACTTCTCCTCCATAAAGGCGGGACGCCGCAAACGGAAAGTATACGGAGCAGCCGGTACAGCGAAGGCATCCCCATAATGCTCAGAAGCGTCTGCATTATCCATCTGCTCCGCCAAAGGTACCGCGTCCTCCAGCGCTTCCGAATGCAGTCTTTTCATTTCCGTTACCGATGTTTTGGCCGCAAGCGCCTCTGCCGCCTGATGCGGATACTGCCACTCCAGGCGGGCGCGCAGCTGTTCGTCCTCCTCGATGTGCTCCAGAAGTGAAAGCGAGGCTACCGCCTGCAGTCTTTCCTCCTTGGCCGTATCATGCTGATCCGCGGCATCTGCCGCCGCAGCAGCCTCCGTACCGAACAAAGAGGCAGACACGATGCCTGCTTGCCACGGCGGAGCGTTGTCTTCAATCTGCTGTCTATCTGCGATTTGCCTCGCCGCGAGCGGCCCAAGCCAATCGATAAAGGAGCGTGCGGCAGCGACCCGGAAATCCGGCATCCTGCCGTGCTCAGGAGCGGAAGCAAGCCAGCGCCTCAGCTTCGCTTCGGCATCCGATACCGTTGCGATCAGAAACATTTTCTCTTTCGGCCTAGTCAAGGCAACGTATAAAATACGCATTTCCTCGGCTAGCATCTCCTTGCGCATCGTTCGGCGAATGGCCAAATAAGGAAGCGTAGGGTAACTGATGCGGAGCGTCGGGTCGACAAAGCGGGGACCGAAGCCAAGCTCCTTATGCTTCAGGAACGCACTTCGCACATCCTGCTGATTGAACAGCTTGCCTAAGCCGGCAACGAATACTACCGGAAACTCAAGACCCTTGCTTTTATGAATCGACATAATACGAACGACATCCTCTTGTTCACCGAGCGCTCTTGCCGTTCCTAAGTCGCCGCCGCTTTCGCGCATGCGTTCGATAAATCGCAAGAAACGGAACAAGCCGCGGAACGATGTCGCCTCGTATTGCCTTGCCCGGTCATGCAGCGCCCGCAAATTGGCTTGCCGCTGCGTTCCGCCCGGCAAGCCGCCAACAAAATCATAATAGCCGGTCTCGCGGTAGATTTCCCAAAGCAAATTCGCGAGCGAGCCCTGCCTTGCCTCCTCGCGCCAGTGGTCCAAGCTGTCCAAAAACACCGATAGCTTCCTGCGGGTTTCATCCTCGACAAACAAATCTCCAGCCGCATGCAGCACTGCGTCGTAATACGTTGATTTGGACGATTGGATGCGGATGCGGGCAAGCTCCTCCGCATTAAGTCCAAATAATGGCGACCGCAGAGCAGCAGCCAGCGGAATATCCTGATACGGGTTATCGATGATGCGAAGCATTGAAAGCATCGTCTCTACTTCCGTCGCGTCAAAGTACCCGCTGCTGAGCTCTGCGTAAGCCGGTATGCCGCTCCCCTGCAGCTCCTCGATAATAATCGGCGCCCACTGCTGCGTCGCGCGCAGCAAAATGACCACATCTCTCCACTGCATCCCGCGGGCCTCGCGCCGCTTCCCGTCATAGACCTGAAAGCCGCTGTCGATTAGCGACTTCAGCCGCTGCGCGATCCATCGCGCCTCAAGCTGCGCCGCCTTGAGCTCGGAGGCCGACTCCCCCGGCGCGGCGCTTTCCTCATCCTCGGCTAATTCGGATGTTTCCGCATTCTCGCTGGCTGCCGCTTCTTCCTCTTCCATATCGCCTCTGTTCAAAATGCCAAACTCGACAAGGCAGCGATCGGCCGGCACCGCTTCAGGATAGGATGCTCCGCATACGAGCTCTGCGCGCTCGTCATAGTCCATATCAGCAACATTCTCGCGCATAATGGCGCGAAACACGGCATTAACCCCATCGACTACTTCTGAACGGCTGCGGAAGTTCCGCGCCAAATCAATGCGTAAAGCTTTCTGCGCATCCGCGTCTAATCTTTTGTCCGCATCATGACGGGAAAGGTATGCTTTATATTTTTGCAAAAACAGCTTCGGCTCGGCGAGCCGGAAGCCGTATATACTTTGTTTGACATCGCCAACCATAAAGCGGTTCCCTGTGCCTGTTCGCTCGATTAAGGATACGATGGCCTCCTGCACCATATTCGTATCCTGATACTCATCCAATAGGATCTCATCGAATTGCTGCTGGAATTCAATGGCTGCTATCGAAGGAGACATACGATCCGGCGTAGATGCCGGATCACGCAATATTCGTAAGCAATAATGCTCCAAATCGCCGAAATCAAGCAAGCCTTTGGCGCGTTTCGCCGCCTCGTAGCCTTGTCCAAACTCAATGACAAGCTCTGCAAGAGCCTGCATCAGCGGCGCTAGCTCCTGAAGCTCCTCCAAAAACTGCGCGGCGGTCCGCCCAAACAGCTCCTCCGCAAGCGACGTTATCAGCTTCTTCGCTTGATCGCGCAGTTCCTTCGCCTGCTCCTGCAGCGACTTATCATATTCATCGCCGCGCATCGCCTTTAGCTTTCCGAATTGAATCGCTTGAAAGGACTCAATCCACGTTTCCCAGGGCATAATGCGAATCATTTCCGCAAGACTGCTTATGAGCTGCAAGTCCTCATCGAAGGTTGCTGCATAAGGCGCAGGTCCGGCCGGCAGCCGCGTCAGCTCCATCGCTTGATGAAGCAGTGATCCAGCACCATCCAAAGCTAGCTGAATGTCTCTCGTCAGACTGACAACCCATTCGCTGTTTTGCAGTGCTGTCACATCGGCAACATCAAAGGCTTCCGCCGTCTGCCGCAGCCAATGCTCGGGCCAAGGATGGCTTTGCGCAAAATCGTACAATTGCTGAACAAGCCGGTATAGCGGCTCATCGCCGCGTTCGCCGCCATAGCGGTCAGCTAATCGGAGG
>DATJKM010000139.1:0-26930 GCA_035491515.1 Candidatus Udaeobacter sp. | reverse complement strand
CGCCTAGCCCGGAGGATATCGCGTTAACGGGGCGTCTGGCGGAAGCCGGGCAGCTAGTCGGAATAGAAGTGCTTGATCATTTGGTTATCGGAGACGGGAAATTTGTTAGTTTGAAGGAACAAGGCTATATGTAATATAATAAAGTGATGTGGCAATTAGAAGGGAGCAACAACATGTTTGGTGGTTTTTCGAAAGATTTGGGTATTGACTTAGGCACAGCGAATACGCTCGTATTCGTCAAAGGAAAAGGAATTGTAGTAAGGGAACCTTCGGTGGTGGCCCTTCGTACTGATACAAAAACGATCGAAGCAGTTGGCGAGCAAGCCAAAAAAATGATAGGCAGAACGCCGGGCAATATTCGTGCTGTCCGTCCAATGAAGGATGGCGTTATAGCTGATTTCGAAACGACGGCAACGATGATCAAATATTTCATTCGCCAAGCGCAAAAACAGCGCTCTTTATTCCCGCGCCATCCAAACGTGATGGTTTGCGTGCCGTCAGGCATTACAGCGGTCGAAAAACGCGCAGTTGAAGATGCGACTAAGCAAGCGGGAGCTCGCGAGGCTTATACGATTGAAGAGCCGTTCGCAGCAGCCATCGGGGCTGATTTGCCCGTTTGGGAGCCGACAGGCAGCATGGTTGTCGACATTGGCGGCGGAACGACGGAAGTTGCCGTTATTTCATTAGGCGGCATCGTTACGGCAAGGTCTATTCGAGTGGCTGGCGACGAGATGGATGAAGCGGTTATTCAGTACATTAAACGGCAATATAACCTCATGATCGGGGAGAGAACAGCAGAGCAGCTGAAGATGGAAATCGGTTCAGCGCTTCCTTTCGATCGTCCGGAAAAGATTGAAATCCGCGGACGCGATCTTGTTTCGGGCCTGCCTAAGACGCTTGCGATTTCATCCGATGAGATTACGGAAGCATTGGCAGATACGGTTAACGCCATTGTCGATGCGGTTAAAGTGACGCTGGAGAAATGTCCGCCGGAGCTGTCTGCCGATATAATGGACCGGGGAATCGTGCTTACGGGAGGCGGCGCCTTGCTTCGCAATTTGGACAAGCTGCTGCAGCGCGAGACGGGCATGCCGGTTATCGTTGCAGATAATCCGCTTGATTGCGTAGCGATCGGTACGGGCCGTTCACTCGATAACATTCATTTATTCAAAGCTAGATCAGCTTCTCGTTCGAGACGCTAGATAACGTCTAATGGGGAAACGGATATGATATGGGCAGGTGATCGAGCTGTTTAGGCTGATGCGGAATAAGCGTATGTTTACGCTTATGATCGGGTTTATTTTGTGCATAGCGGTCATCGGCTTCTCGCTAAGCGATCGCAAGGAATTGACTTGGCCGGAAAAATTTGTAAAGGATTCGGCAGCATACGTGCAGCAATGGTTTTACAAGCCCGCTGGTTATATAGCGGGCTTCTTTGAGGATATCGGCAATCTGCGTACGATCTATGAAGAAAACGAACAGCTGCGCATTACTGCGGCTGCTTATTCTCGCGATAAGATCAATTATAATTTCGTAGAGAAAGAGAATGAGCGTCTGAAGGAAGAGCTTAAGTTCACGCAGCAGCAGAAGGAAATGTATAATTATAATTATTTGATCGCGCAGGTCATATCCGTCAGCAATGACGCGAACAATCGGACGATGATGATTAATTTGGGTTCGAAAAATGGCATTAAACCGAATATGGCCGTAACGACCGTCGATGGTTTGATCGGACTCGTAAGCTCGGTTACGCCTTTTACAGCTGCTGTAACACCGATCACGGAGCTGGACGAAGCATCGCCAACGTTTAATTCCATAGCGGTAACGATCATGGGACGCGAGAATGACTCATTCGGTATTTTAAGCAGCTACAACAAAGAAACGTCAAGGCTCGTTATGACGAAGATCGCCGAAAACGATAAGATGGAAATACAAGATACAGTTATCACATCAGGTCTAGGCAACGTTTATCCAAGAGGACTCGTAGTCGGAACGGTAGAAACGATGCAGCTTGGTGATTTTGGTCTCACGTATACTGCTTCGGTCAAGCTCGCGGCCAGCTTTGATCATTTGACCGAGGTGTTCGTCGTTCAGGTTCCTGAACTGGAGGAAGCCGGGAAATGAGCATGAACCGAATCCTCCTGCTTATGTTTCTCCTTTTCATTGTGGAGGGAGCCGTGATGCCATGGATCATTCCGGCCGGCTTCGGTCATCGGATCATTCCTCACTTTGTTTTTGTTGTAGTCATTTTCTCCGGACTCTACAGCAGACGACATTTGGCCCTATTGCTTGGAGTAAGCTTTGGGATGCTTCAGGATGTTGTTTATTTTGGCCATTTGCTTGGCATAAATGCTTTCATAATGGGGTTAATGGGTTATTTTACCGGCGTACTGCTGGAGCGCCGTCGTTCAACGATCATGATGGCGATTTCAATTGTCGGTTTTGCCTGCCTGCTGTATGACAGCGTCATTTTTTTCATCTACAGAGTATTTCGGATTACGAATGAAAGCTACGCATGGGCACTGATCGATCATATCCTTCCAAGTTTATTTCTGCAGCTGGCTTTTGCCCTTGCCTGCTATGTACCTGCCAGAAAATGGTTCGAAGAGCAGACAAAAGTGAAATCGGAGAAGTCTGAGGAATAAAATAGCGGTGCATGCAGGAATTTGTTAGACGGAGCAAGAATCCATTAGGTTGGGGAGGGACGAACGTGACCGAGAGGCAGCATATTATTATAAAGGGTGTAAAAGAAGGTCTCGTGTTCCTTCTCGACGATAAGTGTGAATTCGCGACGCTTTTAGATGAACTGCAGTACAAGCTGGAAAAAACGCATCAACAGCTGCTCACAGGTCCTCTCGTTCACATCCAAGTGAAGCTTGGCGCAAGACAAGTGACGGAGGATGACAAGGACCGGATCAAAAATGTGATAAGGTCGCAAGGAAATTTAATGATTCAATCTGTTGAGTCTGATGCGCCAAAGGTCGATTCCCAGCAAGAGAAGCAGTCTAATTTGCAAGTGCTCACGTCTATTGTACGCTCTGGTCAAACCTATGAGCATGACGGGGATTTACTTTTAATCGGCGATTTGAATCCAGGCGGCACTTTATTATGCACAGGCGATATTTACGTGCTGGGAGCTTTACGCGGCACTGCGCATGCGGGAATTGGCGGACGGACCGACGTTATCATTGCGACATCATTCATGCGGCCAACCCAGCTTCGTATAGCAGATGTGATCAGCAGACCGCCAGAGGAATGGATGACCGGCGATGCAGCAATGGAATTCGCCTTCTTAAACGAAGGCCGGATGCAAATTGACAAGCTAGCGCAATTATTCCGCGTACGGCATAATCCTATAATGTTTAAAGGAGTGTAGAGCATGGGGGAAGCGATTGTTGTAACATCAGGTAAAGGCGGCGTCGGCAAGACGACCACCTCTGCAAACCTGGGTACCGCGCTAGCTTTGCTTGGCAAGAAGGTATGTATGGTTGATACAGATATCGGACTTCGCAATCTGGACGTGGTCATGGGATTGGAAAACCGGATCATCTATGATTTGGTAGACGTGGCCGAAGGCCGCTGCCGCTTAAATCAGGCGCTTGTGAAGGACAAGCGTTTTGATGAGCTTTATATGCTTCCCGCTGCACAGACGAAGGATAAGGATTCCGTGACGCCTGAGCAGGTTCGCAATATGATAGTAGAGCTTAAGAAAGAGCATGACTACGTGATTATTGATTGCCCTGCCGGGATCGAGCACGGCTTTCGCAACGCGATAGCGGGTGCTGACCGGGCTATCGTTATAACGACTCCGGAAAATGCGGCCGTGCGCGATGCGGACCGTGTAATCGGATTGCTCGAGCAAGAGAAGATTCCAAGCAAACTTATCATCAATCGCATTCGTCAAAATATGATGAAAAGCGGCGAGATGCTCGATATCGATGAAATTTGCCAGGTACTGGCTATTGATCTTGTCGGGATCGTACCCGACGACGAGAAAGTTATTTCTGCCGCAAACAGCGGAGAGCCGACGGTTATGAATCCGGCTTCACGTGCCGCTATCGCCTATCGAAACATCGCACGCCGCATACTAGGAGATATGGTTCCGCTCATGCTGCTGGATGAGAAGGCGGGAGCATTTAAACGTTTCCGTAAGTTCCTTGGAATAGGATGATAACGATTTGCTTAACAAACTAAAAAAGCTGGACTGGGGAATTTTAATTATTTTAGTATTCCTCATGATTATCAGTACGGTTGTTATCCATAGTGCTACTGCAAATTTCCCGAAATATGCCGGGTCCGATACGAGACAGCTCATTTTTTACGGGATGGGGTTCTTTATCGCTATCTGGGCTACTTTATTTGACTACCGGATTATGCTTAAGAGCTGGCATGTCCTTTACGGAATCGGCATTTCCATGCTAATTCTCGTTTATTTTTTTGGAGCGGTAATTAATGGTGCGAGAGGCTGGTTTAAGCTCGGCAGCTTATCCTTTCAGCCTGCGGAAATCGTCAAAATCGTGCTCATTATCGGAATAGCTTATATTATGGGGCGTCGGCAGGGTGACCGGCTGACATTTTCGCAAGATTTGCTGCCGATAGGCGCTTTCGCTTTCTTACCGTTCATGCTCGTTATGATTCAGCCCGATCTTGGAAATGCGATCATCTATCTGGTTATCGTGCTAGGCATGCTGTGGATTGGGAACGTGAAGTACTCGCACGTTATTACGGGATTAGCGGTTGTAATTGCTGGATTAGTTCTATTTGTCTCCCTCTTCAATACCTTCAATCAGGAAATTTTTAATTACCTGAACGATCATGAAATGGGCCACTGGCATAAGCGGATCAATACGTTTATTAATCCCGAGGAAGCAACGGCCAATGATAGGCACCAATCAGAAAATGCGCAAATCGCCATAGGCTCCGGAGGATTAAACGGCGACGGTTATTTGCAAGGGGATATGAAAAACGGCGGCTTCGTTCCTTACCCTTATTCGGACTCGATCTTCGTCGTTATCGGTGAGGAATTCGGTTTCCAGGGTTCAGCTATTTTGCTGCTCCTGTACTTCTTGCTCATTTACCGGATGATCATTATCGCTTTCAAATGTTATGATTTGCGTGCATCATATATCGTTATTGGAATCGTGTCTATGTACGTGTTCCAGGTGTTCCAGAACATTGGGATGATGATCGGGATTATGCCGATAACTGGAATTACACTGCCTTTTATAAGTTATGGCGGAACATCTCTCCTGCTCAATATGCTGTCAATCGGACTTGTATTCAGCATAAAAGCGCATCAAGAGAAATATGAGCTGGCCGATTAAAAATAGGGAAGTCATCCGTTTTAGGATGGCTTCTTTTTTGTTGCAGCAGCTCTTACCCGCATACTTGTCTCACTCCCCACATATCCATGTATAAAGGAAAAGCTGTCGCAGCGGCGACGGAAGCGGGGAGGAAAGAGAGATGCAAATGAAGGATGGCGTAAAGCAGCGCAGACAGCAAAAAATTAAAAACTTGCTGGACCGGAACCAGACGGCAGAACAAACGGAGGACATTTATCCAGAACCGGTTGTTCCGAATAAGCATGAATATTTTTACGTTGACGAGAGGGAAGAGCTTGATCCCGAGATCGTATGGAAAACAAACCCGAACCCATGGGTTAGCTGGAGTGAGGACAAAGGCGTTAGCGAAAATAAAAGCTTCGTCAAAAGACCTGATCTCACGAATAAAAAAGATCCGGGAAACGAACGCAGCAAGCATCCTTTCCGCAAAGAGCTGAAGTGGAAGCTTGCTATCGCGGTATTGTTGTTTGGAGCGGTATGGGCGATGTTTCGCTACGATACGGAATATACGCTTAAAGGACAAGCACTTGTTAAGCAGGCGCTCACCGATGAGATCGATTTTGCCGCGGCAGCCGCATGGTACAAGGAAACGTTCGCAGGCGCTCCCTCCTTCATTCCTATATTTGAGGATAACAGCGAGCCCGCAGTAGGCGCGGACGGCACGGTGAAGCTGCCAATCGTAGCGCCGCTGCAAGGGGGATCGCTTGTGCGAACCTTCGCGGAGCTGCTGAGCGGCATCGAGCTCGCCGGAAAATCCGAAGAGCAGGTCGTCGCTGCCGAGACAGGGCGCGTGCTGCTATTGACGGATCAAAGTGAAAAAGGCTCAACGATCGTCATTCAGCATGCGAACAAGCGTGTAACGATATACGGGATGCTCGGAAAGACGGATGTACAGGTGAATGACTGGGTTGAAGCGGGTGATCCTATCGGGAGCCTGCTGAAGGCGGAGGGCACGCAGCCAAGCCTGCTTTATTTTGCAGTGAAGCAAAATGACCTGTATATCGATCCGGTGGGCGTGATACCGATTGATTAGATGGAAAGGGATTTTATGGTCGGTCCATCCGTTGTTTGTAATTATAATGCTGGGATCGGTCATGACGGGCTATTTTGCGGAGCTGTTTACTTTGTTTTTGCTCGTGCTGGTGCATGAGCTTGGCCATGTTATCGTAGCGCTAGGCTTCGGCTGGACGGTACGGGAAGTGAAGCTGCTGCCGTTTGGCGGAGTCGTAGAGGTTGAGGAGGCCGGCGGGGTGCCCGCCAAGGAGGAAGCGATCGTAGCCATCGCGGGCCCGCTGCAGAACGTATGGATGGGACTAGCTGCTTGGATCTGCGGACAGCTTGGGCTGTGGGACCTTGAATGGGCAGAATATGTATGGAAGGCGAACCTCATGATCGGCTTGTTTAACCTGCTCCCGATCCACCCGCTGGATGGCGGAAAGCTGCTTCAGGCTGCCTTAAGCTATACCGTCAATTACTATAAAATGCTTATATGGTCAGCCCGTATAAGCTTGTTGTTCAGCGTACTTATGATCGTTTGCTCGCTGCTGCCGTTGCTTGTTTATAAGGACGGCGTGCAGCTCAATCTGCTGATCGTTGGCTTATTTCTCATTATGACGAATTGGACTTACTACCGTAATGTTCCCTTTTTATTTTTCCGTTTTCTGATGTACCGGGAGCGTGTAACCTTGCAAGCGCTGACGAGGGGGCATATAGCTAGTCCTATTATCGTTAGCGGCAGGCAGTCGATCATCTCCGTAGCCAGGTTGTTTCGAAGGGAACGATATCATTTAATTTATATGGTGGAGGCGGATAGTAAGGAAGTTAAAGTGCTGCCTGAGCAGAAAATTGTTGAGGGCTGTTTGTCCGAAAGTAATCCCAATCGTGCAGTATCGGAACTTTTCAGTTAAAATAGATGAAAAGCGTACTGGCAGGTGATGTGCGGGAATGAAGCAAATGTTGATGCACGTACATGGAGAAATGCTGCAAACCGCTGTGCTGGACAATGGCCGGCTAGTTGAATTTTATATGGAAAAATCTAAAGCAAGCAGCTTGGTAGGCAATGTCTATAAAGGTCGCGTCGTGAATGTTCTGCCTGGCATGCAGGCGGCATTCGTTGATATTGGACTAGCCAAAAATGCTTTTTTGTACATTGATGAGCTGCTCCACCCGCATTTGGAAAAACAGCCTGAACAGAAGCCGCTTATACAGGAGCTTGTTATACCGGGCCAGGAGCTGATCGTCCAGGTAATGAAGGAGCCGCTCGGCGGTAAAGGAGCCCGGGTAACGACCCACTTCACGCTGCCCGGAAGGTGGCTCGTCTATATGCCGAATGCCGATTATGTCGGCGTTTCTAAGAAAATCAGCACCGACGGCGAACGGGCGCGCTTGCGGTCGATCGGAGAGAAGCTGCGCGAGCGTGAGGAAGGCATTATTTTACGGACGGCGGCTGGTGGCGAGAGCGAGCGTTCCTTGAAAACCGACGTCCATCAGCTAAGAGAGATTTGGCATGGAATTGCTGAGCGGAGCCTGGACGCGCATGCGCCTTCCGAGCTGCACCGGGAGGCAGGGCTTATGCGTCGGGCCGTTCGGGACACCTTAACGATCGACATGGATGAAATATGGATAGATGATGCAACGAGATTTGAGGAAGCGTCAGCGCTGCTTGAGGAAATGACTCCCCTGCTGCGCGGAAGGCTGAAAAGATTTGAGCAGAGACAAGGAATGTCCTTATTTGATACATACCGGGTGACAGAGCAGGTGACAAGGGCGTTCGGACGAAAAATCCCGCTTATATGCGGCGGCCATCTCATTTGGGAAGAGACGGAAGCACTGACGGTCATTGATGTGAATACGGGGAAATTTATTGGAACCTCCGGTCTCGAGGATACGGTTTTTCGTACGAATATGGAAGCGGCGGATGAGATAGCGAGATTGCTTAGAGTAAGAGATGTCGGCGGCATTGTCATTATTGATTTTATCGATATGGAGCAGGATACGCATCGCGAGCAGGTGATGCAGAGTCTCATTGAGAAGGCGCGCAACGATCAAACGAAATGTACGATTCTCGGCTGGACCAAGCTTGGATTGATTGAGCTGACCCGCAAGAAGGCTCGCGAGAACGCTGTCCATCAGCTATCGGAGCGCTGCGAGAGCTGTGGATCGCATCGGAAACGTAACGAGACGCTTAAATAGTTATAATTTTCTTCGGGCAGCAATTGATATAGCTTGCATAGTATGATACAATCTTTGGGTGTGTGTCTCGTACCTCGTGAGGAATGAGATGTACAAGTACCGCTCCGATTGGGTAAATAAGCGTTTACGGTGCAAGCCGTGAGCCACCTGAATTAGGCGAGTCTTCGAAAATAAGGAGGTGCACCAACAATGTTCGCAATCATCGTAACAGGCGGTAAGCAATACAAAGTTCAGGAAGGCGATGTTATTTACATCGAAAAACTGGATTCTGAAGCAGGCGAGAGCGTAACGTTTGATCGTGTTTTGGCGGTTTCTAAAGGTGACGGTCTTGTAACTGGAACTCCGGTTGTTTCCGGCGCTACAGTAACAGGTAAAGTCGAGAAACAAGGTAAAGGCCAAAAAATCATCGTTTACAAATACAAAGCCAAAAAGAACTATCGTCGTAAGCAAGGTCATCGTCAACCGTTCACAAAAGTAACAATCGAGAAAATCCAAGCGTAAGAGGAATTTCGATGATAACTGTTACATTTGTACGGAGAGCCGCTGACAGACGGATCGTATCTTTTGCAGTCGAAGGACATGCAAAGTATGCGAAGCCCGGCAAGGATATCGTTTGTGCGGGCGTATCGGCCATATCGGTTGGTACCGTTAACGCGATCGAAGCTTTAGCAGGAGAAGAGCTTCCCGTCGAGATGAAGAACGGCTGGCTATCGTCGGATATTCCGACGCTCGCAGACGAGGCTTCAGACAGTCGGATGCAGCTGCTGCTGGAATCGATGGCGGTTATGCTTGACACTATCGCAAAATCATACGGCAAGCATGTCGTAATTCATGAACTTCTTAATGCGTAAGCTGTCGAGGAAGGTTTGCTTCACAAGCCTTCAAGCTTACGCTTCCGAAGTAGGTTTGCTTCACAAACCTTTTAGAAGGAGGGAATAACTATGTTGAAACTGAATCTTCAGCTTTTCGCTTCGAAGAAAGGTGTTGGTTCCACGAAGAACGGACGTGACTCGCAGTCGAAGCGCCTTGGCGCTAAACGTGCTGACGGTCAAACCGTATCCGCTGGAAGCATTTTGTTTCGTCAACGCGGAACAAAAATTCACCCAGGTACTAACGTAGGCATCGGGAAAGACGATACGCTTTATGCAAAAGTAGAAGGCGTAGTGAAGTTCGAACGTTGGGGACGCGATCGCAAAAAAGTGAGCGTATATCCAGCTGTTCAAGCTCCGGTAGCTGCAGCAGTAGAAGCTTAATACAACCTTATATATGCACCAAGACCCGGCCTGCATCGCTTGGCCGGTTTTTTTTTATTTCGAGGTTGATGACCGTAGGACGGCCGCATGATATACTGGATAAGCTAGGAAATACGAAGAAAGTAGGTTTAATCGATGGAACGCTTAACAACGGCGAAATATTACGCGGCGGCAACGATTTTATTGCCTAGTGCCGCAGTACTTATTTGGCCCACTAAAGTGTGGTTAACTGCTGTCTTTCTCGTTTGGCTTATAGCTGTAGCGACTTACTGGATACGAACGGAACGGAAAGAGCACGCGGAGCGGACTACGCGGATGATTCAATCCCTGCAAAATTCTGCTATACGGACTCTCAATCATCATCGCCATGACTGGATGAATGATTTACAAGTCGTATTCGGCTATATTCGGCTCAAAAAGCTGGATAAAGCGGCCGAGTATGTGGAGAAAATAAGTGGACGAATGGCCGTGGAGAGCAGCATTTCTAAGCTTGGCGTTCCCTCTTTGATTAGTTATATTCAATCGTTTCGCACGATAACGAATACGCTGGAGCTGCAAATCGTTGTGAAAGGCGATATTCACTTAAATGAAATAACGGCAGATGCCGATCAAATAGCCGACACGCTCATTCAAACGATTAACGCATATCGGTTTGCGGCGAAGCCTGGCTACGGTAATACTGCTGTTCTTACGCTGGAGCTATCGCTGGATGAGGAAGCGCTGTATGCAGCCTTCTATTATGACGGCGAACTAATGAACGAACAGCAATGGAAGCAAAAAATACAACAGCAGTTGGAAGGCGCGCCAATGCAGCCGATCAACTTCGAGCAGCCGTATGCAAAGATGCTGCTGAGGGCGGAAATGCGCGCGTGAACGGGGGCACAACATGTTTGTCGATAAAGCGAAAATATTTGTAAAGGGCGGCGACGGAGGCGATGGTATCGTTTCGTTTCGCCGTGAGAAGTATGTCGAGCAAGGCGGTCCGGCAGGCGGTGACGGAGGCCGCGGCGGCGACTTGATTTTTCAAGTTGACGAAGGGCTTCGCACGCTGATGGACTTCCGCTATCAGAAGCATTTCAAGGCTAACCGCGGCGAGCGCGGAAAAGTAAAAAGCATGCATGGTGCGGGCGCGGAGGACACGATCGTTCGCATTCCGCCGGGAACCGTAATCGTGGATGATGACACGCAGGAAATCATCGCGGATATGACGCGTCACGGGCAGCAGATTGTCATCGCAAAAGGCGGACGCGGCGGACGCGGCAACATCCGCTTTGCTACGCAGAACAATCCAGCTCCGTATATCTCGGAGAACGGTGAAGAGGGTCAGGAGCGCTGGGTTGTGCTTGAGCTTAAAGTAATGGCGGATGTAGGTCTTGTCGGCTTTCCTAGCGTGGGCAAGTCAACCTTGCTTTCCGTCGTTTCTGGAGCCAAGCCCAAAATTGGCGCTTATCACTTTACGACGATAACGCCAAATCTCGGCGTTGTAGACGTAGGTGATGGCCGCAGCTTCGTGATGGCCGATTTGCCGGGCTTAATCGAAGGGGCACACGAGGGTGTAGGACTTGGACATGAGTTTCTTCGCCACGTTGAACGGACACGGGTTATTATCCATGTTATCGATATGTCCGCTTCCGAAGGACGTGATCCTTTTGAAGACTGGGTGAAAATTAACGAAGAGCTTGTGCTTTATAACGAGAAGCTGGCAGACCGGCCGCAAATTATCGCAGCTAACAAAATGGATATGCCGGACTCCGAGGAGCAGCTTGAACTGTTCAAGGAGCAGCTTGCAGAAGTAAGCGGCGACCGCAAATACGAAATTTTGCCGATCTCCTCGCTAACGAAGCAAGGGGTTCAGGAGCTTCTCTACAAAGCGGCTGATGTTCTCGATACGGTGTCTGAGCATGTTGAAATCGAAGACGTGAAGGATGTTGCTGAACGCAAAGTCTACACCTACGAGAAGCGTGAAGAAACGACATTCACCATCCATAAGGAAGATGAAGTGTACGTTATCGTCAGCGAAGGTATTGATAAATATATGAAGCGGATGAATTTGACTTCCTACGATGCGGTTATGCGCTTTGCGCGTACGATGCGCAAAATGGGTGTCGATGCCGAGCTTCGCAAGATGGGTGCCAAAGACGGCGATATGGTACAAATTGGCGACTTCGCATTCGAATTTTTCGAGGGCAGCGACTACAATCCAAATGGCTAGAGCACGAGCGCATAGCAGGGAACGAAGACGGCAGAAGCCGTCTTTTCTTTTTTTGCCTATTGCCCATAGCCGTTTATTCCGATATAATGTCCACTATAGGTGAACAATTGTCTTTTTGAGGAGGACGAATAGTGACTAAACGCTATTATGTCGTTCGGGAGGACATTTTACCGGAAGCGATTATGAAGACGATACAAGTGAAAGAGATGCTTAGCCGGGGCGATGTGGCAACTGTTCATGAAGCGGTTGAACGCGCTGGACTCAGCCGAAGCGCTTTTTACAAGTATAAAGATGGCGTCTACGCGCTCAATGAGCTGAAACGTGAACGTATCGCGACGATCTCCATGGATTTAGAGCATCGGTCGGGCGTGCTCTCAAACGTGCTTAGCATGGTAGCAAGCTTGGAAGGCAATGTGCTGACGATGAATCAGACCATTCCGCTTCAAGGCTTTGCCAACGTCGTCATTTCAGTCGATATTTCGCAGCTTTCCGGGGAACTGTCATCGTTGGTCGAAATGCTTCGCAGCCAGTCAGGCGTACGAAAAGCTTCGGTCATCGGACAAGGATAACGTTAATAGATAATGGAGGGTATATATGAAGCCGGTTAAAGTAGGATTGTTAGGTCTAGGAACGGTTGGCACAGGCGTGGTCCGTATTGTTGAAGGTCATCAAGAGGATTTGGCAAGTCAGGTCGGTTCGCCGATCGTTATCGAGAAGATACTCGTTCAGAACAAGAGCAAAGCACGTAATATTACGATTGATTCTGATAAGCTTACTGAGGATCCTTGGGATATTATCCGTCACCCTGACATTGATGTTATCGTTGAGGTTATGGGCGGAATTGGTCTTACGAAGGAATATATTTTGGAAGCACTCTCCCTCGGCAAACATATCGTAACGGCAAATAAAGATTTGATGGCGCTGCACGGTCCCGAGATTTTGGCTAAAGCTAAAGAAAATCGGTGCGATGTGCTCTATGAAGCAAGTGTAGCTGGCGGTATTCCAATTATTCGTACGCTCGTTGAAGGCTTTTCTTCCGACCGTATCAATAAAATTATGGGTATCGTAAACGGAACGACAAACTATATTTTGACAAAAATGAGTCAAGAAGGCGCTTCTTATCTGGACGTGCTTAAGGAAGCACAGGATCTGGGCTATGCGGAGTCTGATCCAACCTCGGATGTTGAAGGGCTTGATGCAGCGCGCAAAATGACGATCCTTGCTACCATCGGCTTCCGCGCGAACGTAGCGCTTGAGGATGTATCGGTTCAAGGGATTTCTTCGGTAAGCAAAGAGGATATTTTGTATGCGAAGCGTCTTGGATACGAAGTGAAGCTGCTTGGCATCGCAGAGCGCCAGGATGATCTGATCAGCATAAGCGTGCAGCCGACGATGGTGAAGCAATCGCATCCGATTGCATCGGTTAACGGCGTATTTAACGCGGTTTACGTATATGGCGAAGCGGTTGGCGAAACGATGTTTTACGGCGCAGGAGCAGGCGAACTTCCGACGGCAACCTCAATCGTGTCCGATTTAGTCGCGGTTGTGAAAAACCTGAAGCTTGGCGTCAACGGCATGCAGGGAAGCCTTGCTTACAAAGAGAAGAAGCTAAAAACCGATGAGCAAATCTCGTCCAAATATTTCTTGCTGTTAAAAGTAGCAGACCGCGCCGGCGTGCTTGCACGCATCACGCAAGTATTCGCTGACTTCGAAGTTAGCTTGGAGTCCGTGCTGCAGCAGCCGACTCCGTCTAATCCGGAAGCTGAAATTATTATCATCACTCATGATGCCAATAAAGCAGCCATCCAGAAGGTACTCGCAACGTTCGAATCGCTGGATGTGGTTCACAAAGTGAAGAGCGTCTACCGCGTAGAAGGGTAAGGACGCATGAATAATCGCAGAGTTATCGTAAAAGTGCCGGCAAGCACGGCCAATTTAGGCCCAGGCTTCGATACGCTTGGAATGGCGCTCTCGTTATACGCATGGATCGAGATGAGCGTCGCTGACCAGACGGAATTCCAGTTTTACGGCGATCAATTGAAAGGCTTGCCGAAAGATAAGTCGAATCTGATCTATAAGGTTGCACAGCTTGTCTTCAAGGAGGCGGGCGCTGCGGTACCGGAGCTCTCAATCTCGATGCACAGCGACATACCGCTTACGCGCGGCCTTGGCAGCAGCGCATCGGCTATTGTGGGAGCGCTCGTTGCCGCGAATGCTTTGATCGGCAGCCCGCTGCCTGATGATAAGCTGTTTCAAATGGCAACGGCATTAGAAGGGCATCCTGATAATGTGGGCGCGTCTTTATTCGGGGGCATTGTCGTCTCCGCTTGGGATGGGGAGCGGGCTGACTACATACGGATAGAGCCGCATCACAGCCTCAAGACGCTCGTCGCGATCCCGGCATTCCAGCTGTCGACGGAGAAAGCGCGTCATGCGCTGCCGCAGCAGATCAGTATGGCAGACGCCATATTTAATGTCGGCCGCAGTTCTTTGCTTGTCGCGGCGCTTGCAAGCGGCGAGCTGGGCATCATCCGTCATGCGATGAAGGACCGGCTGCACCAGCCTTACCGTGCTGCGTTGATTCCCGGCATGTCAACCATTCTGGAGCAAGCGGTTGAACATGGCGCGCTTGGCGTTGCGCTTAGCGGAGCAGGACCGACACTGATCGCATTTGTCGAGGACAATAACGAATTACCAAATTATAATAGTGAGATCATTGCGGCTAATGACAGCTCAGACAAAACTCCGCTGGAACAATTTCTGCTGAATACGCTGAAGCAGGAGGGCATCGATGCGAAGACGCTATGGCTTTCGCCATGCGTGCATGGCCCGCAAATTACGGTAGAGGATGTTTCCGAGCAGTTCGCGATTCCTCTTCCGGACAGAATTAAAGGAGACGTTAAGGTATGAAGACAATAGCGGTATTACCGGCCGGTTCCGTATCGGATGAGGCGGCTAGACATTTTTTTCGCGGAGAAAAGATTGATTGTAAGCATCATCGTCTTATTTCCGATGTGTTCTTGTCTACGGTGAACGGGATAAGCGATTACAGTATCATTCCGATCGAGAATACGATTGAGGGCTCCGTCAGTCTGCATATGGACTGGCTCGTGCATGAAGTTGATATTCCGATTCAAGCGGAGTGGGTGTACCCGTCTATCCAGAACCTGATCGGCCGGCGATCTGAGCTGCTGAACAATGAAGGGGAAATTGATTATTCACGCATTACTAAAGTAATCAGCCACCCTGTGGCCATTGCGCAGTGTTTGCAGTTTTTACGCACGCATCTGCCTCATGCCGCGACCGAACATGTAAGCAGCACAGCCGAAGGCGTTCGTATCGTTCAAAATAACCCGGAAGCCGGATGGGCGGCCATTGGCACGATGACGGCAGCCGCAAATGAAAAGCTTGATGTGCTGGCAAGCGCCATTACGGATCATGATAACAATTATACCCGTTTCTTATTGGTCGGATCGGAGCCATATACGACTCGTCAATCAGATAAGATGAAAACGAGCATATTAATAACGCTGCCTGAGGATTATCCAGGTGCGCTTCATCAGGTGCTTTCTGCCTTTGCTTGGCGCAAAATCAACTTATCCCGCATTGAATCCCGTCCGACCAAGAAAAAGCTGGGCAATTACTACTTCTTTATCGACATCGACATGGCGCTCGATACGGTACTGCTGCCCGCTGCTATTCAAGAAATCGAAGCGATTGGCTGCCAGGTTCGCATATTGGGCAGCTATCCAAGCTTTGCAGAGAGCAATAACGCTTAACCATCAAGCGCAAGCGACATACTTTTTGGAGGTGTAAGGCAGGACATGGCACAGCAATGGATATACTTAAACGGGGAATATGTATCGAAAGAGAACGCTAAAATATCGGTTTACGATCACGGCTTCTTGTACGGTGACGGAATTTTTGAAGGCATCCGCGTATATGACGGCAATATTTTCAAATGCAAGGAGCATCTTGACCGATTGTATGATTCGGCAAAATCAATCATGCTCGACATTCCCCTCTCCCATGAGGAGATGCAGTCCGCGCTCGTGGAGACGATTCGCCGGAATGAGATGCGCGACGGCTATATCCGCCTCATCGTCTCGCGCGGTCCCGGCAATTTAGGTCTAGATCCAAAGCGCTGTCCTGCTGCATGGGTCATCATCATTGTAGAGCAGCTTGCCATTTACCCTGAGGAAGCCTATCGGAGCGGTCTCGTATCGGTGTCTGTATCTCAGCGCCGCAACATACCGGATGCCCTGAATCCAAAGATTAAGTCTTTAAACTACTTAAACAATATTTTGGTGAAAATCCAAGCCAATTTAGCAGGTGTCGGCGAAGCGATTATGCTGAATTCCAACGGCTATGTGGCCGAAGGCTCGAGCGATAACATTTTCATCATCAAAAACGGCACCGTCTTCACACCGCCATGCTACATTGGCGCTCTTGAAGGGATAACCCGGGCTGCGATTATGGAGCTTTGTGCCGTCCATGGTTACAAGCTGAAGGAAGAGCCGTTTACACTTCATGACGTATATGTCGCTGACGAAGTATTTTTCACAGGCACGGCGGCTGAGGTAATCGCGGTACGCGAGGTCGATGGACGCAAGATCGGGTCTGGACAGGCAGGCCCGATTACAACGAAGCTGCTTCATGAGTTTAGAAAAATCGTCTCTGTAGACGGTGTAAAAGTGTTTGAATAGTTCATTCTTATAAAGAAAGCCGGGTTTACCCTTCGGGGTGAGCTCGGCTTTTTACTATTTTTTTTGTGAAAGTGGAGACACCTGCCCATATTCTGCATAGGATGTAAGGATTGATAATAGGCATTAGCAGTGCCTGATTATTCAGAACGTGACAGGAGGTTAACAGCGAGTGAAAATCCATATTGTAAAAAAAGGCGACACGTTATACTTTATCGGCCAAAAGTATAATGTATCGTTGGAAGAGATTTTGAAGCTGAATCCGGGCATTACTAATCCGGATGCCATCGATGTTGGAATGAAGCTGAAAATTCCATCGGGCCAAACGGGAGGCTCAGGAGGCGGAATGGACATCATGCATCAGCATATCGTAAAACAGGGTGATACGCTTTGGAAGCTGTCGAAGGCTTGGGGCGTGCCGCTTGCGGACATGATTAAAGCGAATCCTCAGCTCAAAAATCCGAACGTGCTGCTCACCGGCGAAATTGTAAACATTCCAAAGGTTACCGAGTCGATGCAGGAGGTGCCGGGCGGAAACGGCACAGGGCAGGGTACCGGCGGAGCTCATTCGTTTAATCCTACTTCCTTCATGCAAGGCGTACAGGGCTTGGCCGGAAAGCTTTCTACAGCTCCTATTATAGGGAAAACGCCTACAGGCCCTATCCCGGGTAAAACGCCGACAGCGCCTGTGGCACCTCTTCCTGTAGCGCCGGTCGCTCCAGTCGCTCCGGTCGCTCCGGTAGCGCCAGCGCCGGTCGCTCCTGTTCCGGAGAAGAAGCCGGTAGCGCCTGTCGCAAAGCCGGCGGCTCCTATTGCGAAGCCAGCCGCTCCGGCTAATCTTCCTACTCCTAAGCCTGCGCCTATTCAGCCTGCGGCGAAAAAAGCACTGCCGATCGAGAAGCCGGTAGAGAAGAAGCTTCAACCGATTCATTCTGAATATAAGCCTAATGTTGACTTGTTCAAGCAATATGGCATTCCGGCAACGGAAGCATTATCTTTGTATGATTTGCCTAAAGCGCCTGAGGCGGTATCGCCAGCCGCACAACAGCCTATGTTCGGCGGATACGGCTATGGACATCCAATGACAATGCCGGCACAGATGGGACACGATTATGGTCATCCAATGGCAATGCCTGCACAAACAGGCTACGGCGGCTGGCATCAACCCGTTCCATTCAGCAACATGGTAAGTCCGCTAAGTGAAGGTGACGATGAATCATTCGAATGTCCTCCAGGGACAGTGTTCGTAGGCAGCTATCCATCACCTTCGACTATGCCGCTCGGAGCGGGCCCTGGATGGGGCTATGGTCATCCAATGGTGAGCCCTTTTGAGTATGAGAATAGCCATATGGTTGAAGGAGCTTCAGCATTTCCAAATGCGGGAATGGTATCGCCGCTGGCTACCCAGCCGAATGCGGGAATGGTATCGCCGATGGCTACCCAGCCGAAAGCGGGAATGGTATCGCCGATGGCATCCATGCCGAATGCGGGAATGGTATCGCCGATGGCTACTCAGCCGAATGCGGGAATGGTATCGCCGCTGGCGATGAGTCCAAATCAGAGCATGGTTTCCCCAATGAGCATGCAGCCAGAGTATGGATATGGCTACGGCTATGGTCATGGCATGGTATCGCCTTCGAATGTGCAGCCTGATTACGGCTATGGTCACAGCGGACAGGGAATGGTATCGCCAGCTAATGTTCATCATGATGGTGGCTACGGCTACGGGTCTCCTGCAGCAGGTTTCCCTTCGTATCCTTCATACCCGGGTTGGCCGCAAACGGCAGGTGTAGGCGAATCAAACCAAGCAGATTGCGGCTGTAAAGGAAACAGGTCCGATCAAGCTTCTGCAAAGCTGGCAGATGTCGAAGATACACCAAAAACAGTAAAGACGGCAGTTCCGCGGAAAACAGGCAAAAAAGCGGTTATCAGAACCGTCACGTCTCGGCCGAACAAAACGAAACGCGGCAATTTGCCATGGATCAATCGTTAAGGTAGAAAATAGGGATGTCCCGGAGATCGAAAAATCTCCCGGACATCCCTTTCGTATTCTATATCCTTGCGTAGTGCCGCTAGATAGAGACCGCTAAATGACTTTACATACGCGATAAGGAGAGCTTGCTTGAATATTTATGTAATATTGGCGCATACTATCAAAAAATATGAAGAAGGGGTCTTCCCCATGATGCCATTCACCCTTTGGAAAAACTTAAAGAAGCGCCTTCGCAGCAAGCGCCGCCCAATGTGGACACTGGGTGCTATTATAATTTGCTTGCTCGCTTGCTGGCCCGCCCCTGCTAAAGCTGAAACAGCTGCGGCGGAGCCAACCGAGCAACAAAGCACCTTCATTAAAACGCTGGAGAAGCAGGCTGAACCGCTATCCGTTATGCTGCACAGCATTTACGTATGCGGTCAGGAAGCAAAGCCGCTGGGACGTATGATGAGCAAGCAAATTGTGCAGCTTATGCTCGTTCATCCGGAATGGAAGGCGATGCTTGATCAAGAGCAAGGCACGGTGCTTTTTGAACAGCATATCGAAGACTTGTCTGAGCACTGTAAAGCAAATGCTTATATGGGCGTCGACAAGAACGGAAATCTTACGCTTTATGACGGTGTCCCGAAAAAGGAAAAGGTCGTCCGCACCTTTTTTCAGCTGGACGTCCGTTATATGGAGAGCAGTTTGCCTCAGGATAAGCTGGACCAGCTTACAAACGGGATTCGGATAAGCGACATGGAAGAGTACAACAGCGTTTTGTCGACCTTTAGTGATTATGCAGTGGAGCAAAATCAAAAAGTAATGAAGCCAGCCTATTAACCGGCAGGCTGTAAGAGACCGCACCTTTACAGTGCGGTCTTTTTTATTTACAATGATGCTCTATTCATCCGCCAAGGCGAGCTTTTGCAACAAAAGGCAGGCGACTGCTGAACAAACTTTTGTCTATTAGCCGAAATATCAAACGCGCGTTCTCATTCACTCCATCTTTTGCTATAATGGATGAAGCAACTTTGAGAGAGTATGCTGAGCAAGCAGGTTTTACGCTGGGAAACCAAGTATAGGCTTGCGAAGCAAGTTTTACGTTGTAAAACGTTTGAGGAGATGGCAATTTGCGCGTTCTTGGCATTGATCCCGGTTATGCGATCGTTGGATTTGGATTTATAGATAAGGTCGGACACAAGCTTACGCCTGTGCAATACGGAGCGATTCAGACGGAAGCCCATACGCCTCCCGAGCAGCGTTTACTGCAAGTTTACGAGTCTGCGGGATCTTTGATGGATAAATATAAACCGGATACCGTTGGTGTGGAGAAGCTGTTTTTTAACCGGAACGTAACGACGGCATTTGATGTAGCGCAGGCAAGAGGCGCTATTATTTTGGCTGCAGCGCAGCGCGGCTTGCCCATTGGAGAGTATACGCCGCTGCAAGTGAAGCAGGCCGTTGTCGGCTACGGGAAAGCGGAGAAGAAGCAAGTGCAGGAGATGGTCAAAATGTTTCTGAAGCTGTCGGCGGTGCCTAAGCCGGATGATGTTGCCGATGCGCTTGCAGTGGCCATTTGTCATGCCCATTCCGTCGTATTGACCCAGAAAACTAATGAGGTGAAGCGTTCGTGATCGATTTTTTAAGAGGCGTTGTCGTACATTTGGAATCCGAATATATCGTTCTGGACGTAAGAGATACAGGATATCGCGTTTTTACTCCTAATCCGTATGCATTTGCCAAAAAAGAGGAGCCCGTAACCGTCTATATTCATCATAACGTCCGCGAGGATGCTATTTTGTTGTTCGGATTCGAGACAAGGGAAGAGCAGACATTGTTCCGCAAGCTGCTCGAGGTATCCGGTATTGGCCCGCGGGTCGCGTTAGGCATTTTGTCAGGCGGTCGGCCGGATGCTGTAATTGCGGCGATTCAGCAGGAAAACATAGCATTTCTCACTAAGCTGCCCGGCATAGGAAAGAAAACCGCACAGCGGATGATTCTTGACCTGAAGGATAAGCTTATCGGTGCGGGTCTTGACGGAGGCTTATTGACCGCGGCAGGCGTAGCGCTTGATCTCGCATCGAGCAGACATACGGGACAAGGTGCAGGCACTGCATGGCAGGAGGCGCGTGAAGGTCTTGCTGCGCTAGGCTACACCGCTGCCGAACTGGATAAAGCTTGGAATGGGCTGCAGCAGAGCGTAACGGCGGAGGAAACGGTTGATTCTTTAATGAAGCGGGCTTTGCAGCAGCTGTTTAAAGGTTAACGGAAGGAGTTGAACGCAGATGGACGATAGAATCATTTCCGCCAACCTGATGATGGAAGATCAGGCGGTTGAGCTCAGCTTGCGTCCCCGTTATTTGGCCGAGTATATTGGGCAAACGAAGGCTAAGGAAAACTTGAAAATTTATATCGAAGCGGCAAAATTGCGCAAAGAAGCGCTTGATCATGTGCTGCTGTATGGACCGCCCGGACTTGGGAAGACGACGCTGTCGAACATTATCGCCAACGAGCTCGGAGTCCATCTTCGCACGACATCCGGACCGGCTATAGAGCGGCCTGGCGATCTTGCTGCGCTGCTAACGAATTTGCAGGAGGGTGACGTACTCTTTATCGACGAAATCCACCGGCTGCATCGGACGGTAGAGGAAGTATTATATCCGGCGATGGAAGACTTTGCCCTCGACATTATGATCGGTAAAGGACCAAGCGCCCGTTCGGTGCGATTGGATTTGCCGCCTTTCACCCTGATCGGAGCGACTACACGGGCAGGCTTGCTGTCGGCGCCGCTTCGCGACCGCTTCGGAGTCGTTAGCCGGCTGGAGTTCTATACGATTGATGAGCTTGCTTTTATCGTGTCTAGAACAGCGGAGATATTGAATGTCGGCATAGTAGGGGAGGCTGCCTCCGAGATTGCGATGCGGTCGCGCGGAACGCCGCGTATCGCGAACCGTCTGCTTAAGCGGGTACGCGATTTCGCTCAGGTTCGCGGGGATGGAGTCATAACGCATGGCATTGCCCGTTCAGCGCTTGAGCTGCTGCAGGTCGACAAGGTGGGCCTCGATCATATTGATTTCAAAATGCTGCAAGCGATGATGACTACTTTTGCAGGCAGACCAGTGGGACTCGATACGATAGCTGCGACGATCGGCGAGGAAAGCCAAACGATCGAAGATGTGTACGAACCTTATTTAATGCAAATCGGCTTCTTGCAGCGAACGCCGCGCGGACGTATTGCTACCGATAATGCCTATCGGCATTTAGGCCTCCCGATACCGGGGAGACAATAGTCTATGAGCCGGGCATGTGAGGGATCACCCGAGAAGCTCTATATCATCTATGACGGCCATTGCAATCTCTGCCTGGCTTCTGTAGCAAAGCTGAAGGGTTTAAATTCTAATGCGGATCTGCATTATGTACAGATTCAGCAATTGGAAGCTTCAGTTGAAACGGAGCAGCCCATTCCTCTTTTTCGTCAGCTGAACTACGCAGAACTGTATGAGAAAATGCATGTTATCGACGAGAAGGGGCAGCTGTTTGCCGGGGCGGACGGGGTTATCCGCATATTAAGAACGGTTAAGGGCCTGCGCTGGCTATCCGCTTTTTACCGCATACCAGGGATGAAGCGCGCGGCTGATCACATTTATCGATTTGTAGCCGATAGAAGATATGATTGGTTTGGTTCTACCGAGCAAAGCTGTTCCATTCATGGGTGCGAGCAGCCGCAGGGCAGAGGGGAGAATAACAAGCATGGCAATTAATCGGTCAATTAAGCGATACATCATTTTGGCAGTAACGATTTTACTGCTCGCATCAGCATGGACAGGTTCCCCGTCGCAGGCGGCGGTTCCGAAGCTGGATACGATCCGGGTTGCTTTATTTATGCAATTGCCTGGGAAATATACCGATACGACAGCTGTGGCGACGTTCTCGTCAGCAGGCGGCATGAGCATCGGCGAAAGACAACCTGATGGTGTCAATCATTGGTTTAGCGTTGAAGGGGCGTCCACGGTTCGATTTGCGGTGGATAGCTTTAAGGTGAAAGTATTTGAATCATCTAATTTTAATTCTGTGCTAGCCGTTTACAAAAGGCTGCAAGCTTTGAAAGGAGCAGCATTCCTGACATCGCTTTCCAAAAACGGGGCTATCGTCTATCAGGTTATAGAAGGTACATATAACACAGCGGCTGAGGCAACCGCCGCACAAACGAAATGGAATGGCGACAGCGAGCTGTCAAAGTTGGCCGGCAGTTTTAATTCTGTGCTCCAAGGCCCGCTTCACCTGGAAAGCGGTCCGTTAACGAGTAAAGCGACTGCTATCGCGGCTGCAAGCAACTTTGGCGCGGCTGGTTTGGATGCCTTTGTAGCCGTTCGCTCAGTAAACGGATCAGCTAGCTACTCGGTTATGGTAGGTGCTGCTGTAACGGAGGCAGAGCTCCAAATTGTTAAAGCGGCGGCTGCTACAGTATCGGGCGGCGGCGCGCTTAACGATGCCGATTCTGATGCCGCATATTTATTAGTCAGGAATGATCACTCCATTAGCGCCAAAGCGGAGAGCAGCGCTGAGCTATATATGTTTGCGGGCAGCGATACAAAAATAGCGGTATCTCCGGCAGGCACGGACCCGATCAAGCTAACGGAACGGAGCAATCGCAGCTATCGGGGGCTATTCGAACTAAGCGTGCTTAATGGACGAATGGCGGTCATAAACGAGCTTCCGTTCGAGCAATACCTTTACTCGGTTGTCGGTGTGGAAATGTACCCTTCATGGCCAGAGGAGGCTTTGAAGGCGCAGGCTGTAGCCGCGCGCACATTTGCTTTGAATAAGGGTTTTGGTTTCCAAATTGCACATGTTGTGGATACTACTTTAAGCCAGGCTTACTACGGCATAGGCTCGGAGCGTCCATCAACGATAGCCGCCGTAGAAGAGACGGCAGGCGAAGTCGCTTTGTACAACGGGAAAGTAATAGAAGCGTTATTTTCTGCGAATGGCGGAGGAGTTACGGCTGATGCCAAAGAAATATGGAACAATTCGATTCCTTATTTGCAAGCGGTAGAGAGTCCGGATACTTCGTCTGAAGCTGGATTACACAACTGGTATCGCGTTGTGCTTCCTAGCGGCTCCATCGGATATATCCGCGAGGATTTGCTCGATGAAACGGGACAAACGACAGCAGCTGGAAGCAGCATCATGCAGGTCAATACGAATGGTACGAAGGTTCGCAAGCATCCGGTAATCCAAGATACAATCCCTGTCATCGCGCAGGCGGACATCGGAACACAGGTTGTTGTGCTGGAGAAAACCGTTGAATCCAATTCGATGTCTTGGGTGCGGGGTCCTTATACGCCCCAGGAAATGCTAACGGCCATTAATGCTAAAGTGAAGACACCGGTGTCGGGGCCTATTCGCACTTTAGAAGTCAGTCAGCGCGGCGCATCAGGACGCGCAACGGAAATTTTGGCAAATGGCCAGAAGCTCGCTGTAACCTATCCAATTGATTTACGCGCTGCAATAGGCGTACAAGGCTCTTTGCCGAGTACGTTGTTCCAGATTGAGGAGACAGCTAAGGTCGCTTTGCTCGGTGCAGGCTCGGCGACGCGGACAAAGCCATCGGACACGGCCCCTGTATTTACCATTAGCGCGGGAGGCGGAGTTGCTGAGGCGGCTAATGCTAATCTGTTTATTCTCGATGGCAGCAATCATTTGCGTGCTGCAACGAAGGAGCCTTCCTTCCGCATTAAAGGATCAGGAAACGGCCATGGAGTCGGTTTGTCGCAGTATGGCGCTTTAAGCCTTGCCCAGCAAGGGTATGACTATCAATATATTTTGAAATACTATTACAAAGATGTAACCATCGCTAAGGAATGATTGAATCGATATGAACGTAGAATGGTTTGATTTTGAATTGCCGGAACGATTAATTGCTCAGACGCCGCTGCTGGACAGAACGGCTTCAAGACTGCTCGCATTAAACAAGCAAACAGGCGAAGTGACGCACAATAAATTTACGGATTTGGAGCAATATCTTCAATCCGGGGATGTGCTCGTACTAAATGATACGAGAGTAATTCCTGCCCGTTTAACGGGAATGAAGAGCGACACCGGAGCTAAGATTGAACTGCTGCTGTTGAAGCAGCTCGAAGGAGACAGCTGGGAAGCATTGGGCAAGCCGGCTAAACGACTGAAGGTCGGGACGGCTCTTTCCTTCGGAGACGATGGCGAAGGCAATCCGCTGCTGCGCGCCGTCATCGAGCAGGAAGGCGAGATGGGCGGAAGAACGGTTCGATTTATTTACGACGGAATTTTTCAAGAGCTGCTGGACCGTCTTGGTGAAATGCCGTTGCCGCCTTATATCAAGGAAAGGCTGGAGGAGAGAGAAAGGTATCAAACCGTATACTCGAAGCATGCGGGGTCTGCGGCTGCGCCTACAGCCGGCCTGCATTTTACCGATGAATTTCTGGCGAAGCTGCAAGAGAAGGGCGTTAAGCTTGCCTATGTTACGCTGCATGTCGGGTTGGGTACGTTCCGTCCCATGTCCGTTGATTTGGTCGAGGATCACGAAATGCATGCCGAGTACTATGAGCTGAACGAGCAAAATGCGGAAATAATAAATGAAGCCAAACGGAGCGGGGCGCGTATTATTGCTGTCGGGACAACCTCTTCCAGGACGCTTGAGACTGTGGCCGCGCGCTTCGAAGGGAAATTAATTGAAGCGTGCAGCGGCTGGACATCGATTTTTATTTTTCCGGGTTACGCGTTTAAGCTCGTTGACGCACTTCTCACCAATTTTCATTTGCCAAAGTCGACGCTCGTTATGCTTGTAAGCGCGCTGGCTGGACGCGACGCTGTCATGCAAGCCTACGAAGAAGCGATAGCTCATGAATATCGTTTTTTCAGCTTCGGCGACGCTATGTTTATTTACTAATTAGGAATAGGAAGCGTGAATTGTGGCTGTAAAATATGAATTAATCAAACAATGCAAGCAATCAGGAGCGCGGCTCGGACGCGTGCACACTCCGCATGGCATTATCGAGACGCCAACCTTTATGCCGGTAGGTACGCAAGCTACCGTCAAAACGATGAGTCCTGAAGAGCTTAAGACGATGGATGCCCATATTATATTGAGCAATACGTATCATTTGTTTCTAAGACCGGGACATGAGATTGTACGGAATGCCGGCGGACTGCATAAGTTCATGAACTGGAACAGACCGATACTTACGGACAGCGGCGGATTTCAAGTGTTCAGCTTAAGTGAAATGCGTAAAATTACCGAGGAGGGCGTTCACTTTCGCTCGCATCTGAACGGAGACAAGAAGTTTCTCTCTCCTGAGGTTGCGATGGAAATTCAAAACGCGCTTGGCTCGGATATCATGATGGCATTCGACGAATGCCCGCCGTTTCCGGCTGAGCACGAGTATGTGAAGAAATCGCTGGAGCGCACGACGCGTTGGGCGGAACGCTGCCTTGAAGCGCATGCAAGGCCTCATGATCAAGGGCTGTTCGCGATCGTACAGGGGGGAATGTACAAAGATTTGCGCATTCAGAGTGCAAATGATTTGACTTCCATGGATTTCCCGGGGTATGCTATTGGTGGACTGAGTGTAGGCGAGCCTAAGCATCTGATGTATGATGTGCTCGATTATACGGTTCCCATTTTGCCGGCGAATAAACCTCGTTATCTTATGGGAGTCGGCTCGCCGGATGCGCTGATTGAAGGCTCTATCCGCGGCATCGATATGTTCGATTGCGTTTTGCCGACACGAATTGCCCGTAATGGTACAACGATGACCAGCCAAGGCAGACTCGTCATTCGCAATGCGAAATACGCCGAAGATTTTGGTCCATTGGATCCGGAGTGTTCATGCTATACTTGCACGAACTATTCGAGAGCATATATCCGTCATCTTATCAAAGCGGATGAGACATTCGGTATGAGATTGACAACTTATCACAATTTGCATTTCTTGCTTCAACTCATGCGGGACGTTCGGCAAGCGATCATGGAGGACAGGCTGCTCGATTTCCGGGATTCCTTCTTCGCAACCTACGGCCTGTTCGATAATGAGAAAGGGTTTTGAAAGGGGGGATTTCGATGTGGCTAGCAGCAGGTGATGCAGCAGGTTCAAGTAATATTATTAGTATGATTTGGCCGTTTGTGCTTATGTTTGCGGTATTTTATTTCTTACTTATCCGTCCGCAGCAGAAAAAACAAAAGCAACGTACTTCCATGCTTAACCAATTGAAAAAAGG
>DATJKM010000138.1:0-5743 GCA_035491515.1 Candidatus Udaeobacter sp. | reverse complement strand
TCGCTTTATCCATACGTTCTTCTGCATTTTTCTTTAAATCTTGTGGCATTATTTCGCACTTCCTCTCACAATCGTTCCGATTTCCTCACCCAGTACGACGCGTTTAATATTCCCTTTCTCCGTAATTGCAAATACGATAAGTGGAATATTATTGTCCATACATAGTGAAGCAGCTGTTGAATCCATTACACCTAGATTACGGTTCAGCATATCGAGGTATGTAAGTTCCTTAAATTTCTCAGCCGTATTATCCTTAAATGGATCTGCGGAATATACGCCATCCACTTTGTTTTTCGCCATTAGAATAACTTCTGCTTCGATCTCAGCCGCACGCAGCGCTGCTGTCGTATCCGTTGAGAAGAACGGATTCCCTGTACCTGCAGCAAAAATAACGACGCGACCTTTCTCTAAATGGCGAATCGCACGGCGTCTGATGTAAGGCTCAGCAATTTGCTGCATAGCGATCGACGTTTGTACGCGGGTTGGTACATCAGCTTGTTCCAATGCATCTTGAAGTGCGAGTGCGTTCATAAGAGTAGCCAACATTCCCATATAATCGGCTGTTGCACGGTCGATCCCTTTTGCAGTGCCGGCAATACCGCGCCAAATGTTGCCGCCGCCGACGACAATTGCTACTTCAATGCCAAGTGCAACGACTTCCTTCACCTGATCAGCTATCGAAGCAATGACCGAAGCTTCAATGCCATACCCTTCAGTTCCAGACAATGCTTCACCGCTAACTTTCAGTACGATACGTTTATAAACAGGTTGCTCCACGTTAATACCCCCATCAAGTTCCTCTTTAAAAGAGGTTCTTCAAATATGTTCTATTCACACAAGCAGGCGGGGCGGACGCCCCGCCCCGCCTGTGCGTTCGGATTAATGTTTAACTTGAGCCATTACTTCTTCAACGAAATTGTCAACTTTTTTCTCTAGGCCTTCACCAAGCTCATAACGAACGAAGCGGCGAATAGAGATGTTTTCGCCGATTTTGCTAATTTTTTCATTAAGCAAAGTAGCGATTGTTTTGTCTGGATCTTTGATGAAGGATTGCTCTAGAAGACAGAACTCTTCGTAGTATTTCGAAATACGTCCTTCAACCATTTTCTCAACGATTTTTTCTGGTTTGCCTTCATTTAGCGCTTGAGCTTTCAAAATTTCACGTTCTTTTTCAAGCTCTTCAGAAGAAACATCCTCACGACGAACAAATTTTGGATTAGCTGCTGCGATTTGCATAGCAACGTCTCTTGCGAAATCACGGAATTGATCAGTTTTCGCAACGAAATCTGTTTCACAGTTAACTTCTACGATAACGCCGATACGGCCGCCAGCGTGGATGTACGATTCAACTACGCCTTCAGTCGCAATACGGCCTGCTTTGTTTGCTGCAGCCGCCAAACCTTTTTCACGAAGAAACGCGATCGCTTTTTCGATATCATTGTTTGTTTCGTCCAAAGCTTTCTTGCAATCGAGCATACCTGCTCCAGTTCTTTCCCGTAGTTCTTTTACAGCGCTAGCACTAACTGCCATTATAAGCCCTCCTATAAGTTTTACGAAGTCATATAGCTCCGTAATTGTAAATTATTGGTATCCGTGATTTACATTCGAAAAAAGGGCAGTGAGAGGTTTATCACCATCTGACCACCCTTTGTTGTTTAACTAAAGCCTCTAATTAAGCCGTTGTTTGTTCGCCTTGGTTAGCTTCAACGATTGCATCAGCCATTTTCGACGTCAACAATTTAACGGCACGAATTGCATCATCGTTACCTGGGATTACATAGTCGATTTCGTCTGGATCACAGTTCGTGTCAACGATACCAACGATTGGGATACCAAGTTTACGAGCTTCCGCAACAGCGATACGCTCTTTGCGCGGGTCAATGATGAACAACGCGCTTGGCAAACCTTTCATTCCTTTAATACCGCCAAGGAATTTTTCCAAACGGTCTTTTTCTTTGCGAAGAATGATAACTTCTTTCTTCGGAAGAACTTCAAAAGTGCCGTCCTCTTCCCATTTCTCAAGCTGTTTCAAACGATCGATACGTTTTTGAATCGTTTGGAAGTTAGTCAAAGTTCCGCCGAGCCAACGTTGGTTGATGTAGAAGTTGCCGCAACGTTCTGCTTCTTCTTTCACGGAATCTTGCGCTTGTTTTTTCGTACCTACGAACAGCATAGTGCCGCCGTCTGCAGCGATCGATTTAACAAAGTTGTACGCTTCGTCAACTTTTTTAACCGTTTTTTGCAAATCAATAATGTAAATCCCGTTTCTTTCAGTGAAGATATAACGATCCATCTTCGGGTTCCAACGACGAGTCTGATGACCGAAGTGTACCCCAGCTTCTAGTAGCTGTTTCATGGAAATAACCGCCATTTCTTCAACACCTCCTGTAATGGTTTTTTAGTGCTCCTCCGCTAGTCGCATCTTTCGCCAAAACTTCCGCCGGGCGGAAGCACCGTTTGACAAAATTGACCTGCGTGCGTTTTTAACACCGTGAATTAATATACCATAAATAACTAGCACGTGCAACAGACGTTTTTTCGAGAAGATAGGTTAGCTTGCTTAATTGCTTATCTCAACCGTACCCGCTTGTTCTTCCGTTATTGGCTGTCCCGTAACGACGGTAATGGCTTCATCCACTGTTATATTTTCTTGAAACAAAAAATAACCGGCGCGGACCAGCTTTTTTGACTTGTTCATCTGATTAATGAAAGCTGCTTGGTCATGGATAATATTTTGTGCAGCCAGCAGCTCTGCCGTTTTGGCTAACCCTGAACCCGCTTCGATACGGATGACATGCAGAGCTGCAGTCTTCTCCTTGTCAAGCTCGGCTTCTTGCGCGGCCTCATTAGTATTTGCCCCGCTTGACTCCTTCTTGACCGGCTCAGCTGCGGCTGCAGGCTGCTCTTTCAGTTTCTCTGCCTCCAGTAACGCATCAACTTCTGCCCGCGTATACAGCTTCTCAGCCGTTTCATTGCCAAGTTGGCCTAGCTTTTGTCTGCTCTGCTCGCCTGAGAGCATGAGCTGGAAGAGCAAGGCCCCAAGAATGATACCAGCGCCGAGGCCGATCATGAATGCCCGGTTTTTAAGCATGGACAGCCGCCTCCTGCTTTGCCAGCTGAATAATAAGCTGTACCTCGCCCTTATTCATTCCAAGCTTTTTGGAAATCATTTCAATGGATTTGCCTTGCTCATATAACATGAAAAGCTCCGAATATCGGGCATGGATACTATTCATCATCGGAGGCTCCTCAATTATTTGCTCTTGCTGCTGCGCATTCTTTGCTTCATGCTTAGTCGTATCGATGGCTGCGGTTTGGGGAGGAGAAGCACTCTGAAGTGTCAACGAGGCAGAATTGGACAGCGTCAATTGCAGCTGTTCTGAAAGCAGTTCGCATTTTTTCTCCAGCTGAGCAATCCTTTGCTCATTGCGCTCAGCATCAGATTTTGTCTCCTGCTGCGCTTTTCTAACTAGGAGAACGAGCTCTTCATTATCCTTCTCCATGTTTTCCATAAACTGCTCTAATGCCGTCTCCATATTTTGTATAGTTTGCGGCGGAAATGCTCTATCCTGCTTTTTCCGAGGCATTACAAAGGCGCCAACAATGACAACCGCTCCGAATAATACAATATATTGCAAATATGGCTGCATCGTTCATAGCCTGCCTTTCTAATATTCGCCTTTTATTTTTTTACAGCTTTATATCTAACTTATGCCCTTTAAACGGATGAGCCGGTGGCTGCTCTTGCTCACTATCCGCATTCTCCGAATCTGTACGCTTCTGCCTTGGCTTCTGATAAGCATTCCCCTGCTGCCCATCATGCTCGCTGCGTACATGAAGCCCGTTCGTTTGCTCTATTGCGCTATTTTTCCCTCTAGCAAGCTCGGTTTGTTTCGATGCTTGGGCTGCTAGCATATTTTGATCCAACACGGGCTTATGAATAGCTTGTCCTTGCATGCCGCTGAATTCTTGTGTGCGAGGTACGGACATCTGCAAATCAATGGATTTGAACGACAAATCAGCTCACCTCTTTGCGCCATTCATTTGTGCTGTTTATTTGGTATACGGAAGTAAAACGATATCTCCTTCAGAATACCGAAAGGATACACGCTGTGAAGGATCCTTCACGAATTTGGTATATCTGCCTATCACGATTTTCGTGCCGCCATAAACGATATTGCTAACGTCGATCTTCGAGCGGTCAGTATCCTCAAGCGATTTCTCAATATCAAGAATTCTTTCTTTAGTATGGTCATTTTCCAGGAGCGTTTGGCGCTTCGTAGCCGTTAGTTTAATGCGCAATGCCAGCTTTTCCGGAGACAACTGGCCTGTAGCTGCCAATTGATCCAAAATAGCTAGAGCTTTATTTGTTTTGTCCAAACTTTCCATATTATGTCTAAGTCTAGTTCTCAGCTCGAGCATCTCTATTCGGTATTCAGGCTTTACACCTACCTCAATCGTCGTTGAAGTGGACATGGAGTTACCAACCGTTCGGGCGCTGACAAAATCGCCTGCCTGCACGAGCCCGCCAACGATTAATCCTTTGGCGCCGGAGCAAATGACATTTTTTCCTGCTCTTACATGCGAATGCATGATACTTTGCGAAACGAGCACCTCTTCACCCGCAATTACATTGCCTTCTTGAATGAATGTGCTTCGCACATTACGCCCTGCCTTTACAAACCCTTTATTGCTCCCCAAGATGCCGCCTGTAATTTCAACGGAGCCCTCTGACTCGATTTCTGCCCCCTCGACACCGCCAATTACCCGGATGTCGCCGGATGCTTTAATCCGGAAACCGCTGAGCACGTTGCCTCTAATGACTACCGTTCCTACAAAATCAATGTTTCCGACGCTGTAATCGACGTCGCCGTTCACTTCATAAACTGGAAAAACATTGATTTTCTCTTTTTCCGTAAGTGAAATAAGACCGTCAATGGCGGAGTACATCGCTGTCTGGCCATCATTAAGCACGACATTTTTGCCAACCTTAAATCTAACATGCTTGCCAAGCTTGGCCGGAATTTCCTCGCCCGTCACGGTTTTGCCGAACGGTCCCGCTTGAGGTTCGAAGCGTTCTGCAATCAATTGACCGCGCTTAACGTTTTTGAGCTGCACGACCTCTTTAAAGTCGACCTTTCCATCCTCAAGCTCCGCAGGGGCGCTATTACCAGACCCCATATCGTATACAGGCTTAATGAAGCCGTCCTTGCCTGGCACGGGAGACTCGCCTTGTGCAACTAGCGTCTGTTCCTTATAATATGCCAGAGGATTAGCAGCTATTTGATTCAGAACTTCAGTAAGCAGGCCGTGAACGACCCCCTTGCTGCGCACGAAACGCTCCAGCTCATCGGCCTTACATTCAAATTCATCTGAAATTCGGATAAATGTTAAAAATGCAGCCAACTTATCAGCTGATATCTGAATGCTCAGGTACGAATCAAACTGTAGATTATCCACTTTACTGCCCTCCTTTCTAGTGCTGCAAGAGTTGATCTTTATGCTTAGCCAAAGCTCCGCGCAGCCGCAAAATCGCTTTCGAGTGGAGCTGGGAAATTCTCGATGGTGATAGTGTCATTACTTCAGCAATTTCACTTAATGATAATTCCTCGTAGTAAAACAGAGAAACGACTGTGCGTTCCTTTTCCGTAAGCCGTTCAATACCTTTAACCAATGATTCTTTTAAATAAAACTCATGCACCTTATGATCCGGATTTTTGGCTTTGTCATCTACCAGCAATGA
>DATJKM010000137.1:0-18863 GCA_035491515.1 Candidatus Udaeobacter sp. | reverse complement strand
CAGAATCGGAAAGGTTCCGCGCACCGATTTCTGTCCCCATATACCAGCCATTAAACGGAGCCGCAGCATAGACAATGCCGCCGATCTCAAGCTCCATATCGGATATAAACGGAACGCCATACCATTGCAGCTTTAACTGCTCGAACTCGTTATTTTCAGGATGCGTTAAGGCAACCTCTAGTACGGTTTCCTTAGGCAATGGATACCAATTCGGCGCTTGCCCGCCCTTCTGAATGACGAGGGGCAGTACGTCGAATCGCGTGCCCTCGCCCTTCCAGCCCAGCTTCTCGCATACTTCTGTGAAGGCTAGCGATGCCGAATCTCCAACAATCCTATCATCCTTGCGATAGCCGGCATAACGAACGAGCTGATGGTTCCATATTCGGATACGGTTATTCGAATGATTAGCGGGAAAGATCGTAATCGCCGGCCGGATGCGTCCATTATTCGTGGCATAGCACATATGCCGGAAAATGCGCTTAGCGGCGTCAAGCTCACCCTTCACATCGCGCGCATCAAATACCTCAAGCGATTGCCAAAATAAACGGCCTATGCAGCGGTTATTGTTACGCCATGCCATTTTGGCGCCATGCTTCAGCTCTTCATACGTATGTGTATAGTAACCAGTCAGCTCGATTTGCTGCAGGACCTCATCGATTCTGCGCTTTGCTTCCTCTTCGCTCTTCCCGAGTTCAAAATAAGCTTCGCCTAAAAAAGCCGCCGCTTGCCCGGCAATCCTTTTTCTCGTGATCGCCGTTATCATGATCCCGCCTCGATTTCCGCCAGCTTCAATAATACTCTGCGCTTTCGATATAACATCGCAGCCGCCTCCGCCACATCGTTCAGCATGCCGCGATTAATGATTGCACCGAACAGCATGCCTGCTACCGGAATCATTTGAAACAGCTTCTTCCAGCCAAAATTGTCCCGATATACGGCTACGACCTCGCGCCAGCCCTGCAGCTGTGACATCATTTGATTGCCGCGGCCCGCTTTGTCGTATGCGCTGAGCTCCTCCAAAATCGCTTTCTTCCCTATAATATCCGACGACGCGAACTGCATGACCTTAACGGTAAATATGCGTTCCTCCTTGCTATTCGGATCAAAGCCATAGCAGATCGCAATCTCCTGTATGATCTTTAACGATAAGCCGAGAACTGCCGGTATATCAACCGCCAAGGTGAATATCCCGCCGATGCCCGTCGTCGCGCCCTGCAGCGTAGCCACCGTCTTGCGGCTTGCTGCAAGCTGCTCAGCGCTTAAATTCATCACGGCCATAGGCATTTCTGCCACCTGCTCTATTGAAGCCATTTCCTCATCCAGCAGCTCATTCGTGCCGTCAGGAGCTGCATTCCGCTGCACGCGCTCGATGATCGAGCGCTCCGAGATGAGATACTTGCCGCCATTTTGAATATAGCCGCCAATCTCGTCAACGGCTTGTCCAAGCTTCTCTTGCACAAACTTCGGCGTTATTTTATCCAGCAGCATAAAAGGCAAGCGTCCAAGCTTCTCCCAGAACCATAGATCCTTCTGTTCACGCTCCCACGCTTCAATCTCGCGCAAGGCTGCTTGCAGATGTTCTTGCGTATCGATGACAGGCTGCACCATTGCATCACTCTCCTTCTTTCGCATCTATTACGCTTGAGTTAAGCATTCGGATTCGATGTTCACGTTATTGACCCATTTTGCTGCCTGTATACAGCAGCAGTCCGTGCCATCCAAGCGGAAACGCAGCAATGACCGCCGCGGTAACCGCGGCGATCCAGGAGAAAACGATATAATAACGATATTAGGCTTCACCTGCCAGCAGCGATGTAAGATTTCCGCGGTAAAACAGCTTCAGCTTGTGCAGGGCACGCGTACAGCCTACATACAGCAGCTTGGCATCAAGAGGCGTGTACGCTTCATCGCCCGCATCTGCAACCAAAACCGCATCGAACTCCAGTCCCTTTGATAAATAAACAGGGACGACCGATAAGCCGCCTCCATAAGCCGGCTGCTTGCTTTGCACCAGCGATGCTTCCATTCCTCTATCAAGCAAGTGCTGGTGTATTGCTTCGCATTCATGAGCGGTACGTCCAATGACGGATATCGTTTCATATTCGCCCTTCGCTTGCCATTCACGAATGGATGCTTCTATTGCGGCAAGCCATTTCTCGCCCGCAACGGGCTCCGCAAGTACGGCATCGCCGCTGCGGAAGACCGGGACAGCAGGCTTGACGCCGCCTGTCATGCTTCCTAATATTTTGTTCGCGAATTCGATAATTTCCATCGTCGAGCGATAGCTGCGATTAAGCTCATAGAAGCCAATCTGCTCTTCATCGAACAAAGCCGTAAGCTCCGTCCAGCTTTGCACCCCCGCATAAGCATGTATCCCTTGCTGCAAATCGCCAAGCACGGTCATCGATGCTGTTCTTTGACAGAGGCGCAGCACTTCAAGTTGGAATGGAGAATAATCCTGCGCTTCATCAATTACGATATGATCGAAGGCCTGCTTCGGCAAGCCGAACAGCTGGAGCTGAATATAGGCAAGCGGCGCCAAATCCTCAGCGGCTGCCGTCCCTTTTTTCATCCGCTCAGCAGTAGCTGCTGCTACCCGCTTAGGAATGCCGGAAGCGAGCTGCTTCCCGCTGAATAATGACGCATAGAGCTGAACGGACGAATAGGCCGGGATTTTTTTGGTATAGCTATTAAACTTGGTTAGCGCCTTCGCCCGAACCTTCTTATCGGCGATGCCCTTCATCTTCAGCTCGGACTCGAACCAGCGTCGAATGCGGCTGACCAACCGGTCCCGTTTTTTCATGAGCGTTTCTTCGCCATAGTCGGTGTCATACCATTCACGCATTTGCTTCGGCGACAGCACGAGCCCATCGATTGGCACAAAAGGCGTCGTCGGCACGATCCGCTGCTCGAAGTCGGCAATTCGTTCATCGACGATCGCTTTAAAGACAAGATTCCCTTTAAAGCGGCCCGATGCATGTTCGATCTCTTCAGCTGTCCGGCGCTCCTCGAACCAATAGGCCATCGTATCGGAAGGATCGCTGACGGCTATCGTATTCTCAAGCAGCTCGAGAGTCCAGTCGCTGAACGTCGTCTGCTGGATATCGCCCACGCCAAGCTCCGGCAGTACGCCGGATATGTAGTCGAGAAACATGCGGTTCGGGGCGAAAATAATCATGCGCTCCGCCCGCATCCGATCGGCGTATTGATAGAGCAGGAAGGCAAGACGATGCAGGGCTACGGTTGTTTTACCGCTCCCTGCTACTCCTTGAATAAACAAGGCTTTGTTGCGATCCGCGCGTATAATCCGGTCCTGCTCGCCTTGAATCGTCGAGACGATATCGCGCAGCTTATTATCCTTATTCTCGCCGAGGCGGTATAAAAGAAATTCGTCAGTGACCGAGCCCTCCTCCTGGCCGCGCACATAGCTGTCGACCAAACGGATAAGTTCTCCCTGACGAATCATGAAATTCCGTTTTAAATGAACGTAGCCTTCGATTTCCCCGTCAGGCGATTCGAAGGAGGCAGGCGCTTCGCCGCCCGTGAAGGAATAGAAAACGCTTGCTGCCGGCGCGCGCCAATCGATTACAAGCAGCTCATTGCTGCCTTGCTTTGCGACACCCGCTTTACCGATATATAATGGCTTCTGCTCGCCCGCCGGCAGCTCTTGAAAGTCAATCCGGCCAAAATAAGGCTCGCGCTTCGAGATTTCAAGTCTTAGTCTCCGTTCCTCTTGCTGCAAATCGAGCATTTGCTCCGTGAAATCGTCGCCTTTGTAGCGCGGACCGATGGCTTGCAGCTGCGTCATAATGTCACGGAGTGATTCCGTTAACCGTTCTTGCTCTTCTTGATAGGCACTTTGAACTGTCATGTCAGTTACCTCCTAAGTTTTGGTGTGCTGAATAAAAAAAAGAGAAGCCCCAATATACCATAGGACGGCTTCTCAAAGCAATCATGAGTTTACGGTCACGCCAATGAGCCAGACAGCTCCAATAATGAGCAATAGATTAAGTCCGAACAGAAAGGGAATGCCTACTGTAAAGGTGCGGTGCATCGTCTTATGGCGCCAAGTTTTCATCGCGAGCCAAGTGCCGCCCGCGCCGCCAATCGCGCTGAGCAGAAACAGATGTTTTTCCGGTACGCGCCGGCGCTTTTTTTTGGCTCTCATTTTGTCCAAGCCCATTAATGCGAATGTGTAGCTGTTAATCACAAGTAAATAGATTATCAAAACATAATAGGCCATATGCATAGAACACTTCCTCTCCAAATGGGGCTTCCTGCCGTTAACAGATCGGCCGAGACGTTTAGGTATGTCTCGGCTTCGCTCTATTTGTCGGCACAGCTGTGTACGGATCATCCGGCCAATGATGCTTCGGATAGCGCCCCTTTAAGTCCTTCTTCACTTCGAAATACGCATGCTCCCAAAAACTGCTCAAATCTCTTGTTACTTGGACCGGACGCTGTGACGGCGATAACAAATGAAGCGTCACCGGAAGTCTTCCTCTCGCGAGCAGCGGAGTATTCTTCAAGCCGAACAGCTCCTGCAATCGAACGGCGAGCACGGGAGACTCGGGATCGCTGTAATCAACCGGAATGCGTGATCCGCTCGGAACGACGATATGGGTCGGAACCTGCGCATCCAGCTCCTGCTTCTGCTTCCAGCTGAGCTTGCCTTCCAGCAGCTGCTGCATCTGGAGCTTCTGCAAATCCGAGCGGCTCTTCATCCCGTAAATATGCGGCTTTAACCATTGCCCCAATGAATCCAGCAGCGCTTCGTCGGAAGCGTCCGGCCAATCATCACCCGCAAGAGCCATCAGTCTCATCCTGGCCTTCAGCTGCTGCGCTTGCTTCGTCATCGGCAGCATTGCGAAGCCTGATTGACGAATCGCAGCAATTAATGTGTCCGCCACCTGATTTTCATCCGGCTGCTGCAAAATCGATTCCTTCATCACAATGGAGCCTAAGCGCATACGCTTCCTCGCCCTTACCGCTTGGGCTGACGCATCCCACTCCACGGCTTCCTCGGCCGTTATATAAGCGGCTAAATACTGCTCGATATCATTTGGCCGAAGCTCGGCCGCCAGACGTACCCGGCTCTCTGTGCCGGCATCGTCCAGCTCGCAAGCGGCGAGGTAGGGCGATCGAGATAACGGCTGCAGCTCCGGCAGCACCGCGCCTCTACCGTTTGCCAATAAATAACGGCCGTCGCTGCGCCGAAGTGCTATACGATCGGGATAGGCAAACGCAAGCAAGACGCCAAGCGGTATTTGCCGCAAGTGCCGATCGGCATTTTTAACTGCAGACTGCTGCGAAACGACTCGTTCCCATTGATCTGCCTGAGCCATTATACGGTATGCGGCTCCGATGCCGGGATGATCGGCGCTCCCGTTTTTTGGAACTTTTCTGTCTCGTCCTGTCAACCGGTAAAGCAGGTCCAATCGAAGCTGGACGTCTACATTGCGCTCCTGCGGAAGCATATCCCGTTCGCTTAACAAAGCAGCCACCTCGCAAGCCGCTCGCGCTGATCCCATTTCTGAAGCCTGCAAAATCATTGCCCCAAGCCGCGGATGAAGGCCGAATTGCGCCATTTTCGCGCCTGCTGCAGTCGGTTTGAAGCTGTCATTGATCGCTTTAAGCTGTTGCAGCAAGGCTGTCGCTTGTTCATAAGCCGCAATAGGCGGCGGCGTTAACCAGTCCAGCTCAAGCGGATCTTGGATGCCCCAAATCGCAAGCTCCAGCGCAAGCGATGCAAGATCCGCCTCGAGCAGCTCAGGCGTGCTTTGCTCAGGCAAATAAGGATGCTCGAGCTCCGTCCACAGCCGGTAGCAGCTGCCTGCGGCCTGTCGTCCCGCTCTGCCGCGGCGTTGATCGGCCGATGCTGCGGAGACAGGCACCGTTTCCAGCCTTGTCATTCCTGTTCGCGGCGAGAAGCGTGGAATACGCATTAGACCGCTGTCAACAACAATCCTAACTCCCTCGACCGTTAAGCTGGACTCTGCAATTGAAGTAGCGAGGACAATCTTGCGCTCCCCAGCGTGACAAGGAGCAACAGCTGCATCCTGCTTCTCGAGCGGCAAGCTGCCGTGAAGCTCCTCGATTCGAACATGCGCTGCAAGTCCAGACTCGTTAAGCAGCCTGACCGTGCGGCGTATTTCTGCGACGCCCGGCAAAAAAGCCAGCACATCCCCTTCATGCGCGCGAAGTGCTTCTGCAATCGTCCGTGCCATTTGCTGCTCAATCGGCCCAGTCAGCCTCGCTGGCGCATAATGCGTCTCGACGGGGAATACCCGTCCTTCGCTGCGAATGACGGGCGCACCGCCAAGCAGCTCGGCAATCGGACCCGCAGCAAGCGTTGCGGACATGACGACCAGCCGCAAATCTTCACGGAGCAGCGATTGCGACTGCAAGCAAAGCGTAAGGCCAAGATCGCCATGCAAATGACGTTCATGAAACTCGTCAAACAAGACGGCTCCGACCTGCTCAAGCGCCGGATCCTCCTGCAGCATGCGCGTAAGCACGCCCTCGGTTACGACTTCGATGCGCGTTCGCGGGCTGACACGCGAATCAAGCCGTACCCGGTAACCGACCGTCCCGCCAACCTGATCCCCTAGCGACTGCGCCATGAACTGGGCAGCGGAGCGCGCAGCCAGCCTGCGCGGTTCGAGCATTATGATCTTTTTGCCGGACAACCACGGCTGATCGAGCAGCGCAAGCGGTACGCGCGTCGTCTTCCCTGCTCCGGGCTCTGCGACTAATACGGCATTAACTCCGCTGCGCAGCGACTCCAGCAGCTGAGGCATTACCGCATCAATCGGCAATTGCTGTTGCTTCATGCTGATTGCTCCTTCATCTAATTCCGTCTCATTTCACTATTCGCAGCATTTGCACGATCGGCCTGTTGTCGCCTGGCAGCGATGCCTCGCCGCTCAAAAGCTGCGAAGAGCCGTCGCCATCCAGAAAAATGCCGTCAACAAGCTTCCCGCCGCCGATGCTGGCAACTATTGCTTCCCGAAATACGGCTAACGAGCCCTTCGTTTCACTAACGATTAAATATAATGCACCTGTACTATCATATACGGCAGCTGAACGCAAGCGGTCATCCTCCGGGAAAGGCGCGTTTTCCTTCACCGTTTGCCCGTACCAATGAGCATCATCGCCTAGACTCATACTAATGCCGCCTTGTGCCCAAAAGCGGGTATGATCCTTCACCTTCAGCTCAGAAGCATGGCCGGCGACCTGCACGCTTAACGAATCAGAGGCGCCATCCCATACGAGTGTTCCTCTCGCAAACTTTACATTTTCGGTTCCCGTTCCGAAACTGCCTACATCCTTATTAATTGGAAGGCTGTCTACCACCCCGATGCTTAACAGCTGGTTGCCGTAAAAAAAGCCGCCGTTGATACCGACCTTACCTGAAAGCGTAACATTATTATTGATCGTTTCCAGTGTAACGTAGGCTGCTCTCGTTTGAAGCACATGAAGCTTCATTCCGCTGGGCGCTGTCTTAGAATAATAAGTATAATGCAGCTTTTGCCCCGCCTCTAAGGTGTCAGCTGCGGTACGGTTGCCAAGCGCAACAATCATCAGATAGAGCATGATACCCAAAACGGCCATAATTCCAGCCAAAATACCGATTACCGCCAACAAGCGTTTGCCGCTCATCCGTGCAGACTCTTTCATTTCCATTGCAGTTAAGTCTCCTTAGCTTTCTTCATTTAAACCAACCCTTTGTCCTAAACCAAGCATACATCCCCACTCCAATGACGAACATAACCGTTATGACGGCAAAATAACCCCAGCTCCATTCAAGCTCAGGCATATTGCTGAAGTTCATCCCGTATATACCTGCCAAAAAAGTCAATGGCATAAAGATCGTCGTAATGACGGTAAGAGTCTTCATAATCGAATTCATTCGATGTGAATTGTACGAAATATAGTTGTCGCGCAGGTCAGCCGTCATCTCTCTGCTGGAATCCATCATCTCCGACAGCTTAAGCAGGTGGTCGTAGACATCATGATAGAAAGCCAAATATTGCTTCAGCCCTACAATGCGGTCCGAATTCGTCAGTCGATACAACAAGTCGCGCATAGGGACTATTGTTTTCCGAAGCCGAAGCAGCCGGGACCGGATGCTAAAAATATCGCTCATCGCCGTCTGGCTTTGCGCATCTCCGATGCCGATTTCCATATCCAGCAGCTGGTCCTCCAGCTCGTGAACCGCAGGGAAATATTGATCGACCAGCTTGTCCATTACGAGATATGCTGCATACAAGTGGCCATTTTCGCCAATTTTCTTTCTTGACGCAAGCTTTATCCGCGCATCCTCGATTTCCGGAGAAGGCTCATAGTGAAACGTAACGATAAACCGCGGACCGATGAACATGTTGATTTCATTAACGGTTAATGTTTTCCGTTCCACTTCATGGAGCACCAAAAAATGAACGTCGTCGTAATGATCCAATTTGGGCCGCTGAAGCAAATGATAGCAATCCTCGATCGCGAGCGGATGAAAGTGGAAAAATGTATCGAGCAGCCGGCATTCGTCTTCCTTCGGGTTATTAAAATCAACCCAGTACCAATCCAGCTCCGCCGTCTTTAGCTCCTCAAGCGTTAAGTCCATCCGCCACTCTTTTTGTTTGGTATAGCCAATAATCTGTATCAAAGGATAAATCCTCCCATTCTAAGCGCAGCTTAATCGAAAAATCGACCGGTTGTTCAACTTTTTCATTTTACATGAAATCGCAGCCGCTGTAATGGATACTTCCTTATTTTAATGCTTCACGGCTAAGCCGGCCTTAATCCTCCTGCTGTGTTCGGGCCGCTTCGAGCACCGTCTCATAAACAGTTTCGCCGATGGCGCAGCCGATCGTAGTCGCAGCGCCAGCATAAGCATGCACCGCATTCCAGCTTGCTGCCTGACTGACTCCGATCACGATAGCGTCTGTCGTGGTGCCGGTTGCCGATTCGCCGTTCACTTTCTCTACGATGCCTAATTGCTGCAGTGCGGCTGTCTTTGCTTCTGTCGCGGTTATAATTGCGTTAACCATCGCAGCTTCAGTCATTTGCCCATCGATCAAAATAATCGTATTTATCGTTCCAGGCGAATAAGCGGAAAAGGTGCTGCGCGGCAAGCCGGCTCTCGCCGCATTTCGCGTTCCGACAGTCGTGCAGCACAGCAGCTTAAACCGGTCGCCTTCAAGTTCGGTTATGGACGCATGCGTCAGCTTCGCCGCGGTAATCAGACCGATCGTGTCATTGGAATCGCAGCCCCATTCCCCGCACTGCCTCACAATATCGCGAACGGGATCATCGCATTGATAGGTTAGCGGCACCTTCCAGTTTACGATGCGGTTCGAATACGAGAAGCCTCCCGGATGAATCGCGCTGCTTAGGGCGTATAGACGTTCCGGACACCTTGCTTCAATCCGGTCATCAAGCAGATGCAGGCTCACGCCGCTCCAAATGATTGAATCATATCGCTTGCCACCACGGAAAGGCTGAGTCATCGTGCATCTTCCGCCGGTAGACCTATCAGCTCGTAAATAAGCGCGATGTTAAGATAGCGACGCGCATGCTCCGCCAGCCTGTCGAAAGCAGCTTCACGTCTTTCTTGAAACCGTAGATCTGCGGGCAAGCGCTCCAGTCCCTTCGATTCCCGCAAGTTGTTTAACCAATTTCGGCGAAAATCGTCATTATGCAAAATACCGTGAATAAACGTTCCCCACAGTTTTCCATCGATTGAGCTCGCTCCCTCGGATTCGTAGGAAGAAGAAGCCTCGTCCCCCATCGGTGATCGATGCTCCCTAATTTGAAACGGCCGATAAACGGATTGGTCCTCCTCCTGCCAGTACACCTCGCCCATATGAATCTCATAACCTTCGATCTTGGCAGGAGACGCATCTCCGCTAAATTGGCCTGCACCTTCGACTCGTACCGTTCTTTTCTGCTCCGTAAAGCGGACCTCGAATGGAAAAAAGGATAACCCGTCCGTTTCCTCCACAGACGATTCGATGTGCAGCGGATCATACAGCTTAGCTCCCAGCATCTCGTATCCGCCGCAAATACCAACTGCTGCCCCTCCGCTGGACACATGCTTGTGTATTAGCTCAGCCAAGCCTGCTTCCCTCAGCCATAACAAATCCTCGATCGTATTTTTGCTGCCTGGAAGGATGACAGCATCAGGACTGCCCCACTGTCCTGCATGTTCAATATATCGAAGCTGAACATCCGTCTCGAAGCGCAGCGGGTCGATATCCGTAAAGTTAGAAATGCGCGGCAGCCGGATAACGGCTATATCCAGCTCCCGCTGCTGCTTATCCCCATTCGAATGTACGGCAGCAGCGTGCTGTTTGCTAAGCGAAAGCGAATCCTCATCCTCGAGCTCTAGGCCTGGCATAAATGGCAGAACGCCCAGCACTGGCTTCCCTGTTCGATCCTCCAGCCAATCCAGTCCAGCTTGCAGCAGAGATACATCGCCGCGAAACTTGTTAATGATGAAGCCGCATATGCGGTCTCTCTCCTCCGGCTCAAGCAGCTCCAAGGTACCGACGATAGAAGCAAATACGCCGCCCCGGTCAATATCGGCAACAAGGATAACGGGTGCGTCCGCCCAAGCTGCCATCCGCATATTGACGATATCGCGATCCTTCAAATTAATCTCAGCCGGACTGCCCGCGCCTTCCAGCACCACGATGTCATGCGCCTCGCGCAAACGCCGAAGCGAAGCCTGGACGATACTGCCGGCGACCGGCAAATATTTCTCGCGGTATTCTTTTGCATTATAATCGCGCAAAGGCTTGCCGTGCACCACCACTTGCGATTTCATTTCTCCCGAAGGCTTAAGCAATATCGGATTCATATCCGTCGTCGCGAGGATGCCGCAAGCATCCGCCTGCATCCCCTGGGCGCGGCCGATTTCTTTGCCGTCCCATGTGACATAGGAGTTTAGCGACATATTTTGCGATTTAAAGGGGGCCGTACGCCGTCCGTCCTTCGTGAAAATTCTGCAAAGCGCAGCCGTAATCAAACTTTTGCCTACATCCGACGCTGTACCCTGAACCATGATTGTGCGGCCTAAAGCTGCGTCTGCACCTGATTCACGCCCATTTTTAAAAGTCATTTTGCACCACGGCTCCCGTTCTGAATTAAGCACAGCTTCAATGCCGCCACCAGCTGCTCATTTTGCTCACGAAGCTTGACGGCAACACGAATATAGGTATGATCAAGACCCGGGAATCTCGATGCGTCGCGAATGAGGACGCCCCTCTTTCCCATCTCAAGCTGGAGCATGCTGGCGCTTATTCCTGCGTCCTTCGGAATGCGTACAAGCAAATAATTAGCCGCACTAGGGTTAACGTCAAAGCCGATTGCCTGCAGCTCTGAGATTAGCCACGGCCTTTCCTCTTGCAGCCACGCAATCGTCCGGTCGGCATAATCCGTCTCGTCCAACACCGACTCTCCGATCAGCTGTGCTAAGGAATTAACGCTCCAAGGCACCTGCAGGCGCCTTAATCCGCTTAACGTTCTTGGCATGCCTACGATATAGCCAAGCCGAATGCCGGGTATCGCGTAAAATTTCGTCATAGAGCGGATAACGAATAATCTTTCATTTTTCGTTGCCTCCTGAATAAGGCTGTAACGCGATTCCTCCGGAACAAAATCCATAAACGCTTCGTCAACGACAACATATCCGCCCTTTTTCAACAGCTTCCGGATGAGCTCCGGATCTACAAGCTGTCCGGTAGGATTGTTCGGGGAGCCAAGAATGAATAACGATCCGGCAGCAGCTGCTTCGCATAAATGCTCCCTATCCATGATCAATTCGAATTGATGATCCGCTGACAGCTTAACTTCGTACACCGCCCCGCCAATTTTCCGTATAGCATCTCCGTATTCGTCAAAGCAGGGGATAGCCAGCGTCGTTAATTTGGGCTGAATCACACGTACGATTAAATCAATCAATTCCGCTGCCCCATTACCGACGACAATCGATTGCTCATCGATATTGTGCAGCTTCGATAGCTTCTGTCTCAGTCCGCGCACGGCAGGATCCGGGTATTGTCCGATAAGCTCCGTATAGGCGAGTAAAGCTTGCTTTACACAAAGCGGCGGTCCCAGCGGATTCATGTTCGAGCTGAAATCTACAAATTTTTGTGCAGGTATTCCGAAAGCTTCCTCCGCGGTCCGCAAGTCACCGCCATGACCGTATCTTTCCAACATCTTTACTTGCAACTCCTTTTCTATAGCGCATGCAGCCATATGACCGCAGCAAACAACAGTACAGCCTCAATCGCTTCGTTCATAGCTCCATATGTATCGCCGGTCAAACCGCCAAGCTTCCGATTCAGCCATGCAGCAAGGAGCCAGCCGCAACAGACGGTAATCAATCCTATAATCAACAGCAAGATGAATGCTGCGTTCTCTCCTAGGCCAGAAATCCATAAAACGATCCATGTGCCGGCAGCAGCTGCGATAAACGCTGCCGCAGCATGCAAACCTTTAACCTCATTAAACAATACAGCAATTCCTTCTCCTTGCCTTGCATTCGGCCAGCATGCAATTGCCGCGCTCATCCAAGCCCGGCTCCATATCGGACCAATCACGAGCAGCGGCCAATAAAACTTAGGCTGAACACCATCCAATAATTCGTATATCAACGAGGCTTTAAACAACAGCAGCAGAACGGCAGCTAGCACGCCCATCGCCCCTACCCGGCTATCCTTCATAATTTCGAGCATCCGCTCGCGGGAGCGGTTACTTAATACGCCGTCTGCCGTGTCCATCCAGCCGTCAAGATGCAGGCCCCCGCTTAATGCCGTCCAAAAGGCGAGCACCAAAACAACTCCGGGCGCTGCCGGAACAAATAAGTCTACTAACCAAGCGAAAGCGGCGAGGCAAATGCCTATGAGCGCTCCCGCGAGCGGGAAATAGATCACACTCCGTGCAAGAACGGGTCCTTGAAAAGGAACCGTCACCGGGACCGGAAAGCGCGTTAAAAATTGAAATGCAGCGATAAGAGCTTGAACATGCAGCTTTATCTCACGACGAACCATACCGCTATCACTCCCGCAAATAAAATAAAGCTAACGCTATACAATAAATGAACGGTAAGCAGTATATCGTTCGGCTGCAGCAGGCGCGTCGGCCAGCCCATTCTTGCCCGTTCACTAGCGACGCCGAAGTACACATTTGTGCCGCCCAGCTCAATGCCAAGCGCTCCAGCCACCGCGGACTCCGGGATGCCGCTGTTTGGGCTCGGATGAAGATGCGCGAAGGCGAATATGGCGCGAACCGCTTGCCCTGCTTTCATTCGCCGGAAGAACAATGCCGAGATCGTAAGCATTACGCCTGTCAATCGTGCTGGTATGTAATTAAGCACATCATCTGTCCGTGCCGAGCACCAGCCAAACCATATATACTTTTCATTGCGATAGCCGACCATAGAATCCAGCGTATTCGCAGCGCGATAAAGCATAGCGAGCGGAGCTCCTCCGATAAGAGCGAACACGAACGGCGATACAAGCGCGTCAACCGTATTCTCGGCTACGGTCTCGACAGCAGCCCGTGAAGCCTCCCGCTCATCAAGCTTCGCTGTATCCCGCCCGACAATATAACCGACATACTTTCGCGCTTCACCCAGTCTCCCCGCAGCTAGCGGGACATAGACCAGCATGGCCGCCTCCTTCAAGCCCTTGACCGCCAGCGTAGTCGAAATAAACCATGCGCTTACAGCATAACCGAGCCACGGATGCAGGGCATCCGCTGCCCAAACGATCAACCACATTGATCCCCAGCTTACCGCAAGCGTTACCGCAGTAAGAATGACACCCAGAACCTTTACAGCGGCAGGTCGACCAGTGAACCGTTCTGGTGCGAGAATGCGCTCAAGCAGCCGAATGAGCCGCCCTATCCATATAACAGGATGGGTTGGCCATTTCGGATCACCAACTATCCAGTCAATCGCAATAGCTGCCGCCGCAAGCAGCAGCAGCTCCTTCATAGAGTATAAAATCATAGTTGATCCCACCTGAAGGCTTGTGATTTGAGCTCGATTGGTATGCCCGCCGTCACGAGAAAGACCCGCTCGCAAATCGCTGCTGCCTGCTGATTAAGACGCCCCGCTTCGTCTCGGAACAATCTGCCCAGCGGATAAACCGGCACGATGCCGGAGCCAACCTCGTTCGTGACAATGAGCAAGGGATATGGATAATTTCGAATAGCTTCCAGCAGCTTATCTATTTCTATTTCCAGTCGATTCTCTTCTAACGATTCCTGCTCGATTCGCAGAAGCCAATTCGTCAGCCATAAAGTTAAACAATCGAGCAGCACTACGGGCGGCTCGTGGCCATTGTGTGCTGCTACTTTAAATTGCTCGGCCATCCGATTCAACCGTTCAGCTGCTTCATAGGCTTCCTCTTCCGTTTCCCAGCTAAAGCCGGATTCGACGCGATCTGTACGATGCTTTCCGATTCGCTGGGCCATCTCTTCATCATAAGGGAGACAGGTTGCGATATAAATGCCGCGGGCCGCAGCCCGCTTCGCATATTGCTCAGCGAAACCGCTCTTTCCGCTGCGGGCCCCGCCGGTTACCAGTATTGCCAACTTCCATCACCTAACCCTTGGATACGCCTGCGCTCTCGAAAGTAGCCATCTCCTGCATGAGATGGAGCGCAGCGTCAATAAAATGAAAACATAATACCGCTCCCGTACCTTCTCCCAGACGCATCTCCAGCTGCATCATCGGCAGCAAGCCGATCGATTCCAACAACTTCAAATGACCTTGCTCCTGCGAGAGGTGGGATGCAAGCATATAAGGAAGCGTCTGCTTTGCGATACGCGATGCGACAAGCGCCGCAGCCGATGAAATATAACCGTCGATGACGACCGGACACCCGTTCGCCGCAGCTCCGATAATGACGCCAACAAGCCCGGCAATTTCTGCCCCGCCGACCTTGGCGAGCACATCGATTGGATCAGACGAATCAACCTGATTAACAGCGATCGCGCGTTTCACGACATCCACTTTGTTTAACCAGCCCGCATCGTTAATGCCTGTCCCGCGGCCTACAGACTCTTCCGGCGTTAACCCCGTCAATACGGTTGTGATAGCGGCGCTGGCTGTCGTATTGCCAATGCCCATTTCACCCGTTGCAAACAAACGGCAGCCGCGCTGAACCTGCTCGTTCACGACTTCTATTCCAACCAGAATCGCTTTAATGGCTTCTTCACGCGTCAATGCAGGCTGCTTCGTCATATTGGCCGTCCCGCGAACTACTTTGCGGCTTACGAGCCGCTCATGCTCTAAATCCGCATTCACGCCAATATCGACGCAAATGACGTCTGCTCCGGCTTGCCGAGCCAACACGTTGACAGCCGCTCCGCCGTTTAGAAAGTTGAGTACCATCTGCGGCGTCACCGCCTGCGGAAACGCGCTAACCCCCTCATCGCAAACGCCGTGGTCGCCTGCCATAACAATGACAGATTTGCGTGATAAATCAGGCCATAATTGACCTGAAATACCGGCTAGTTGCTTTGCAATGGCCTCAAGTTTGCCTAAGCTGCCCGGAGGCTTCGTTAAGGAATCAGAATGCCTCGCGGCTAATGCCGCTGCCTCTTCATTGAAGGGCTTTATTCGAGTAATCGTATCCGTAAGCTGTTTATACAAATCGTTTTCCATTTCGTCAGCTCCTTCAGACCCGCTTGGGCTGTTTAGTTATATAAATTGGGTTGGATCATAATTTGCGGAGCACCTGTCAAAGGATGCACGATGATAGCAGTAGTCGTCTCATAAACCTGTTCGATTAACGCTGACGTAAGCACCTCATGCGGCGTTCCTGCGGCAGCGACTTTACCTTGATGAAGAACGAGGAGCTCGTCACAATAAAGAGAAGCTAAATTTAAATCATGAAGCACGGCGATAACAGTTAATCCGCGCTCGCGCTGCCATAATCGCACTGTATCGAGCAGCTGCACCTGATAGCCAATATCTAAATAGGTTGTCGGCTCGTCCAGCAAAATAATAGACGGCTCCTGCGCCATCAGCTTTGCCAACGCTACGCGCTGCCGTTCTCCTCCGCTAAGCTGATCCATTTTGCGGTGTTCCAGCTCTTGAAGGCCCATCGCGGCTAATGCTCCATCGATAATCGACTCCGAATCATTTTGTTCGCTGCCAAGCCAGTTTTGGAACGGATATCTTCCCATACTGACGACCTCGCGAACGGAGAACAAGGAAGGAGGCAGACCTCCTTGCTGCAGCACAGCCAACTTCTTGGCTAGCTGTTTGCGAGGGTAAGATGCTACGTTTCGGCCTGCGAGCAGCACCTCTCCTTCCTTCGGCTGATCGACGCCGGAAAGCAAGTGAAGCAGCGTTGACTTGCCAACGCCATTGGGTCCGATAATGCCGTAAATACGCCCTTCCATAAACGAGCAGGAAAGGCCGTTCAGCACAGGCCTTCCCTGCACCGTCTGTACAATGCTTTGCACCTCGATCATATCGTCCCTCCTTGCTTCAGCTTCCGCCTGTGCAGTAAATAGGCGAAGAAAGGCGCACCGATAAGCGCCGTAACGACGCCCAGCGGAATTTCTTTTGGCGACAGCGCCATTCGCGCCAGCGTATCTGACCAAAGGACGAATGCACCCCCTCCGATTGCAGATAAGGGGGTAATCAGCCGATAGTCCGGTCCGACAAGCAAACGGATCAGATGAGGAACCACAAGCCCGACGAAGCCAATAACGCCGGATACAGATACGGCTGCTGCCGTCAGCAGCGTCGAGCTGATTAATACGATTAGCTTCGTTCGTTCGACGTTAATCCCGAGATGCGCAGCATGCCGCTCTCCAAGCACGAATAAATTGAGTGACTGACCGTAGATGAGCAAGAGCGGAAGCCCGACCAGCAGAAATGGAATAAGCATATAGACATTGTCCCAGCTCCGCATGGCAAGCGAGCCCATCAGCCAAAACAAAATCTGATTAACGACGCCATCGGACATTGACACCATGAAAGATACGAAAGCGCCAAGAAACGATTGTACAATGACGCCTGACAAAATAAGCGTTTCAATAAGCATGACGCCTTTGCTCCGCGAGAGCCAGAAGACGCCAAGCAGCGTAACGGTTCCCGTACCGAAGGCTACAAGCGGTATCGTCCACATGCCAATCGCAGTCTGCAGCCCGAATAATATGATGAATGCGGCACCTACCGAGCAGCCCGAGGCTACGCCTAACGTGTACGGATCGGCTAACGGATTGCGCAGCACGCCTTGAAAACCGGTGCCCGCAAGCGCAAGGCAAGCGCCGACAAGGACAGCAAGCAAAACGCGTGAAAGCCGTACCTGTGTTACGATCGCTATTTCTCCCGGCGTATAAGGAAGCGGCTTATCCGCAAGCCAAGGCAGCTGATGAATCATTATTCCCCATACGTCCCGAACAGAGATGCCAGCCGAGCCGATCGATAAACTAACAACGATAGAAACAGCAAGAAGGAGCATAGCTGCTCCTCCATACCAGACAAGTTTATAGGTCATTTGATTATTTTACGAGATCCGGGTGAATCACTTTAGCAAGCTCGAGCAAACCGTCGGCAAGACGCGGTCCTACGCGTACGAGAGGATCCTCGGTCACAGCAAACATTTGCTTATTTTTCACCGCATCGATGACATTCCAGCCGGGACGGCTTTCAATACCAGCAACGATAGGATTCGGGTCCTCCTTCAAATCAGGGTAAATAATAAGCTCCGGATTTTGAGTAACGACTTCCTCTGCGCTAACCTCGTACCAGCCTGGTTTAGCAGCTGCAATGTTCTTACCGCCCGCCAGTGTCAGCAGCTCATCGAGGAATGTGCCGGATCCAACCGTCCAACCAGGCGAAAATTCCAAGTATACGTTCTTCTTCTCAGCGTCCTTCACGGCATCTGTGACCTGCTGCTTAACCATGCGCATATGCTCAGCAATTTCAGCCGCTTCGGATTGTTTATTCATAATATGACCTAAATTTTCGATTTTGGCAATAACTGCTTCATAAGTAAGCGGATCTGTCGCATATACCGGAATTTTCAATTTGCGCAGCTTCGTGATCGCTTCCGTGTTCATCGATGATGACGCAAGCACAAGATCCGGGTCCAATGCAGCGACTGCTTCAATATTAGTCGTCATATCGCCAACCTTCGGCTTGGACGCCGCCTCCTCCGGATAATTGCTGTATTCGTCGACGCCAACCACTTGCTCGCCAGAGCCAATAGCATAAATGGCTTCCGTTTCACTAGGAACAAGCGTAACGACCTTCGTCGGTTCTTGAGCGAAGGTCATTTCAGTTCCCGTATCATCCTTTAGCGTGAGCGGATAAACAGTAGCTTGCTCGGATGGCGCCGGCTCGTTCGCAGCAGCCTGCTCTGAATTAGCAGCCGTATTGCCAGGCTTGTTCTCCGTTTCGCTGTTTGCACCGCATGCGCTCGTAAATACAAGCATCATCGTCAGCAGCAAGCTGAACATCAGCTTCATCATATTACGGTTAATCCCATTCATCCTGTCCTGCACCCCTATATTATTTTTTCGTATAAAACAAAAAAGCATCTCTGACAATTGTGCCAGAAATGCTGTTATACGCTTAATAAGCTAAGCGAAAAGCTTCCCTAACACCATCCTAAGTCCACGTAGGTTTAAGCGTTATGTAAACAGGCAGATTTTCTGACTCGGATAGCGCAGCGAACGCATGCTTTCGCTGTCAATCCTTACAGTGGCGGGTCCGTGCCGGATTCTCACCGGTCTTCCCTATTAAGTGTCAACGAGAGATTACAAGCTGCTTCTTTCTTGTAAGACTGCCTCGTATCCACACCTGTTTTTACATTATGAAATTATCAGTTGTT
>DATJKM010000136.1:0-16983 GCA_035491515.1 Candidatus Udaeobacter sp. | reverse complement strand
CCTTTTTTTAATGATAACGACACTCCCTTAAGCGCTTTCACACCGGAGAATTGTTTCGTTATCCGTTTTAATTCCAGTAACGTTGTCACCTAATCCCCCCCACTTCCTTCTTTATGTTATAGCTTTATTTTATTCTTTTTTTTCGTTTTGTCAATCGAATTCTGTCTTTTTATTTTTTTTACTATTTTATTTTATCATTAAAAAGTGTTATCTAATCATCTTTTGTTATAACCTTTTCTTTTTCGAAAAGATGTCTTTATCCAAAATGCTTTTTGTTATTATTCAGCAGTAAACATTTCCGTTATTTTAAAGATGGCTCCCATGCTGGACAAAAAAAATACTCCCCTAAGGGAGTATTGGGAGTATTAACGGAAATCTCAGTTCAGACAGACTTTTCAGTACCGGAAGGCGCCAATACGATGTCAACGCCTTTCTTTTTCAATTCTTCAACAATGACCGGATTTGCATTGTCGTTGGTGATGATGACATCAATCTGATCCAACTGAGCGAATGATGCGATCGAGGATTTGCCCAATTTGGAGTAGTCGAGCAGGGAGATCAGCTTGGATGAAGCCTTCACCATCGACTTTTTCAGTTCGACTTCATATACGTTGAAATCCGTTAGGCCGTCCTCCAACGTGAAGCCGCTGGCCGATGTAAACATCGTATCCACATTAATCTGATTAAATACCGCGTTGCCCAGATTGCCCTCCGTGCCGACAGCCCCAAGCCTAAGAACACCGCCGACCAAGATAACCGTGAAATTGGGATTTTCCTGTAGTTCCATGGCGGTATACAAGCCATTCGTCAAAACGGTGAGACGCAATGGCAGCTTCTTCAAAATGCGTGCCAGCTCAAGGGAAGTAGAGCTCGCATCAAGAAGTATGCATTGGCCGGATTGAATATATTCCGCTGCACGTTTGCAGATCTGCATTTTTTCTTCATGATTTTTTTTCTCTCGAACGGAAAAGCTCGAACCGGATTCGAACATAGAAGCTTTGTGCTGCTCCGGCAGCGTAGCGCCGCCATGAGTTCTCGTCAACTGCCCGTCTATTTCCATCTCTTTCAAATCGGTTCTGAGCGTAGCTTCTGATACGTTCAAATATTCAGCAAGTTCTTTGACAGTTGCACGCGTATTCTTCGTGATATACTCCAATATGGAGCTCCTTCGTTCTTCAATGAACATTTTCATTTGATCACCCTTTATCAGAAACCGTACATTATTATATTTATTATAACAAGAAATTCTATAAAAACAATAAAAATCGAAACTTAAACGAAAATTTTAACGCGGGGCTTAGCTAACTAATTTGGACCAATCTCCATGAATGGCCGCTAATTAGACAAAAATATAAGAACAAACAGCCGCTACTACCTCTGACGGCTCGTTGTCCTGAAAATACATAACCGATTGCCCTTTGACAAACAATAAATTGAGCACATCATAAAAAGGAGACAAAAATGAAAATATTAGCCATATTTACATTCATCCTTTTGTTAAGCATATCACTTAGCGTATCAATGGACATTCTTAAAGGCTTTAATTACTATCAGATATTATCTAATTTACTAAACCCGTTTTGGGTTATGGATACTGGAGAATACCTGATGATAGCCTTTTTGTTATTGCTTACAATTGGTCACCAAATCGTAATTAGCATAAAAAATAAAACTAATAAATAAAATGGTTTTAGTCAGCCTTCTTCTTAAAGCGATTACGAACCGTGGTAATTATTAGCATTACCAATGGAACAACCATAAACAATGGTATGACAAAGTAATAGGTTGCAACGTTCAACCATTCTTCAAAATGTTCTGAGTAATCGGAGGCTATCATCTGTGATAAGACGATGAGAATCACCCCTGCCGGCAAAAGAATTTGTTGATGGTTTTTTAACTTGAACAAATCCACAATTCCGATTACGACACCATACAGAAATATTGATGCTTTAAAAAATATCGTAATTAAAAAGGAAAAATCAACGATTGCATCAAGTCTTTGGATAAAATCCAAAAGGTTTACCTTTCCGATTGTTGATAACAAAGGAAAAGTAGACCTCTCAACATTCTCGACACCAAGAACGGCGATATTTAGAGCCGATGTGTAACTTAATACTAAGCCGCTTAAAATTACGACAGACAACCACACTTTTTTAACTAATGCAGGCTTATTAAGATATGGAAGAATCATGGTAAAAACAAACATTTCTGCAAAAGGAAAAGAAGTAATTAAAGGAAAGGCTGTTGTTAGGATTGGTTTCCACCCATATTCCAAAAACGGCTGCAAATTATGCAAATCAATATTACCCGAAATTAGGACAAGCAAATTGCCTGCTCCCCCAAGCAGGATCAATATGACAATTAATACTTCTGCTGTTCTCCCCAAAACTTCAATCCCTAGATAAAGGACATAACAAATGGTTAAAACCAGCAGGATACTTATTGCTAATAATGGAGTTTGAGGCAATGTGGATGAAATCATCAAATCCCCGAATTCACGCACATTTCTAGCTGCAATATACATAAAGAACAGTATGTATAACAAGCCAATAATCCACCCTAGGTATTTACCAAATATCTTTCTTACATATCCGGTAAAAGGTAACTTGGGATATTGACGAAACAAAGAATAGTATATGAAAAATAAAACTATTCCTCCACACATCCCAAAAGGTATAGCCAGCCAGGTGTCTTTTTTGGCATGTATACCATAATTCACGACTAGGGCAGTCCCCAGATCAAACATAAACATCATTGCAAAAAGTTGAAAAGCACTAATTTTGGCTTTTTCCATCGTCTAGTGACCTCTCTTAATAACGACTTGATTTTTCCCTTATTTTATATATGGTTTCGTTTTTAATCCTGTCCGACGAATAAGCGCCTTTACGTTTACATTGACTTCTGTTTCGGGAAAGATTTCCTCGTTCCATTCTTTCTTCATCTTCTTCCACAATTTTTGGTCCACTCGGTTGATGTATTCTCCAAAACGGAAAATATCGTTATTTTGCTCTTGGGCTGCTTTTATGGACATCATGATTTCCTCTTTTATTTCCTTTGCCAACTGTTCCTGAAGCATTTCTATGGTTTTGTGTTTACTGAGATCGATCGGACAATGGACCTCTGAGATGTGGCCTTCTGATCGAACTCTTATATGAAATATGGGTTTGTCGTTTTTAATTTCCGCAACAATTTTTGCTTTAGAGCCGCTAACGTCTACTGCAATCCCCATTTTTTTCTTTTCACAATTGAGATTCACAATTGTTGTTGACAATTCATTATTAATCCGTAAAGTACCGCGAGCCTCTTTTCCATTCAACCACCTTATGAGTTTACCCTTTTTAAAAATGGCAAGTCCTTTTATCTCCATCGCTGTTTGGGGCGATATTTGATTAACGTTTTTCAAACTGTTACCTTTTTCCGGGTCACCAGTAATCTGAATTCCGGATATATACACTCCTTCTCCGCCTAATTGTTGAATAACTTGATCAGCGCGGATATTTGCATATTCTCCCCAGTTCTCTTTTTGTGTTTTTAGTCTGCTAACAATATTGGCTGAAGGAATGGCCTCTAAAGATGTAGTAATTTGGAGGGCATTCTTTGCTGTATTATTTCTAACAATGAGAATGGGAAAAAGATTACGAAACTGGGAATCACGTTCTAGCCAATCAAACAAATCTTGAATTCCTTTATTTCTTGCTAGCTCCTCCCCAATCATCATTAATTGGACATGGGGGAAAAAAAGTTGATTAGGTGTCTTTGGCGATATTTTTCGAAATGCCTCTCCAATGGTGCTTCCCGTATCCGAAAAGATCGTAACAGGAGTCCCTTCTGTTTTTCCTCCTTGCCCTTGCGCAGCTATTTTGCCTACATTTACAATTTGGACTGTAACAAGATATCTGTTTTCCACATCATCGCCGCCAGCATCGATGCCGATAGCACTTACGAGGTTAAGGTCTTGCAATTCGGAACGATCCCAACAGCCTGACACTAATACGGCAGATAGAAGCATAAAAACAATAATGAATAGCCTATGTTTCATTGGTATCCCTCTTTGATTCATTGTCTGGTCTCGGTGACGGTCCGCGGCTCTGAACATTCCCTGTCCTCTTAATCCTCTTTTGATTAATTAATCGCGGACGTGTTGTCAAAAACGGTTTTGGCAAACGCATAATGGTATCTTTCCAATCAGTAATGATGAACGGGGCAAAGGGGGTCAAATAGGGAATACCAAAGGAGCGTATACTGCAAGTGTGTGCCACTAAAACAATGATTCCGAGTCCAATTCCATAAAGACCAAAAGAAGCTCCCAAAATCATCATCATAAATCGAAGTAAACGCGTCGAGTCCATTAGGGACTGATGAGGCATTGTAAAACTTGCGATTGCCGTCCCTGCCACTACGATTACCATGGAACTGGAAACAATTCCTGCAGCAACAGCTGCTTCTCCTATCACAAGTGCGCCAACAATTGAAACCGCCTGGCCAATCGGACGCGGCATCCGAACACCTGCTTCCCTCAAAACCTCAAATGTAAACTCCATTACCAAAGCCTCGATGAATACCGGAAATGGTATTCCCTGACGCTGCGCCATTAGACTGACTAGAAGTGAGGTTGGAATCAACTCCGGGTGAAACGAAACAAACGCAATGAAAAGCGCCGGCCCAAAAAGACTTACTAAAAAAGTAACATAACGCAAAAGTCTCAAGAAGGTGGCAGTATTCCAAGACAAGTAATAATCTTCAGCCGTTTGAAAAAACTGATTCCATGTCGCTGGTAAAATTAAAGGAATTGGTGTCCCATCAACAAAAATAGCGACGCGCCCTTCCATTAAATTTCCGGCTACAACATCCGGACGTTCCGTTGTAAGCATAGTTGGCCAAGGTGTCCATAGGTCGTCATTAATCCATTCTTCTATTGTATTGGAACCGGTAATCTCATCTACTTCGATTTTACCAAGCCGTTCTTTTACTTCAGTGAGAAGCTTGTCATTGACAATCCCTTTAACATACATAACAGCAACAGTTGTTTGTGTGATTTCCCCTAACTGCATGGTTTCAAGCCAAAGATTAGGGCTCTTAATTCTTTGGCGAACCAAGGCTGTATTCGTAATAAGCGACTCAACAAAGCTTTCTTTGGGTCCCCGAACAGCAGGTTCTGTCGTAGGTTCTGTTATAGACCTTAATTCTCCGCCTTGTGCCGCACAGCTAATAGCTTGATTCCAACCCTCAATCAAAAGAATAGTTTGTCCAGATAAGATATTATGCAGTAACTTGCTCCAGTCCGATATGTACCCGACATTCCCAACTGTCAAAATATTCTCTTTCACGTATGTAAATAATTCGCTTGGCGACTGAGGATCAACACTTTCATTATTATTAACGTTACCCATTAGTCTTTCTATAATAAAACTGCCAATGGTATGCTTATCAGCTAAACCATTTATATAAATAATCGCAACTTTATGCAGGGTTGGTTTTCCCATTTTAAAATCACGAATGACTAAGTCGCTGCTGTTTCCTAAAGCTTCTCTAATATTTGTAAGGTTAGCTTCTAAATGTTCACTGATTTTCTGCACGCACTCGTTTTTTTCTGTTTCCTCATAAATTGGGGGCTGCTTTCTTTTTTTTTTCGTTTTTGTTAACCGTTTCCAAGCACTGTTCATTTTCTAATAACACCCCAATTTTGTAGTGATATTAAATAAGCGTTCGAAGCTCTCCTTGGCTAATTAGCATCTCTTTTTTCCAGTTTTTTATACATTCCTGACTTCTATCCTTACTTGAAGGGCTGACATAGTCCACTATCTGGTCAGTTTACTGATATTTCTAAGTGTTCCTTTCCGCTAAAATGGCCGAATGTAGCGGATGTCTCCTACAGCATTATTACTCCTCCGCTCTTTATAAAAAACGGTATTCCGAAAAAGCGGCTGCCTGTCCCAGATAGCTGCCGGTCTCATCGACCAGATTCCAAACCGTCGTATCGATAATATAAAACCGCCGGCCTATGCTTGAAATACGAGTACCCGTATAATGCTCGACGTATCCGTTTGCCGTCACCGATTCAAAGAAGCGGTCCCGCTCCTGGCGCGCCATCGGCTCAGCCGTCAACCTTGAAGGCGTTCTCGTGAACGCTTCCCAATCCATCTCCCACAGCTCAAGTCCCATCAAATTGCCGTAGTTTAGAATGGGATCAGCTTAATGATCTTGCAGCCGGCTTAAACGAAAAATAGCCCGCACTGGCACCATCCAGCACGGGCTATTCTTTTCGCTAAGCTAAACCATTATTTTACAAATATCATTCGTGAACTCCACCGGATCCTGCAGCGGCAGACCTTCGATGAGAAGCGCTTGATTGTATAACAGGCTCGTATAGAGGCCCAGCTTCTCTTGATCTTGTTCGTAGGCAGCCTTCAAGGATTGGAATATTTCATGGTTAACGTTTATTTCGAGCACCTTGTCCGCTTTAACATCTTGGCTGCCCGGCATCGCCTTCAATATTTTTTCCATTTCTATCGTGACTTCGCCTTCAGTAGACAAGCATACCGGATGCGTTTTAAGCCGTTTTGACGCTTTGACGCCCTTCACTTTATTATTAAGTATCGTTTTCATTTGCTCAAAGAGATCCTTATGCTGAGCCTCTTCTGCAGCAGATTCGTTATCCGCAGCGTCCGGTTCAATGCCTAGGTCGCCGCTCGATACCGATTTGAACTCTTTATCCTTATATTTCGAGACCATCTTGATCGCAAACTCATCAATATCATCCGTGAAGTATAGAATCTCATAGCCTTTGTCGGATACGAGCTCCGTTTGCGGCAGTCTTTCGATCCGCTCGATCGACTCTCCTGAAGCATAATAAATGTACTTCTGATCCTCGCCCATTCTCGATACGTACTCATCCAGCGTAACGAGCTTCTTCTCCTTGGAGGAGTAGAACAGCAGCAGGTCCTGCAGCACATCTTTGTTTACGCCGTAATCGTTATAAACCCCGAATTTCAGCTGTCTGCCAAACGCTTTATAGAATGACTCGTACTTGTCCCGTTCATCCTTTAAAATGCTTATCAGAGCGCTCTTGATTTTGCTGTTGATGTTTTTGGCGATCAGCTTAAGCTGACGGTCATGCTGCAGCATTTCTCTCGAAATGTTAAGCGATAGATCCTCAGAATCAACCATCCCTTTGACGAAGCTGAAATAGTCAGGAAGCAGATCCGAGCACTTATCCATAATGAGCACGCCATTCGAATAAAGCTCCAGCCCCTTCTCATATTCCTTCGTGTAATAGTCGAAAGGCGTATTTTCCGGGATAAATAAAATCGCATTATAAACGACAGCGCCATCGGCACTAATATGGAGATGCTTGATCGGCTTATCGAAGCCGTAGCGTTTTTCGAAATAAAACTGATCGTAATCTTCCTGCGTAAGCTCGTTTTTATTTTTCCGCCAAATCGGAACCATGCTGTTGACGGTTTGCTCTTCCTGATATTCCTCGAACTCGTTTTCGCTGTCCGCTTTAGGACGTTGTCCTTTTACATCCATCTTGATCGGGTACCGGATAAAATCGGAGTATTTTTTAATAATCGACTTTAAGCGGTACTCTTCCAAGTACTCATCATACTGATCGTCCTCGGTGTTCTGTTTAATGGTCAAAATAATTTCAGTTCCTACCGAATCCTTCTCGCACGGCTCGATGGAATATCCATCCGTACCTGTTGATTCCCATTTGAAAGCCTCGTCGCTGCCGAGCGCCTTCGTCACTACCGTTACCTCATCCGCAACCATAAATGCGGAATAGAACCCAACGCCGAATTGGCCGATGATATTGTGGCCATCCTTCAGCTCATTTTCCTTCTTGAATGCAAATGAGCCGCTCTTAGCGATAACTCCAAGGTTATTCTCAAGCTCCTCCTTCGTCATACCAATTCCCGTATCGGTAATGGTTAACTTTCTGCTTGCCTTGTCTGCGGTCACTTTGATGTAATAATCCTCTTTGTTAAACACCAATTGATCGTCCGTTAATGCTTTGTAATATAGTTTGTCGATCGCATCGCTCGCGTTAGAAACGAGCTCTCTCAGAAAAATTTCCCGCTGCGTATAAATGGAGTTAATCATCATTTCCAGCAATCGTTTCGATTCTGCTTTGAACTGTTGTTTGGTCATCGATAGTTCCCCTTTCCATTCATAAAAAAGCGTAAACGGCCAGCACCATCGTGTGGCAATAAAAATCCGTTTCGCGGTAAAAGCGCCATCTCCGGATTTAGCACTCATTTCCCTAGAGTGCTAATCCTTATTTCTATATATCATATTCTATTTTTCAATGTCAACCTGCTGCCGTAAAAATTCCCATAAAAAAGAAAAGCCGCCCATGGTCATCGACCTGAGCGGGCAATCTTTTCGCTGCTTGCGGCAGTGTATCGATTACGGACTCTTTCTTACATAATAAGCTAGTGAACGTTGATTCGCATGCAAACGATAGTAGTAGAGAATTTCAGGAATATTAGCAACGCCGGCCTTATGATGCAAAAACTTGATGATAAATTCATACTCCCCTGTGCCGGCTATCCGGCGGCTAAGTCCTCCGATACGATCGAATAAGTCCCCTCGGAACATGATCGTTCCAAAGCAGACGCAATGACCGCCATTTTGATAAACGCTGCTGATTTCCTCGCCGTATCGAAGCCATTTCACCGGAACATATTGCCGCTTCTCTTTCTCCGCTTCTTCTTCAAAGGCGGCATAGTTCGTTCCGACTAATGCGATATCCGGTTGGCTCTGCAAAAATGCTGCTTGCTTCTCCAAGCGTAACGGTTGGGAGAAACCATCGGCAGCCTGAACGGCGATATACTCCCCGCGTGCGAGAAAGAAGCCCGCCGTGATCGCCCCGGCAAATCCGACATTTCTTGGCAGCCGAACGAGGACAACAGAATCCGTGCCGCCTACTCCGTTCCCCTCGCACCATGCTTGTACGATATCCACCGACCTGTCGGTCGAGGCATCATCAACGATAATAATTTCCTTATTCAAATAAGTCTGCCGCTGCAAACTGTCCAGACACTCGATCAAATACGCCCCACGATTATAGTTTGTTATGACGATACTCACTTTTCCAGGCTCCCGCTGCATCATTTCTCTTCCCAAGTCCCCTTTCTCCTGTGAATAGCATGCATTGGTTCAAACGGTTCCCCGATAGCTTGCATAATGCTTGTACGATCATGTATAGACACATCGTATTCGAGAGATTGCGAGAGTGAACGGCAAAAGGCTATTTTGCAAAAATTTTCATAGATTCACGCGCAAACAGCCCGCTTCGTCCTTCCGGCAATAACAAAAAAGAGCTCCTGACCTGTTAACAAGGCCTGGAGCTCTCCGCGTTTGTACTTATATTTGCTTGTGAACGATCTTAAGCCTTGCGGAACGCCTCATTGTAGCAGCGTCTGCAAACCGGCTTATAATCCTCGTTGCCGCCGATCTGAATTTGCTCGCCTGCGCTCATCGGCTGTCCGTCATTATAGCGAATGACCATAGTCGCCTTCCGGTCGCAGAACCAGCAGATCGTCTTAATTTCTTCGATTTTGTCCGCTTGCACGAGCAAATTATAGCTGCCCTCGAACAGCTGATTTTGAAAATCGTTTTTTAACCCAAAGGCCATAACCGGTATGTTAAGCTCGTCCACAACCTCAGTAAGCTCCAAAATATGATGCTTCTTCAAAAACTGCGCTTCGTCGATAAGCACGCAATAGATTTTTGACGGCATCACTGAAGCTACGCAAGCCTTCACGCTTTCATACAGATTCGTATTCTCATGAACCGGAATCGCCTCCCGCTCGAAGCCAACCCGGGAGCCTACGCGATCCACGCTACCTCTAGCGCTGACCGACGGAGAGTAAATGAGCACCTGCTTGCCTTGCTCCTCGTAATTGTGAGCGACCTTAATAATTTCGAATGATTTGCCGCTGTTCATCGTTCCGTATTTGTAATAAAGCTGCGCCAATCCAATCTCCTCCAGAAACCGATGGATTAATCTAAAAAGCCTTTGGCAGCTGCTGCCGGAAGCTCGGCCTGACTAGCCCCTGAGCCAGCCCCAATGCCTAGACGTTGTCCGACCTTTTGATTGATTTGCGTCATCTTCTCCGTTTGCTGCGAAACGGTTTGGATGATTTGCCGGTTTGAGTTCTCGTATTTGTCCATCGCCGAGAAGAGATCAGACATCGCCCGCTCTACCAGCTCCATGCTCATGGCCGGTTTGGTCAACGCCTGATTCGCTTTTTCACTCGTTTCGTTCAAGAGGCGAGCATTCTCGGCAAATTGATTGCCCAGCATCTCGTTCGTCGAATTGACCGCTTCAATCGCTTTCATCTGGTCATCAATTGCACTGGCAATTAAGACCGATACCGACATCAAATGCTGCGTTTTATCAATCGAGCTGTCGAGCGCGTCCATCAGCTTATCATTCGTATCATTAATAATATCCGTTGCTGCAATAGCCTGCTGATAGAGCATAATCATTTCCGTGTACGTTTGAAGCTTTGTTACTACCTTCCGAAGCCCGCGCTCCAAATACGTTTTCCGGAGCTCATTCTCCGGCTTCGCGATTTCATCTTCGAACATTTTTTTGAGACGGTTGCCGTATTCGACAAGCAGCTGCAGGTCATAAACATTGTCCAAGCTGCTGCGCTTCAAATTTCTCATGTGTACGACATTCTCTTCGAGATTGTCGCGGCCGTCGCGCAATGATTTGACGATGACCTGCACATTCGATTTAGCAGATTGATATTTATAAATATAAGCCTTCATCGGCGCTTTCCGCAGCAGCTTCTGAACGAGGGTAAGCTGCTTGCTCCTGCTCAAATCCTCAACCTCGCTGCGGAGCTTGAGCATATTATTGGCAACCTCTGACCTCTTGCCTGACATGAGATCGGATAGCGGCCTCTCCAGCATCGTAAGCGTCTGACCGGACCGCTCCAGCGTCTTTTGGCCTTTTTTCGTAATCTCATCCATTAGCGTATCGAGATGCATCGCATCCGTCGTCGCTACCTTCTGCATCGTGCTTTGTACTTCTTGCTCCAGCTTCTGGAGGTCTTCGTTCTTTAATTGTACGAGCTGTTGTGCCATTTCTTATTCCCCCTTCATTAGTCAGTAAGACGGTAACGCTGCTGAATTAACTCAGCCTTTGTACGCAGCTCCATGAGATCCTTCTGTTCAATCGTTTTCGTATAAAATGTGAGCTTGGAATCGACATCCTTTATGCCGTCAAGCAGTAACCGCCTGTTTTGACGCTTCGCTTCGCCGCTAAGCCGCAGAAACGGATTAATGGTCGAGTTTAAATCCTTTCTTACCAACCGCACAATGTTGTGGTTGATGCTGGAGTCTCCCAAAGCGACTAAATCCGGAATTAACCGGTTTAGACGCGACAGCAAAGCAAGCGTTTTCTGTACAATTTCATCGTCCAAATTATTTTTCTCGCCTTCGAGTAAAATCATATCTTCGATGATTCCGATGTATTCTAATGCAGAGGCAAGCTCGGGATCTAGAATCGGCGGCGGAGCAGATGCTGATGGAACAGACTGTGCAGCCGATGGGACGCTTGCTGTTGAGGCTGCAACGGGCTGCTGTATGGGCAGGTTTTGCGGCCTCTGCTGCAGTCCGGTCTCGCGCGGCGGCTCAATGATTTCTTTCCTGTCACGCTGCCGCAACGAAAGCGCGGCTAACAAACTGATCGCGGGTATGGCAATTGCTATATAAGGAGAGGAGATCCAGTATACAACTATCGCGACTGCATAGCTTCCAATAGCGATGCCTAAAAATTTTTTCATTGCACTCATTACTGCACCTCCAATTTAGCTTGCTTATGCTTATGATTGTGCTTGTCCAATCAATTATCTCGTTTTTGGTACATGTAAGTCAATTTTAAAATACTTTTAGACGGCATGGAAAGTGATGAATCCGGGTAAATTATCCATTGATGCTGTACGCAAAAAAGAAAAATCAAAATGAGATGCGGAGGTGAAAACCGTGGATTGCGATCAACCGAATCAGCAATGCGAAATCGATCAGGATAGCTTAAAGCGTATTTTGCAGCAATCGCTCGATCAAGAGACAGAACTGCTTCGAACCTATACAACGACTTCTGAACAGATCCATCATAACGAAGAACTCAAGACCCGGCTGCAAAACTTTGCGGAAGGGAATGCCAAACGCTCCAGGCAGCTGATGGATGAACTGAAGACATTGCATTAACAAGCGTAAACGGCTGTCGCCGTCCTTTGGCGGCAACAGCTCGTTTCGCGGTGAAATATAAGCTTATTTATAAATGTGAAACTTATAAATTCTTATATTTGAACAAGGGACTGCCTTAGCTGGCAGCCCTTTTGATTTAACGGCAAATCATTCCGGAAATGAATGGTTCTTTGAACCTTCCTTATTCTCTCCTGTTTACTTCATAATTAACGGCTGCTCCACGTAGCCGGCCTGTATGCCGAACTGAGGAACGGGGCGTTCAATCGTTTTGCCCTGGAGCGCTTGAACCGCCAAATAAGGCATATTCACACCTGAGAGACAAGTAATGTAAAGGCCGCCGGACATACGCGGATTGATCTCGAGCAATTTGGGAATGCCGTTATTATAGCGCACCTGAATATTGAAGGCATAGGGGATACGCAAAGCTTCCGCAATGCGGTTCGCAATCGCCAGCAGCTCCGGCTTTTCCTCCAGTAGATATGTTCTTCCTGTCGATTTGCGGCGCGGGATAGCTGTAATTAAATCTCCCTCGGCGGTAGCCACGCAATCGATGCTGTATTCCGTACCATCGAGCAGCTCCATCACCATCAACGTATCGAAGCGGTCCGATAAAGACAATGTTTCATAAGCTTGTTGAAACGTTGTCGACAAAGTGACATAGCCATATAAGTCACGGAGCGGATCACGCTCATTATCGATGATCCGAAAGCCCATTCCCCCCTCTGACTTCGTCGGCTTGAAGCATACTTTATGACCGGCTGCCGTAAGCTCCTCATAGGCCAGCTTAAATTGCTCAGCCGTGTTCACGACGCGATAATCGGGAATGGCTACAAGGTCTTTCCCCTGCAGCGCCTCATAAAATTTATCCTTCTCGATCATCGAATCCAGCAGCTCAATATCACGGCAAACCATGACTTTGGTGCCAATCTCGTCAAATAAATGGGCGTATCGCGATATTTCCTCCATATGGAGGCGGGGAATGAAGATATCGATTTGATTTCTTCGGCAGAAATCTACGCAAAATTCCACATACTCCAGGCCAACAACTGCGGGCTCCGTTCCGATATGGTCGGACGCCAGTAAAGATATATGGTTTATGTCAGGATGCGTGCCGTAAAACTCAAACGGCTCGCCATCCGGATTATTCCGAATCATATTAATATAATGATAGGCTACCGAAAACCAACGGTTCATATAAACGCGTGTCATGTCTGAATACCTTCTTCCGTGTGATTAAAAATAATTAGGCTGCTTTGTTTATCATTTGCGGCATGCTCTAATATAGCGTCCAGCAGCTCCTCGGAGGCAAGCGCCCCCCTCGCTTCCGTAAATTGAATATGGGGATGCGAGTTATAAAACCGGCCCAGCTCGCCATGTACGGGCGAAATCGCATAATCGGCCGCAAGAAGCAGGCTTTCATCCAATAGGCTGTCACCCGACGCATATACGAAGGAAGCGGCAAGCTTCTCCTTTACATATTGGATAGCCGCTCCCTTGCTGACTTTCTCGGGAACCAAATAAATTTTACGGCCTTGGAGCGAATAGCTCCAGCCGAGAGGGGCAAGCTGCAGCTTCAGCTCCTCGAGCGATTCATGCGGCAGACGGTCCCGCTCGACAACGATCGAATAAAACAGCTCGTCGCATAGATCATTTGATTTCACCCAATGCGAAGAGGCGATTTGGGCGAACAAGCCGGCAATTTCCGTATGCTCGGCACAATGCTGCTTCACAGCATCGCGCACGAAGCTGTGCCATTCCTGATCGACCTGCCCGTTCACGAGAATAGTGCCGCCGTTGCTCACGATCACATATTCAGGGCTGAATGTCTCCCTGATTCCAAAAATACGGTTGAACTGCTCCGGTATGCGCGTCGTTACAGGAACGAATCGCGCAATGCGCGACAGCTGCTCCAGCTTCTCCATAGCGGGCTTAGTCATATACGAAATATGTCTGCCCTCATGCAGCTCGACGGGAACCATCTCTTCGATTGCCGTCTCGCCCTTCGACCTCACCGAATAAATTAACGTTTGATCCAAATCGCTTGCAAAGATCATTCCGTATCCCCCTTCAACGCTTTAATGATGCCGCAGCAGGAATAAGCCATATTCGGGTACTCCTGGACCGGCACGCCGCGGTCCTTCGCTAACAGGAGAATATGCTTCAGGTTGGGGTTATCGAGCCGGTCGACAAGAATTTTCCAGGGCACTCTCCGCAAGAGGACGCGGGTCGTCTCGCCTACGCCGGGCTTAATGAAATTAATGTCGGTTATGCCAAAATCGTTCTGGATACGGGCAATATCCTGCATGCCCTGCCAAGTGATTTCATTTGGCGCGGGATTCGCTTTCATATGAAGCGCTTCTGCTTTCGAGCTGGCTGCCGTATGCTTGAAATGAGCGGAAATCGTGTCCACGAATACGCACGATAAATCTGACTCTTCCCAATCCTTATAATATTTTGCGCCGTGATAATCATCCGGTCCGATCAGATCGTTACGCAGTACGGTACGGCTTATTAGACCGGAAACGGTTGAATTGAGACAAGCGCTCGGGATGAGGAAATCTTCTCTTGTTCCGAACGTTCCCGCACAATAGCCCGGGTCCGCAAGCACGGCAAGCTCGTCATTAAGCTCAAGGCCGTACTTTCGCTTCATGAGGCTGCATGCGGCAATGAGCACCTTCCTGATAGCGCCCTTCCCCGTCCAGCCGTCCACAAATTGCACGCGTTTATCCGGATGATTCTGATTCATGTATAACAAAGCGTTTTCGTCTATTCCTTTGCCCCTAATAATCGAAAGGCTGTAATGGGGAAGATCAACATCGTAAACATGCTTGATATACCGTTTGATTAATATACCGACCGGGGTTCCGCCTCTTGCCAAAGAGGCTAGCACAACGTCGAATCCGTTCTTTTGGATAATCATTTCCGAGACGGTTCCGACCGCTCTGGCAATCCGGATAGCGGAGTCGCTAAGCGTGTCATGAAACAATTGAATGTATTCGGCGGTAGGCTGATATTCAATAGGCAGGCTCTCCGAGTAATGCCCGCCCGTCTGCATTGCTGCTTCCCGCTCCTCCGTTCGCCGCTCTAAAGAAATATCGCTGAGATCCTTGAGGAGAAAGGTTACGTCCTCTTGCTTATAGCTGCCTATCGGCGCTGGATCGGCCAGCTTTCTGCGGCTGAAGTATACGATATGAATCTTTGGAATCCCAAGGGAAAGAAGAACCTGCCTAAGCTCCTCCATTTGCGCAGCAGCTGCCTCGCGCTCCATAAACAGAAACATTTCATCATAATGACCGCGCGGGATATTGTACATAAAGTTCGCGACGCCGGCATGCTCGGGAGATGCGAAGCGGTAAGCGGATCGAACCGCATACTGCGGACTCGAATAAGGATGAATCGGACTGCGGGTACTGGATTGATACCAGACATCCGTACCCAGTTCTGCAGCCACCCGCATCGGAATGTACATAAACTCTCCGGTTCCCATGCAAAGCGACCTGCCGCCTGCTCTATGTTCCCGCAGGAAAGCCGCAGCCTGTTCGACTTCATTGTCCAGCGTAAGGCTCTCATCCGCCGTTAGTCCGAAGCGGCCCGTATGCTTCAGGTAGGCAATATCGTCTTTTGTTGCAGGAAGGCTTGTAAAACGGTTATTCACATAAAGGAAATCGATGACCGGCTCTGCCCCGTGCTCAAGCTGCTCCTCCAAATGCCCGGTACTTTCAATGGGCGCACCGTGAACCTCAATTTGTCCCGATATCAGCGACAGGCAATTGACGCTAACGCCAAGCTGCTGCTCAAGCTCGCTGAAGCGCGCGATATCCTCGTCTGAACGCCAATCCAGCAAACTGGCTACGATATAATTTTTGTTCCCGTACCTGGCGTGCAGGTCATGAATAATGTTGATCGCGGTTTTGCCGGTCGTCATCTCGTCATCGACCAGAATAATCGTATCGGCCTGCTCGAATAAGGCTGGATCGCTCGCGTAGCAGCGATGCGTTGTCGCATGTGAGTGCTCTTCCTCAAAATCGATACAGGAGGTCATAGAAGCAATGCTCTCCCTTGTTGTATGCAGGAAGGAAGCATGGCCATCGAACATATCGAACATGCTGTGTCCGAGCGCCGTTGCGGTTTCCGCGAACCCGATGAACAGCGTCTTCTCATCCGCCTTCATCTTGCTGTTCTTCATAAGGTCATAGATTTCGCCGGCTGACCCAGGCGCCTCGAACGCATGCAGCAGCTGCTCGATCCGAATCGGAAGCGGCTCCCCCCTGAACTGCTGATACAATAGACCGAGCGCCGCTCCCGATAGCAAAGAAACATGCGGCCGTACCGGAATATGCTTGCCAAGAACCTTGCTTACGAATAAAAAGCTGCGTTTTGTATTTATGCGGGCCGCCATCTGGAACAGATGCTCCAGCGGAATTTGAAAGGCGTTGCCCGTCACCTTAATCGTAATCTCTAAATCTCCGATAATATTAAACGATTGCTGATTCCCGTTCTTCTGCGAGTAAGCAGGTGAAGTTTTGGTTTTCATTTAGCACCCCATATATGTTCGATCTGATCATAATTCGTTTGGCCCAAGTCATATGCGGTTTAAACTCATTCATTTTGTTTGAATAACGGCTTTTCATGACGCCCAAATCGCCTTGGCCGTTTTCTATGATGTGCAGGGCGTCCATATACTCCTCATGCGTAACAACTAACATCGATTGTACCGGCTTAATATGAGTAGGATGAATAATCGTTTTTCCGATA
>DATJKM010000135.1:0-19764 GCA_035491515.1 Candidatus Udaeobacter sp. | reverse complement strand
AATGGAATAGGCGGTTATAAGCTGCCAGCGCCAACGCGTAAGCCGATCGAAGAGCACGCTGCCGATTTTATCGTACGTAAAGTGAACGAGCATTCACAGGAATTAACGCTCGTGTTTGTTGGCAGATTGACCAATTTGGCGATCGCGCTTGCCAAAGATCCGTCCATCGCGAAGAAAATCAAACGTCTCGTGCTAATGGGCGGCGCGCTGCGGGTGCCTGGGAATGTAACCCCGGTTTCGGAAGCGAATATATGGGGAGACCCTGAAGCGGCCCATCGCGTGTTTGAGTCAGGCATGCCGATTACGATGGTCGGACTCGACGTGACGATGAAAACGATTTTTCGGGAAGAGCATGTGGAGCAGTTGAAGCGTCTGGCATCGGTTAACGATGAACCAATGGTCTCATTTGTGGAACAAATACTGAAATATTATTTTAAAGCGTATGAGGAGCATAACGGGTTTTACGGCTCTCCGCTTCACGATCCGATGGCCGTTGCGGTTGCAATCGATCCGACGCTTGTACAAACGGAAGAGCATTTGATTAAGATCGAAACCAAAGGGGAATTAAGCGCGGGAGCTACGCTAGGCGATTTGAGAAGAGCCCAGGTAGTTACCAATGCTTCCGTATGCGTGGGAGTCGATTCGGAGCGGTTTATTCATCATTTCATACATGTCCTTGCAGGGGAACCGTCTTTGCAAACGCAAAAACAGAGTTAGGAGAATCAGATGCGTTCGATTATGATCATATTGTTTGGGGCGGTCAGCTATGGGCTTCTGTCAACTTTCGTGAAGCTGGCTTACCGTTCGGGATTTTCAACTAATGATGTAGTAGGCAGCCAGCTGATATTCGGGATCGCCATGATGTCACTGCTGCTGCTGGTTGTCGGCCGGATAAAAAAAGTTCCGGTGATGAAGGGTGTTTCGGTCAAGTCGTTGATTGCGCTTCTTCCTACCGGTATTACGGTGGGAGCAACAAGCATTTTATATTACAGCGCCTTGCAATATATTCCCGCTTCTATCGCTATCGTCTTGTTATTTCAATTCACATGGATGGGGGTATTGATCGAAGCCGTCTTAGAGCGCAAGCGCCCGGGGAAAGAAAAGATGACCGCTTTGGTGCTGGTGCTGGCCGGAACGGCAATGGCCGGCGGGCTGATTGACGGGGGCTGGAAGCAATTTACGCTGGCAGGTGTCATACTTGGGCTGTTATCCGCGTTTTCTTATGCGTTGTTTATTACGTTAAGCGGAAAAGCCGCTCTTCAAGTTGCTCCCATTACAAGAAGTACGATCATTATTTTTATTTCAGCCGTCATGATCATGTTCGTATATCCTCCGAAATTTTTCTCGAACGGCACTTTGGGTGAAGGATTGTTGTTATGAGGATTTCTACTTGCTTTGTTCGGAGCCGTCATCCCTCCGATTTGTTTTGCGATAGGAGTGCCCAAATCAGGGGGAGGACTTGCCTCCAACCTAAGTGCGGCGGAGCTGCCGGTAGCGGTGATCATGTCGGGTATCATCCTGCATGAGCGCGTAACCATGCTCCAATGGATAGGTGTTGCTGTTATTTTAATTGGTGTAGCGCTGCCGGAACTGCTCATTCGGCAAAAGCGTGCACGAAACATTCCGCTCGTCGGAGGACCTGCTAAAGGCCGGCGCATTTCATTATAAGATTGGCATAATCAGAGGAGGAAACGAATTGAAGAAGATTGTTTTAGATGTAGATACGGGCATTGACGATTCGCTGGCGATTGCCTACGCGATTCATTCTCCCGAGCTTGAGGTACTCGGCGTGACAACCTGCTTCGGGAACGTTACGGTGGAGGAAGCGACCCGCAATACGCTCGTCGTGCTGGAACACTTAGACAGCAACGTGCCGGTTATTCCGGGTGCGGCTAAGCCGCTGTTTCGGGATCCGACGAAAGGAAATACGACTTATATTCATGGCGATGACGGAATAGGGAATACACTTTCCGCAGAACCGCAGCGTCAGGCCTTAAGCGAGCATGCCGCTAACTTTATCGTTGAGCAAGTGAAAAGACTGCCTAAGCAAGTTACGATCATTACGGTTGGAACACTCACGAATCTGGCTCTTGCCATTATGAAGGCGCCGGAGATTGTCGGTCTAGTCGATAAGGTCATCATCATGGGGGGAGCGGTAACGGTACATGGGAATATTACCCCTTCAGCCGAAGCAAACATCTATGCCGATCCGGAAGCGGCCGAGTACGTGTTCCGCTCCGGCATTCCGATTACGCTTGTCGGTCTCGACGTGACGATGAAGACGCTGCTTCCGCTTGAGGAGCTGCAAAGCTGGCGGGATAAAAATACCCGGATCGGTCATTTGCTGGCCGATATGACGGAATTCTACATTGGCGCTTACGAAGATTTCTATCCCGGAATAGGCGGGTGCGCGCTGCACGATCCTTTGGCGGTAGGCGTAGCCATCAACCCGGATTTTGTGAAAACCGTTCCGATGCATGTGCAGGTTGATGTCGAAGGGGTGCATTCGCTCGGCAGGACGGTTGGTGACCGAAGAATGAAGCCAGACGCGGAGCCCAATATGGATGTCTGCATCGAAGTGGATGCAGACCGGTTTTTAAACCATTTTTTAAGCCGGGTCGTTTAAAGTGAATGCCAATGTGTATGATTTGGACAAGCTTCTCTTCCGGGAAGTTTGTCTTTTTTTTCGCTAGGATAAAATCCGGTTTATTCGATAATCATAGTTTTTTTTGCACAACTGCAGCAAATCGTATTTGAGACCCCTTTTGGGCTGTGTGATGATCAGCGCCTTTTTCCCCCTGCGATTTAAGGAACTACTAACTTTCTTGCGGTTATCGATTGCGTTCACGATTAATTCGCCTGGCTTCTCCCCGGCATAACGAGCAATAAGGAAACGGTCATAAGACGATTCTCCGTCCGCTTGCTCAAGCTCCAGCATTTGCAAGTCGCACAGCATGCCTTCTTGAACCTTCGCAACCAGCACATGGGTTTCCCCGAAATACAGCACATCCTGATCAATAACGGCCTCTCTATCAACAATTTGCTTGTCCGATGCCTGTTCCAGATTGCGTATGCTCAGAAGCATGCGCTGCGCTTTTTCAAACTCCAGCCGGTCAGCATAAGCTTCCATTTGAGCATATAAGGTTTCAATCAGGCCTAGCCCTCGATTAGCGAGTAGTTCCGATGCTCGTCGGGTATGCTCCAAATAGTCCCGTTCTGATATTTTACGCTCGCAAATGCCGCTGCATTTCCCGATATGATACAGCAGGCAAACTTGCTTTGGCATCGTCTTGCAGGTGCGGAGGCCGTAATGCTCCGTTACAAATTCAAGGAGAGCGTCCCGGAAGCCAGCGCTTTTGAAAGGGCCCAAACGGTTTACTTCTTCGGTTGCGAAGCCGGTCTGTTTCCGTCTGCGATTCCGGTAATACACATCCAGTCGCGGAAAAGGCTCATTGGTAAGCTGTAAATAAGCGTAACCGCTATTATCCCGTTTTAACGCCCGATTGTAAGGAGGTTTATGTATTTTGATGAGGTTGTTCTCAAGCAGCAGGCTCTCGGCTTCGTTATTTACGAGCACCACTTCTATGGATGAAATTTCACCGACAAGCTGCTTAATTTTTCTGTCAGCGTGATTTCTCGTAAAATATGAGCGTAACCGGCTCCGTAAGTTTTTGGATTTGCCTACATAGAGGATGTGACCGTCTGTATTTTTCATCAAATAACAGCCGGGGCATGTCGGATAATCGCCGGCGTTGAACAAGAACGACATATGCCGTCATCCTCCTATCCTCTCGAATTCGTCTGGTTCATTCATGAATAATGACTCCCGACACTATTCGACATAGCCGGCGGCAATACCTTGTTTCTGTAACATACATAGTCGAAACTCCTACGGCAATCAGATTGAGGTTTCTTATCGATTTCTATTCTGGATCGTAAATATCGAAATCTTAAGATTATGTGATCCTATATTTGAATATTTGCGATATAGGCACAGCAGTTACTTTAGGTTCAGGGACTAGTCGAGGTACATCTTGGGAATTATACAAAGGTAAAGTGCATGGAAAAAACCGACATTTTAAAAATGTATTCTACTTAAAAAAGGAGTGACACCGATGTCAAACGAAAAGGATTTACGTATTCGCAGCAAAGTTATTAGTGAGGGTGTAAACCGTGTTCCGAACCGTGCCATGCTAAGAGCGGTCGGATTCCAGGATGAAGATTTTAAAAAGCCTATGATCGGAGTGGCAAGCACATGGAGCGAGGTAACGCCTTGTAACGTTCATATCGATAAATTGGCTCTGCAAGCAAAAGAAGGTGTACGCACTCATGGCGGCGCTCCATTGATTTTCAACACGATTACAGTGTCTGACGGCATTTCGATGGGACATGAAGGGATGCTGTTCTCACTGCCAAGCAGGGAGGTCATTGCCGATTCGATTGAGATTGTAGTAAACGCCGAGCGCTTCGATGGTTTGGTTGCAATTGGCGGCTGTGACAAAAATACACCAGCTTGCATGATGGCGATCGGCAGAATGAATTTACCAGCTGTTTACGTCTACGGCGGAACGATCCAACCAGGAAAGCTGAACGGTAAAGATGTGGATATCGTTACGGCATTCGAGGCAGTAGGACAATATCAGGAAGGAAAATTAACGGATGAAGAGCTTCATGAAGTGGAATGCCAGGTTTGTCCGGGTGCGGGCGCTTGCGGCGGGATGTATACAGCGAATACAATGGCGTCAGCGGTCGAAGCTTTAGGGATGAGCTTACCCGGATCTTCATCCACGCCTGCCATTTCTTCCTATAAAGCAGTTGAATGCGCAGAGGCGGGAAGAACCGTTATCGAGCTTCTTGAGAAAGATATACGGCCGCGCGACATTATGACAAAAAAAGCGTTCGATAATGCAATCACCCTCATTATGGCCCTTGGGGGATCAACGAATGCTCTGCTACATCTCATGGCAATGGCGCACTCGGTTGAGGTTGATTTAACTTTAGACGATTTTGAACGGATTCGTAAACAAGTGCCTCATCTTGCTGATTTAAAGCCAAGCGGCAAATATGTCATGCAGGATCTGAATGATAATGGCGGCGTACCGGGCGTTATGAAACTGCTGCTTGAAAAAGGGCTGCTCCATGGCGATTGTCTTACGGTCACAGGAAAAACAATTGCTGAAAACTTGGCTGAAGCACAGCCTCTGAAAGAAAATCAACAGGTCATACGTCCGTTCGAGAGTCCGCTGAAACCAACGGGTCCACTGGTTGTGCTGAAAGGCAATCTTGCTCCTGAGGGCGCAGTGGCAAAAATGTCAGGTTTAAAAAAGCTGAAATTCTCGGGCCCCGCACGCGTCTATAATAGCGAGGAAGAAGCGACAATAGCCATTTCGAATGACGAAATCGTCAAAGGGGATGTGCTGGTCATCAGGTACGCTGGACCAAAAGGCGGGCCCGGTATGCCGGAAATGCTTTCGGTAACCGCATTAATTATAGGAAAAGGCTTAGGCGGCGAGGTTGCTCTGCTTACAGACGGACGTTTCTCGGGCGGTTCGCACGGCTTTGTTGTAGGTCATGTATCGCCGGAAGCTCAGGTAGGCGGGCCGATTGCATTTTTGCAAGAAGGGGATATGATAACCATTGACAGCGAGGCGCAGGAAATACAATTTGATGTCACGCCACAGGAGCTGGAAGCAAGAGCAAATCATTGGATCAAGCCTCCGCTTAAATATAAATCGGGTGTGCTTGCCAAGTATGCGAAGCTCGTATCATCGGCATCAAAAGGTGCAGTAACGGATCTTGAGATATAATCTCAAGATCCGTTACTGTGAGATGGAGCATTAGAACGATATGAAAAGATTGAATAGGATGTAAGCGTTTAATTGTTTCTACAAGGCGATATTTCACATCAATTTGATTGTTTATGTTCCTTTACAACACTATTTGGAAGGAGTATGATTCAATTCGTGATCAATCATCATATCTTGTTCAATAATTAACCTTTATCGCTGAGTTCTGAAGAAGAAACGGGGGAACCATAGAGGACAGATCAACCGATCTGATCTCAGGGGTGAATCACTTGGTTTTTTTAAGTGTAGGGCGACTTTTGCGCCCGAATCCGACAGCTAACCTCGTAAGCGTCCAGAAGAGGAATTATTCACGGGCCTGCCAAACTATTTTTGGTAAAGCCGTGGGAAAGTCCTTACTTTCCTGCGGCTTTTTTTTGTCCAAAATTATGATTTACTTGTGTTTAAATGGTTTAAATGGCTGATGTATAGGTGCATAACAAATGAACGGGCGAACAAGATATATGGAGAGTTTGATCACGGGGTTTATTTTAAATATCCAGTGATAGGAAATGGGGCATCATCATGGTAAGCAGATTTAAACGATTACTAATCGGACGTCCAATGAAAAGCACAGAAATCGAAGGTGAAAAGCTAAGCAAGCTTAAAGCGCTCGCCGTATTGTCATCAGATGCGCTCTCATCGGTCGCTTACGGCACGGAGCAAATTTTGCTTGTGTTAATGGCGGCAGGATTTGCAGCCGTTTGGTATTCAATTCCGATATCGCTCGCTGTGCTCGGACTGTTATTAGTCTTAATTTTATCCTATCGTCAGACCATCTTTTCTTATCCGACGGGTGGCGGCGCTTATATCGTAGCCAAAGACAATTTGGGCATTTCAACAGGTCTGTTAGCCGGCGGTTCGCTCCTTGTCGATTATATTCTAACGGTTGCCGTCAGCACATCTGCCGGTACAGACGCTATTACTTCAGCATTTCCATCTCTTCATGATCATCGTGTTTTAATTGCGTTAGTGATGATCTTGGTGCTGACCATTATCAATTTGCGTGGAATTACAGAGTCCGCATCCGTGTTGGCGTTTCCGGTATACTTGTTTGTTATAGCCATTTTCGTGCTTATCATTTCCGGTATTATCAAATATGCAGCCGGGGGCATTCATGCCGCTGCTCCAGAGATGGGCGCAACCGTCTCGAATATCAGCTTGTTTTTGTTATTAAAGGCATTCAGCTCAGGGTGTTCGGCCCTTACCGGCGTTGAAGCGATGTCCAATGCTATTCCTAACTTTAAGCAGCCGGCTGAACGCAATGCGGCCGCTACTCTAATTATGATGGGTACGATTCTTGGCGCGATGTTTATCGGGATCAGCCTGCTTGCCTATTGGTACGGCATTACTCCGAATGAGAAAGAAACGGTTGTTTCGCAAATTGCGAATGCAACATTCGGCAGAGGGGTAATTTATTATAGTATACAGGCAGTAACCGCTCTGATTTTGTTTCTGGCAGCCAATACAGCTTATGCTGCGTTCCCATTGCTCGCCTTCATGCTGGCAAAGGATAAATACATGCCGAATATGTTTATGGCTCGCGGGGACCGTTTAGGATTTTCAAATGGCATTATTATTTTAGGCGTCTTATCGGCGCTGCTTGTTATTGCTTTCCACGGCAATACCGAAAATTTAATTCCGCTGTATGCGGTAGGTGTATTTATTCCATTCACCTTATCCCAGCTGGGGATGATGGTGCGCTGGTTGAAATTGAAGCCAAAAGGCTGGATATTTCCATTCATCATAAACACGGTCGGGATGCTGACGACGCTTGCGATCACGCTGATTTTCATCTTTACGAAGTTTAGCCACGTGTGGATGGTATTTATCTTTTTGCCGATCGTTATTTTTATCTTTTTCGGTATTCACCGCCACTACCGGAACATGGCGGACGAATTGCGGATTAATATGGCAAAGGATAAGCCTGTCATAAAAGGAAGCACGATCGTTGTTCCAATTGCGGGAATTACCCGTGTCGTTAATCATTCGTTAAGCTATGCCAAATCATTGACGGAAAATGTAGTTGCCGTATACGTCGGATTTGATGATGAGGATATTGAGCGGATGGAGAAGAAATGGGAAGAGTGGAATCCCGGCGTCCGTCTTATCGTACTTCGCTCAAGTTATCGGAGCATCATTAGGCCGTTAATGAGGTTTATTGATACGATTGAATGGAAAACTGCCGAAACGGATCATATCACCATTCTCATTCCGCAATTTATTACCAAGCACTGGTGGCACTATTTTCTTCACAACCAGACGAGTTTAATGCTCCGTGCATATTTATTTACACAAAAAGATGTGGTCATCGCGACAGTGCCTTATCATCTTCAAAAATAACGGGCCTGGTTGGATGACTTCACAGAAATCAAATGAATGTAAAAAACCCCTCCATGATCTTGAGAACATGAAGGGGTTTCCATTTTATTAAAACTTACGCTGACCTAATTGTTGTTCTGCGATTTGAACCAGCTTCTTAGTAATATATCCCCCGATAGAACCTGCATCACGAGTCGATAAATTACCGTTGTATCCATCTTGTGAAAATGTAACACCCAGCTGTTGTGCTGCTTCAGTTTTCAATTGTGCAAGTGCTGCTTTTGCTTGCGGTACTACTAACGTGTTTGAATTTCTTCTGCTCATGTAAGTTCACTCCTTCGTTGGATGTAAGGTTATTATGTGGTGTATTTGTAAATGTATACATTCAAAAGGAAAGATTTTTCTGGAAATTTTCCCCATCTGGAAGAACATCATTTTTCGCAGAATCACGTACCTTAAATAGGTTGATCTCATTTGATTTCCTTAAGAATTGTTGGGGTATGCCCTAACTAATTATGGGGAGATCTCCTTTAATAAAGGAGATATAATGGAAACTTCAGAGCGATACATAGGAGCGGATGGGCGCTGTCAAGTACTATGGAAACATGGTACTAGGTGGACTAAATGGATTCCTGTATAGTTAAATTATCCGCAATCAACAATAGATCGTGTTTTCCGGCAGGCAGCTTGAAGGTTATGGACTGCTGTCGGACAGGGGATGGCAGGAGGGTGAATAAGTGTAGTGATGAAGACAATGACCATGAAAGAAGAGCTGCAGCGGAAAGCATCCATACTAAAGCAGCACGAAGTTTATGCCTATCAAGCTGCTTATTACTTGCTTGAAAACGAAGCTTTAGCTGTCAAAGCGGTAACGCAAGCATTGCTGGCAATCATTCAAGACGAACCATTTTTTCTCCAGCCTAAGCCGCTTCAGCAAAAGAGGATAAAGCAAACGGTGATGAAGGAAGCGCTTTTGACCAAGGCTGCCGCCTTACGGCCTACGATTTAATCCGAATGTTCCACATTCCAAACTCCCTCAGAAACCTCTTCAATAATCGAACTCATATTAGGCCTTTAAATATATGACTATACATATCCGTTGAAATAGGTTATTTTCTTAAATATGTAACTTTGGAGGGAGATCAAGCAGTATGATCATTGATCTTACACATCTCATTCATGATGGAATGCCGGTATATCCGGGAGATGCGGAGACTGTACTGGAACAATCCAAGCATATGAGCCAAGACGGCTACAACAATCATCAGCTTTCCATTAATATGCATGCGGGGACTCATATAGATGGACCCATGCATTTAATGGACATTCAGCATTATATAAATGAATTTTCCGTGGAGAAATTTGTCGGAGACGGCGTTTTGCTCGACGTATATGGAATAAGCGTGATTGACTATAAGGAAGAATACGAGGAGCTAATCAAAGCGGAGCAAATCGTCATTTTGTATACTGGCCATGCCGAGCTGTATGGTCAGCCAGCGTATTTTACAGATTATCCGGTTTTGACTGCGGAATTTGTTGATCTGCTCATTAGAAAAAGGGTAAAAATGATAGGCTTGGATACTCCGTCACCGGATAAAGATCCTTTTGACATCCATAAACGCTTGTTCGTCAACCAAATTTTCATAATCGAGAACTTAAAGAACGTTCAACGGCTGCTGGACGTCGATGCTTTTGAAATTATAGCGCTGCCGCTTCATATTAGAGCGGATTCTTCCGTTGCTCGCGTGATTGCGCGGGTAAAGTTATAGTGTATGCGGAATTGGTCGATGATGAGGTGACGGAGAAAAAATTATAGCGGAAGGACTTGAAAAGTTATGGAGATTATTTATCACGGTCACTCTTGTATTCAAATAGCAGCAGGGGATCAGTCGCTAATTATTGATCCCTTTCTCAGAGGCAATGAATTAGCTGTATCGAAGGCGGAGGACATTAGAACGGATGCCGTTCTCTTGACGCACGCGCACACCGATCATATTTTAGACGCCGATCTGATAGCCAAAAACAATGATGCGCCAGTCGTAGCTATCGCCGAGCTTGCCGCCTATATGTCTTGGCAGGGCGTTAAAACGATTGATATGAATATTGGCGGAACGGTAGATCTGGGATTTGCGAAGGCGAAAATGGTGCAGGCGTTCCATTCTTCCGGTATCGTACTGGCAGAGGAAAAACGTATTTTGTATGCGGGGATGCCGGCCGGGTTCATCATTAACATAAATGGAATTAATATCCTTCATGCAGGAGACACTGCTTTGTTCAGTGATATGAAAATGATCGGAGAGCGTCATGCCATCGACATTGCGTTTCTTCCAATCGGCGACCGCTATACGATGGGGATGGAGGACGCGCTGCAAGCGGCAGAATGGTACAATGCGAAACGGGTTGTGCCCATTCATTATAATACCTTCCCCATTATCCGGCAGGAAGCTGAAAGGTTTGTTCAGGAGCTGCACAAGAAAGGGATTGACGGCTTAGTATTAAAACCAGGCGAGAAAATGTCCGTATAAAGGCAGCCCGTCAACCTTTAAACATACAAGAGTATCCTAAAGAGCTCCATTGCAAGCAGCGAATAATCTCAGATTATTCTTTGCACGCAATGGGGCTTTTTTACAGGCCGAGCTTCTTAAACTGCACGGAATGGGGCCTAAAGCGCTGGAACTAATTCGGCACTCCCTTGCCGCCAGCGGAAAATCGTTTGCCGATTGAGCTAGTCATAAGTTTGAGCTGACGGGACTTCTAAGCGGGCAACTCCCGTCAGCTAACGGGTTCTTCCATATTGCCGCGCATAGAATACGATTCTTTGATATAATCTTTTATCCTTCATGTTTTTTAACGGATAAAATTGGGGTCTCGTATTCACCTCCAAAATCCACGGTTTTCCCTTCGGATCGAGTGCTACGTCCAAACCTAGTTCTCTGAACCCGTTCTTATGCTGATCAAAGTTGTTCCCGACAGAGACCCCGAGCTGCTTTAATTTTGCCTCTATCCTTTTAATTAACGGATCATTGTACCCTGCCCCCGTCATTGTTTGATGAAAATAGCTGAGTTTTCCGCCTTGATGATAGTTTGTCGCAACCTTTCCCGGCTTTCCTATTTTTGTGAAAATGGCAGAGCATACCCATGTTCCTTTGTTCGACTTCTGGACCATGACACGAATATCGAAAGGGTTTCCGTTCGTTCTGGCCAAATGGATACCTTCTTGCAGTAAAAATGATCTTTTATTAGAAAAACGATTTAGCTTTTTGTATAAACTATCGATGGTTGGGAAAGAGGATTTAGCGGTGTTATATTGGGTTTGATAACCTGTCTTCTCTCTATTGATACGGATAATGTTAGCCCCGCCCGTACCGTCCGTAGGCTTAAAATAAATAGTAGAATACTCGGAAAGCATCGAGATCAAATTCTTTTTATTAAAAAGCGTAGTCCGGGGGATATGTTTGCGTAAATTAGGTTGCTTTAGCAGCCAGCTGGTTTTAATCCACTTACTACTAATTGTGCTGCTCCTATATTTCATCACAAATACCAACACCTCTTTTTCTCTCAGCATATGTATTCTATTAGAAGCTTGTCACTGCATGTGCCTATCAATCTAGTTTATCGTATATACTAGTTTTACAATTTGAAAATGAACAATTGACGTATCAACGGAAGCTAGCAGGAAAAAAGCCTCATCCTAACGAATAACATTCGACAACTATTGTCGACGAGTTTGGTCATCGCGGCAGAAAGAAGGGCAAAAGCATGAAAAGTACGAGTATTCGCTATAGGCTGATGATACTGATGATTTGTCTGACCACGCTGCCTGTTTTGACGGTCACCTGGATTGCGACAAATAATACGCGAAATTCGGTAGAGAAAGAAATAATAGAAGCTAACCGTTCCCGTATGCTTTGGGCGGATCAGTATTTGGATGAATTAATTAGGCAAATCGACGTTCTCTTCTATTCCTTGCAAGTTAATCAGCAATTGATAGAAGGCCTTAGCACGATAGACAGTCAGGATTTGGGCGGACAATTTCGGACACAACGGTATATTCAGGAGACGTTGACCACAGCCTTTTATGCCAATTCCAAAAAAATTGACGAGCTTGCGCTGTACACTCATCAAAACCAAAAGGTTTATTCGGTCAACTACGCAAACAGCGGCCTTATTTATTCTCTTGATATTCAAAAAGGCAACTGGACCCGTTTACTGCAAAAGCCCGTTAACATGTATTTCAAAGAGTCCGGCAACGGAATTTTCGCGTTTCACAGCATTAACCGCTTCGCGGACCGCCGTCTGCTCGGCGGATTGTCTGTCCGTATTAATAAGGATGTCTGGAAGGAAGTAAGCGATATTTTAAAATCGGAGGACGAAAGCTCGGTATTCTTAGTCAACGATGAAGGAGAACGGCTATCGGGTTCAACGCCTGAACAAAGCTTCGATGAAGTCATTGATCAAATGAGTAGGGATCAGCCCGTGCATGCCGATCTGGAAATTCAGAAAACAGATAACTATTTTCTCTTTATGAAACGTGTGGACGACGGCGAGCTCACCTTGATCAAAGCGCTGCCTATCACCACGATAACCGAAAGCGCTAACAATACGGTCCGGGCGGGAATTGTAACCGGATTATTGTTCGCAGCCGCCTCTATCCTGCTGTCTATTACAGTGTCGCTTCGTATAACCAGACCGATCGTCAGTCTTGCAAGGACGATGAGAATGACCAAGGTTCACCAATTTGAGCTGACATCCGTGCAAAGCAAAGATGAAATCGGGCTGCTGGAGCGAGGTTATAATTCCATGATGAAGCGAATGAAGGAATTGATAGAAAACGAATATCAGAAAGAAATCGAAGTAAAAAATGCGCAGCTAATGGCATTGCAAGCGCAAATTAATCCTCATTTTTTAAACAATACGCTGAACTTGATCGGAGGAATGGCGCTTGTCAAAGGCGCTCCCGAAATCTATAAAATTACGAAGGGAATAGGCGAGTTGCTCCGGTATTCGATTAGCTCCGGCCACGATTCGGCGACGCTTGCGGATGAGCTGAAGCATATACGCAACTACCTGTTTATTCAGGAGCAGCGTTTCATGGGACGGTGCACCGTTATCGTCGAAAGCGACGGTTCCGGGGAGGCGCTTGGCCTTCCAAGGTTCACGCTGCAGCCGCTTGTGGAGAACGCATTCGAGCATGGTCTGCAGCCGAAAGAAGGGGCCTGGCAGGTTGAAATACGAGTGAAGACGATCCGGACTCATCTGGTTATTTCGATCAAAGACAATGGGATAGGGGTTGATCGTAAACGCCTTTATATGCTTAGAGCTGAGCTGAAGGAAGGGATAGCGCTTAAGCCGGATCGTCCGGATAAAGACAAGGAGAAGCCGGAAATTCGGAAGGGTATCGGTCTGCAAAATGTCGATTCGAGATTAAAGCTGCATTTTGGCGGAAAAGCATCCCTGCGATTTTTCAGTAAACCTGAGGCAGGAAGTTTGATCGTACTTAAATTGCCTTTGCATAATAAGGAGGATAGCCATGAATAAAGTGCTGATTATTGATGACGAACCGTGGGCTAGAGAGGTCATAAAAGCGCTGGGGGAATGGGACCGGCTGCGGCTGACAATAGTCGGGGAGGCGGAGGACGGCAAGGAAGGGCTCCGATTAATTCAGGAGCTTGAACCGCAAATCGTATTGACGGACATGAGAATGCCCGGCGTCGACGGGGTGGAGCTGCTGCAGCAATTAAACAGTCAGTTTCCGTCACTGAAAGTCGTGGTCATGAGCGGCTATGATGATTTCAATTATTTAAAGCAAGCCATCCATTCACGGGCAGTTGACTATTTACTGAAGCCGGTTGATCAGGCCGAGCTGAATGCTGCGCTTAATAAATGTATCCATGAACTGGAGGTTCAGAAGCAAACGGTAAACACATCTTGGAAGTCGCCGCTTGTATTCCCGAGCACGGCTCTAATGGATCGCTATATGACGCTGCGGCAGCGCGTATTCGCCTCTCTATTTGAACTGAGCAAGCCTGCCGTCTTACAGACGATGAACAAACTGGAGGAGTTTTTGGGAAGTTCCTTCCCGGAAGGAATGGAACAGGCGCTTCTTGCCAAAATGGGCGGCGATTTTGAGCATATTCTCGAACAATTCATGTCTGAAAATGAAGTTGGATTCGAGTCGCAGGTCCGGGAGACGAAGTCTGGTGCGCAATGGATCAGCGTGTCCGATACGCTTGAAACGATCCGTCGCAAATACGGGGAAGCGATCGATAAAATTGAAGCCATTCGGAAATCAAAAACCCGTCTGGTCATTGCTGAGGTGCAGAGCTATATCGATCAGCATTACATCGATCCGATCACGCTCGAAACGGTCGCCCATCACTTTTTTGTGAGCAAGGAACATTTAAGCCGCGTATTCAAAACGACCGCTCACGAGAATCTTACCGAATATATTATCCGCAAGCGTATGGAAAAGGCGAAAGAGCTTCTGCAGCAGCCTCATATTTCGATAAAGCAGGCGGCACTCATGGTCGGATACCCGGAGCAGGCATATTTCCACCGTGTATTCAAGAAACATTTCGGCATAACGCCTGGCGATATCCGCAGCGGAAAAGTAAAGTAATGCCGTATCAATATTGTGCAATAAAAACTGCTAATCGGCTCTAATGCTTCCTCCTGCTTCCCTCATCTATACTGAAGAAGCACCAAATCAAAAGGGGGACGTACACGATGAAGAAAGCGCTTTATCTAGGTCTTATAGGTTTATTGTTGATGTTGTCGCTAGCTGCCTGCAGCTCTAATTCCACAGGTAACGGTGAGCAGGCGGCAGCAACCAATGCAGGAACCGCAGAGAAAACGGAGGAGCCCGCTGCGGAAGCCCAAAAAGTCGAATTGAAAATTCAGATTGGCTCACCTAGGTTTAAGGATCAATTTGAAAAATATTTTGAGCAGTTCAAAGCGAAGGAACTCGCGGAGAAAAATATCGAGGTTACGATTGATCTTGAGATGCCGAATCCGGATCAAGCAAAGCAAGTGCTGCAGGCCAGACTCGCATCGGACGATGCGCCGGACATCTTCGATGTTCATGCCAACGATCTCCCTACTTATTATAAAGCAGGTTATTTGGAGGATCTTACGGCTCAGCCGGCAATCGCCACTTTATATGACAGCGTGAAGAGCACGGTGACGCTTGACGGTCAAGTCGTTGCGCTTCCGCTTGAGAGTTTGTCATGGGGATATTTGTACAACAAAAAAATATTCAGCGATTTAGGTATCACACCTCCGCAAACGCTGGATGAAATGAAAGCGGTTGTAGAAAAGCTGAACGCGAATAACACCAAGCCGTTCCTGCTTGCTTTCCAAGAATCGTGGGTGCCGCAGCTGATGACAGCACTATCCCTTGGCGGAATCATTTCCTCGGAGCATCAGGACTGGATCGAGAAAATGAATAAAGGCGAAGCCTCGTACGCGGATGTTCAAGATATTTTTAACATTATCGACCTTATTATGGCGAACGGTACCGATAAACCTTTTGAAGTTGGAAACGAAGCGGGCTCTACTGATTTTGCTAACGGCAAAGCGGCTATGTGGGTTCAAGGACCGTGGAATGCCGAAACAATTTTGAAAGTTAATCCTGAGATGGAATTCGGCGTTGCTCCGCTTCCGGTCAGCAACAATGCGGCTGGAACGATGATCAACCTGTCGACTTCGACGACTATTGCTTTATCGAAAACCAGCAAAAATAAAGAAGTGGCGCTTGATCTACTGAACTATTTCTATGATGCCAATGATTCATCCGCATTGTTTCAGGAGCTGAAATTTAATCCGGTGTCTACCGTTCATAAGTACGAGGTGTTCCCATGGGTGAATGAAGCATCGGAATACGTTGCGAAAGGCAAAGCCTACCAAGATTTGAAGCTCCCGAACGGAGTAACGGACGAACAGTCGAAATTGCTCCAAAGCTATTACGCTAAAGAGGTTACAAAGGAACAGTTTATCGCGAGTATGGATAAGGCTTGGGCGACTGCGATCAAAACAGCGCAATAAGGAAGGCAAATGGCCGACAAGGAGTGACGAATATGAACATTACGCGTAAAAACAAGCAAACAGTCATTCTTCTTGCCTTCGTGCTTCCGGCCTTATTGTTTTACGCTGTATTCACCATCGCCCCTACATTCGGGGGCGTGTGGTACAGCTTAACGAATTGGAATGGCCTGAATCCCACCTATCAAATGGTGGGGTTCTCCAATTATACCGAAGCGCTTGGGAATGATCGTTATTTTATTAAATCAATAGTGTTCACGCTGCAATATGTGATCTATATGGTCGTTTTACAAAATGCGATCGCATTGCTTTTGGCTGTATTTGTGGAGTCGAGACAGAAGAGCAAGGTGCTGTTTCGCACCGTATTTTTTACGCCGAATATGCTCAGCTTGATTATCGGCGGGTTCATGTGGGTTTTCATTTTCACGAAAGTGCTGCCTTCTATCGCGGAAAAAACAGGCTTTCTCTTCTTGGATCAATCGTGGATCGGCGATCCGTCCTGGTCGTTCTACTCCATCATTATTCTCTCGTTGTGGGGCGGCGTAGGGTATCAAATGGTTATTTATATTGCGGCACTGCAAGGTGTTCCGGAGCAATTAAGAGAAGCGGCCGCCATTGACGGCGCAAGCAGCGTGCAGACCTTCCGGCATGTAACGCTTCCGATGATCTATCCTGCGATTACGATCGGTATTTTCCTGACGCTAAGCTCTTCGTTTAAAGTGTTCGACGCCGTATATGCGTTAACCGGCGGCGGACCAGGCAGATCAACGCAGGTGATTGCGCTCAATATTGTAGAGGAAGCGTTCCGCTTCAATCAGCGTTTTGGATATGCGAGCGCCAAAGCCATCATCCTGTTCGTTATTGTCCTGCTCATAACGATGATTCAATTATGGATCATGAAAAGAAGAGAGGTAGAGGCTTAATGGCGAAGCGGCAAACGGATCTTTCATCGGTTAGGCGCGGCGCCGGAAACGCTTTTATCGTTCTCATTTTAATAATCGCCGCGATCATCACGCTATTTCCAATCTATATGGCGGTACTGAATTCCTTGAAATCAGACGGGGAAATGCTGAATCGGGTTTTGTCGTTGCCGACCCGTCCAGCGTTCAGCAATTATGCCGACGCATACCGGAAGATCGATTTTTTAAGAAGCTTCTGGAACACGATCGTCGTAACGATCACGGGTGTTGCGGGAATCATTTTATTCGCATCAATGGCCGGGTACAAAATGTCGCGAACACCGGGAAAGCTAAGCCATTTCTTGTTCGCATTATTCGTTTTGTCATCCTTGATCCCGTTTCATTCGATTCTGATTACGCTTGTCAAAATCTCGAAGGAGCTTAAGGTTCAAGGGACTACACTTGGTCTCGGATTGATCTATATCGGGCTTGGAGTCGCGCTTGCCATCTTTCTATATCACGGTTTCGTTAAGTCGATTCCTAGGGATTTGGATGAAGCGGCGCTTATGGATGGATGCGGCGATTTCCGGTTGTTCTTTGTCATCATCTTTCCGCTGCTTCTGCCCATTACGGCAACGGTTGCTATATTGAATGCGTTGTGGATGTGGAATGATTTTCTGCTGCCGCTGCTTATGCTTACGGATTCAGATTATTACACGCTGCTCATTTCTACAAATATGCTTTTCGGTGAGTATAATAACGACTGGTCGGCGATTCTGGCTTCTTTGGTGCTGACGATGCTTCCGATTATGGTCGTGTATTTGCTCCTGCAAAAATATATTTTGAGCGGTATAGCGGAAGGCGCGATTAAAGGCTAATCGAGAAGGGACGAGGCGTTGGAATGGAGCATAATCGTGAAGTGCAGGGGTTTCTAAAAGCTTCCGGGAAGAAAGTGATAAACGGCGAGGGGAAAGAAATACTGCTCCGCGGCGTCGGTTTCGGCAGCTGGCTGCTGCCTGAAGGCTATATGTGGCGGTTTCCCGGTCAAGGCGACCGTCCAAGACGGATCGAACGGTTGATTGTTGATTTGGTCGGGGAGGCGAAGGCAGCCGATTTTTGGGAGCTTTATTATGACCGCTATACGGCAGAAGCGGATATTCAAAAAATCGCATCGGAGGGCTTCAATTCCGTACGTGTGCCTATTAATGCCAGATTTCTAATAGAAGAGGGGGAACCTCTGCAGGTTAAAGAAGGACGTTTGCAGCTCATAGACCGAGTCATCGAGTGGTGCCGGAAATATTCTCTATATGTCATTTTGGATTTGCATGGCGCTCCCGGCGGGCAGACCGGTACCAATATCGACGATTCGGAGAACGACAAGCCGGAGCTGTTTATGGATGAGCGCAATAAACGGTTGACGGTTGCGTTATGGAGGATGCTAGCCGACCGCTATAAGGATGAGTGGATCGTGGCAGGGTATGATTTGCTAAACGAGCCGCTTCCTGACTGGTTCTCGGCGTATAACGGCGAGGTCATGCCGCTGTATAAAGAGATTGTGAACGCGATCCGGGAAGTGGATGACCGTCATATGATCATTTTGGAAGGCGCGCACTGGGCAACCGACTGGTCGATCTTCGATGAGAAGATCGACGACAATCTCATGCTGCAATTTCATAAATACTGGAACAATCCGGATACGGAGAGCATTCAGCCATTTTTGGACAAACGGGAAGAGTGGAATGTTCCGATCTTTATGGGCGAGGGAGGGGAGAACAACTGCGATTGGTTTACGGGAGTATTCAGGCTGTACGAAGACCATGATATTTCCTGGAACTTCTGGACGTGGAAGAAGATGGGCTGCACCAACTCTCCTTGTTCTGTCATCATGCCTGAAGGCTGGCAGCTGCTTATTGACTATCTAGAGGGCGGAGTCAAGCCGGATGCGAATACGGCTGAACGTATTTTGTGGAACTATTTAGACAATCTGTTGATTGAACGCTGCTTGTACCGGCCTGAGGTCGTTAGCGCCTTATTCCGCAGGCCCCCCGTCCGCATTCCGGCCATTTTTTATGGATATAAGGGGGCGGGCGCCAGCTTCAGCATAGGTGAGAATTCCGTGAAAAACGTCGGTTTTCGGGTAAATGACGGTATGGATATCCGGTTTGTGGAAGGCGAACGGGAGAAGCCGAATTTTCAACATATGAGGGGAGAGGAATGGGAGCCGGATGAGCTGATGTATGTTCAATTAGCCCCAAATGATTGGGTTGCTTATGAATTTACGGTACCCTTATTCCAAGCTTCATTTGATTTTACGTTGGATATCCATCTTTCGGCGGAGGACTGCGGCAGTCTTCATATTTTTTTGAACGGCGTCTTATTGGGGACGTCGGAAACGAGGGGTAACGACTGGCAAACCTTTCGGTTGCCCCGGAAATTTCAAGCGAAAGAAGGCACTCACCGATTGGTGCTTAAGGCTGCGGGCCATCCTGCAGCGATCCAGTGGCTGCGCATTGCTCCAGTCTAGCTTATCAACATAATCGTATCCGAAGGCACCGCCGAAAGAGGCGGTGTCTAAATACAGGAACGCCTATTTCTTAATAGGTGCCTGGATTTTATTCTAGCTCTATTTGAAATAAAGATAGCTCGAATAGGGTTTCTTA
>DATJKM010000134.1:0-17660 GCA_035491515.1 Candidatus Udaeobacter sp. | reverse complement strand
TACGGAAATGTCAATGCCGTTCTCGGCTGCTTTCGCGATGTCGGACGGCTGATGGTCGAGCATAATGAGCGGTCGCGACTGGTCGAGCGGTGCGACCAGCTCGTGGATGGGGAGCCTGCCGTCTGCGCCGAAGCCCGCGGACGCTTTGTCCTTGCGGCCGATGACATAGAAGCTGTCCTCCACGAGCGCAGCCTCGTCCATGAGGACGCGAATGCCGATCGCATCCATTGCGGCAATAAATTCCGGCACCTTTCTGCCGATATACTCATGATTGCCGGTTACGGCGAATACGCCTAACGGAGCTTTCAGCTTACCAAGCACCTTTGACATATCTTTGCGAAGAAAAGGCTCAATGTCATCGTCCAAAATGTCGCCGGGAAGCAAAATAAGGTCCGGCTTGATCTGCTCCACCTTGTTCACTAAGCGTTTCAAATGCCTGTTGCCGACAATCGTGCCCAAATGAAGGTCGGATGCCATTGCAATTCGCAGCTTTTTCATTTTTCCAGCCGGCTTCGGTACTTGAACGTGATAGGTTCGTATAATCGGACTCCATGCATTCCAGCTGCCCCGGACAAGGAGTATGGCCATTAGAAGAATGGCGATGCACCCTACGGCAATGATATAAACCGGCTTTTCTGCTCCCGCCGCTTTTAAGACGAGCGAAAGGATATTGGCAGGCGGCAGAATGAGCACGGCGTATTCCAATACGGCAAACCAGTAGGAACCGATCAGCTTCAGCGCCTCAGCTGCCGGTTTAAGCGGAGTGCGGTAGGCGAGCCGGCCGATGATATACGCATAAGCAATGATGCTGGCGAAGATCGTATACCAACCCGCATTTTCCCAAGTAAATAGAGTAGATAAGAACAGCCAGCCATTCCAACCGATATAGAAGGAAATACTGCTGTATACGAGTAGAATACAAAAAATAATAGCAACAAAACGCGGCTTCATTATCAACTCTCCTTGGCTCATAATCGCATTCTCATAAGCTGAACTTACTATATCACACCGGGATTATAGCAGCAAAAAACGGCAACACTAGCAGGAATAGATTGCTAACCGCCATAGATTTAATTAGGATAGAAAATATGGGGAATGGATACAGAGGAGTCAGTCAGCCAGCATTTATTTCCGATCATGCGAGGAGGACATTGTAATGGGAAATCCGGTTATGAAGAAGGAGCAGTTGGAGCAAGCGGTTCGATTCTTGAAGGAGTCGGCAAGGCCGCTTGAAAAAACGATGTATGTCTTTGAATTCGAAGGAGGCCCGGCTGAGGATGCAATCAGGGAGCTTTCAGCTTACCGTAATGCGGATGGCGGATTTGGCAATGCGTTAGAGCCGGATATACGGGCTGCCGCATCTTCAACGCTTGCTACGACGGTAGCTCTTCAGAATCTGTCGTGTCTCAAAGCAGGTCCCGAATCCCCGCTTGTCCAAGGGGCGATCCGTTATTTAATAGCTGCATACAACACTTCGCAGAAGTCTGGCTGGGACATTGTGCCTCCTGAGGTCGACTCGGCGCCGCGCGCTCCCTGGTGGAATTATAATGCGGGTCATAACGGCTGGGGAAATCCGGCAATTGAGATCGTTGGCTACTTTTATCGATACTCGGAGCTTGTACCCGCGAGCCTGCTGGATGAGCTAACGCAGCACGCGATTACTTATATAAATGAAACCTCATTGCGGAAAGATTTTCATGAGCTGCTTTGCTGCTTGCGCTTTGCTGAGCTCGTGCCGCGTGCGGTACTTAGCGAGGTTAGACCGGCGCTTGACGAAATGGTGGAAAATTGCGTGACAACGAATCCAGTGGAATGGAATGGCTATTGCCTCACTCCGATACAGGCGGCTGAATCCCCAAGCTCGATCTATTATAGTCAGCTCAGCGAAAGCGCGAAACTCTATTTGGGACATTTACTGACGAAGCAGCAGGCGGATGGAGCTTGGTCGCCGCCTTGGAGCTGGGGGCAGTACGAGGACGTATGGCCGCAGGCCGAGCAGGAATGGAAGGGCGTGCTGACGCTTGAGGCGTTGCGCAGGCTGCGAGCCTATGGTATCGTTTCGTCATAGTAAATGATGCGCTTTCTTCTCTGAAAGCAAAAATAGCATCGAAATGAATGGAGCGAACAACGTAAATGAAATCGCTGGTACTGGCGGAGAAGCCGAGCGTGGCGAAGGAAATTGCCCGCGTGCTCGGCTGCGGACAGAAGCATAAAGGATACATGGAAGGCTCTAACTATGTCGTAACCTGGGCGCTGGGTCATTTGGTGACGCTAGCCGAACCGGAGGAATACGATCCGAAATATAAGACCTGGAATTTGGAGGACCTGCCGCTGCTTCCGCCGAAAATGAATCTGAAGGTCATGAAGGAGACGTCGCAGCAATTCCGCGCGGTAGCTCAGTTATGCAAGCGGCAGGATATTAGCGAGCTTATTGTCGCTACAGATGCCGGACGGGAAGGAGAGCTCGTGGCGCGCTGGATCATGGAGCTTGTCCATTGGCGCAAGCCCTTTAAGCGGCTTTGGATTTCGTCACAGACGGATAAGGCGATTAAGGATGGCTTCAGCAGCCTAAAGCCCGGTAAGGACTATAACAATTTGTATGCTTCGGCCGTATGCCGCGCCGAAGCTGACTGGCTGATCGGCTTGAATGTAACAAGAGCATTAACTACGAAATATAATGCACAGCTGGCCGCAGGCCGGGTGCAAACGCCTACGCTCGCGATGCTGATGGAGCGGGAGCAGGAAATACAATCGTTTCAATCGCAGCCTTATTGGAATGTAACAGCCGAGTTCGGATCGTTCACGGCGCTTTGGAGAGAGCAGGAAGCGCATGATGGCCGAGTGTGGAGCAAGGCGGATGCGGATACAATAGCGGCACGCCTGCAAAGAGGGACTGCTAAGGTAGACAAGCTTCGCACGGTGGAGAAATCGGAGCCTCATCCTCAGGCGTATGATCTGACCGAGCTGCAGCGGGATGCGAACAAGCGGCTTGGCTTCTCGGCTAAGCAAACGTCCAACGTTCTTCAGAAGCTGTACGAGCAGCATAAGCTGGTTACCTATCCGCGCACGGATTCAAGATATTTGTCCAGCGACATGGTGCCTACCTTGAAGGGCCGTTTGGAGAGCATCGCTGTCGGACCGTATGCACAGCTGGCACGAAAGCTGGTTCGGATGCAGCTTCCTATTACGAAAAGGATCGTCGATGACAGCAAGGTATCCGATCATCACGCTATTATTCCTACCGAGCAATTTGTTAATTTGGCGGCATTAAGCAATGATGAGCGCAAGCTGTACGATCTTATCGTAAGGCGGTTTATCGCTTTGTTTTATGGTCCTTACCGGTACGACGAGACGAGCGTCGTGCTTGCGGTAGGCAGGGACATGCTTTATGCGAAGGGGAAAATCGAGAAGGAAAAGGGCTGGAAGGAAATCTATCAATCCGATTCGTATGCTTCCAGCCAAGATGAAGAGGAAGACGATGAGCGAGACGGCAGCGGATCAGGGCTAGGCAAAGCCGACCGCCAGCCGGCGCAGCTTCTTCCTCCGCTCCAGCTGGGCCAGCCGCTGCCTGTCAAGCAGGAAAAAGTACGGGAGCTGCGAACGATGCCGCCTGCACGGTATACGGAAGCGACGCTGCTTACCCGGATGGAGAAGCATAGCCTGGGCACGCCTGCGACACGTGCCGATATTATTGAAAAGCTGCTGGGCACGGACACGATTACACGCACGCAAAACAAGCTGATGCCGACGGGCAAAGGCAAACAGCTTATTGAGCTGGTCGTTACCGAGCTCAGAAGCCCTGATTTGACTGCCAGGTGGGAGCAGGAGTTGGAGCGGATTGCGAAGGGCAAGGGCGATCCGGCAGCCTTTATGAAGAGTGTGCGCGAGCAAGCGAAGAAATGGGTATCCGAGGTCATTGCGGAGACGAAGGAATACAAGCCGCATAATCTAACGCATTCCCGTTGTCCGGAATGCGAGAAGCCTTTGCTCGAAATTAACGGCAAGCGGGGCAAGTCGCTCGTCTGCTCTGACCGCGAATGCGGCTATCGCCGATCGGCGGAGCCGATGCTTTCCAACAAGCGCTGTCCGCAATGCCATAAGAAAATGGAAATTAAAGACGGCAAAGCAGGCAAGTATGCGCAGTGCAGGCCTTGCAATGTCATCGAAATGCTTGGCGACAAGCAGAGCGGCAAAGTGGGCCGGAAGCAGAATCAGAAGCTAATCGAGCAATACAGCGATAATACGACGATGTCAAACAGCTTGGCGGACAAGCTGAAGGCAGCGCTGGAGAAACAATCAGGCAAGTAAGAACGGGGAAACCGGCAAGCAGTGCCAGTGATGGCGGTTTGCCGGTTTTTTGCTGTGCAAAGGCGGCTGGAAAAATTTTGTTTACAAACCGACCGACGGTCTGTATAGTGAGGATAACAGAAAACCGACCAGCGGTCGGGAGTGTTACGGGGACGCGGACCGCTAAGAGAAGAGGAAGGCGAGGGGGCATTTAATGGTTGATCATACAGCTAATTTGAGCTATAAGCTATTGCTGGAAACGGCGCAGCAGCTTATTGAGGAGAAAGGCTGCCGGAATACAACCTTGCAGCAGATAATGCTAAGCACAGGTTTATCGAAAGGCGCCATTTATCATTACGTAAAGAGCAAGGAGGAGCTGTTCGGGCTCATACTGGCCTCGCAGCTGGAAGTCATTAACACATCCTTCCACCTTGCTGTGGCACAAAGCTGCAATTTGACGGGGCCGCTGCTTGCGATTGCGGAAGGACTGGTTCAACTTCAGCAGAAGGACAGCGTTGCCAATCAAATTTTGACCTATCTGCTCAGCCAGAAGGATAAACCGGGTATCCCGGACGTGCTGCAGCAATTTCACGAACGCTCTACCGCTGTATCGCTTTATTGGATTGAGACCGGTCAGCGTGAGGGCGTCATCGATCGAACCGTAGATGCGCGCAAGGCAGCGGAGCAGTTTGTCATGCTGTCCTACGGCATGTGTATTCGCAACATCATGCTGGCCGATGCTGGATCGTCGCCGGCGCGTTCCTTCGAGAAAGAAGATTTTTATCAATTTATGCTGCTTATTTTGCAAGGAGGAGGACGTTGATTTATGGAACGTGTTTTCTTGTTTTTGCATGTGCTTGGCGCAGTTTTATTTCTCGGCAACATCGTTACGACCGCCTTTTGGAAAATTAGGCAGGACCGCAGCAGCGCGCCGGAGCCGCTGCATCATATGGCGCAAAGCATTATGCGCGCCGATTATATTTTCACCATTCCTGGCATTGTGCTTCTTGTGCTGTTCGGTATATTAACCGCTCTTGCTTATGGTTATTCCTTGGCTGAGCTTAACTGGCTAACGCTGTCGATTCTACTATTCGCTCTATCTGGCGTTTTGTGGAGCGCGGTGCTGCTGCCGTGCCAGCTTCATATGATAAGGCTGAGCAAGCAGGGGATACAGACTGGCGTGCTGCCGGAAGCGTACTATCGTTATTCGAAGCGTTGGAACGTATGGGGAACGGTGAATACGGTCATACCGGTCATCGTTTTATATTTAATGGTGGTGAAGCCGGGATGAACATGGGCATGGGCAAAAAAATTCTCATTATTCAAGGTAATCCGAATCCAGGCAGCTATTGCAGCGCACTTGCAAAAGCATACTTTAACGGTGCGATTCAGGGCGGCGCTGAAGCGCGTTTTATTCAGCTGCATGAGCTGACCTTTAATCCGAATCTCGCATTTGGTTATGCGAAACGCACAGAACTGGAGAAGGATTTGCTTGAGGCACAGGAGGCTATTAAATGGGCAGAGCATCTAGTTTTTGTGTATCCGACTTGGTGGGGAACGCTTCCAGCGCTGCTCAAAGGTTTTTTGGACCGTGTGCTTCTGCCTGGCTTTGCATTTAAATACCGGGAGGGCTCCGTGCTTTGGGATAAGCTGCTCAAAGGGAAAACCGCTCGATTAATCGTCACGATGGATGCGCCAGTGTGGTATAACCGCTTCATTATCGGGCAGCCGGGTCATCGCGCGATGAAGATTGCAACGCTGCAATTTTGCGGTATTAAACCGGTGCGGATTACAAATATTGGTCCGGTTAAGTCTTCCACTGATTCGCGTCGGAGCGAGTGGCTAAATCTCGTAACGAAACTAGGTAATAAAGGCTCCTAACCTCTGTCATTCATCCAAGAGACAGATAGCTCTCTGTCATATGCTATGGATGAAGCGGCAGGAAAGGGGGGATCGGAATCGATGGGTGAACATTATGGAAGGCGAATTGCGAACAAATGGGTCAAGACGGCGGCTCTGCTGTCGCATCATAGCATTGCTCCGCATATTCCTCCTACCAGCAGATTTACGGCTAACCATCTAAGAAGCATGCTGGATACACATCATATGGTTGTCGTGAAGCCAGTGGTTGGCACGGGCGGTCATGGCGTCCTTAAGGTTTGGCGCAGCGGCCGGGGGTTTGCCTATATGTATTATTCAAAGACGAAACGGTTTGCTAGTTTTGCGGCGCTGCTGGCTGCGCTTCACAAACAATGCAAAGGCCGAGCATATATGATTCAAAAAGGTATTTATTTAGCTGAAGTGAATGGAAGACCGATCGATTACCGCGTAAAATATGTCAAGACGAACTCCGGATGGGTATACCGTTCAATGGTCGGCCGAATAGCGAGACCCGGACTATTCGTGACGAATTTATGCCGGGGCGGAACAATGGTAACAGCAGCGCAAGGCATTAGCGGGTCATTGTCAGCATCGCTCGTATCAGCAAAGAAGGACAAGATGCGTAGGCTTACCGTATTATCAACCGCCGTGCTGGAATCGAGATTTCCCGGTATCGGACAGCTTGGGTTTGACTACGGCATCGATAAGCAGGGGAAGATTTGGATATTCGAGGTAAATACGAAGCCGCAATAAATTTGCTGGAAAGGCTGTTCCTTAAGGTCAATGACCTTTACGGAACAGCCTTTCATTTTGCTAATGAAAAAGTCCGATTCTATTGAAAGTAAGCGAAAAGGTTATATATTCCATTAATAGATTCATAGAAATCGATTAAAGTTTTTTATAGATTTGCTGAAAAATGGACCTGTGGATAACTATATCCACAGTATCCCCCCTTATTTTGCTTATCGATCATTGTATATACACATGCTGTTCACACCGTATCCACAACATCTTGTGTATAAGAGGAGCTGTTGTCCTTCTAATAGTGCCATGCTACTATGAGTAAGAATTAACCAAAGGATGGAAGAAAGGATGTGTAGTATGGAGCTACTGTCTGACGAAATGTTAGTAGACACTTATTATGCAGCGATTCATTTTGAATTGGAGCCGGATTTTATTCGAATGTTAACTATCGAAATGAAGCGAAGACGTCTTAACCCGGAAGCCTTCAAAATAACCGCTTAAATCCTGTCGTAACTTGCAATCTTTACAACATGATTACCATTCCGTAACTGAAACCTCGGTTGTTTCGTTACAGATCGAGCAATATAAAAGATGCTTGCAGGCTGAATTATTTTGCAAATACACATCACTACTTAGGAGCGGCTCGTCTTCGATCTGCGCATAGGGAGCATAAGGACCTGTCAGATCAGATAAACGACCGCAATCAACAATTGCGCCAGCGCAAGAGGAGCAGCGTATATGCAAAGATTGAATTCCGTTACAGACAGGACAAAACATAAGGGTATCCTCCTCGGCACACCTTGCATATGTATGCGATAGGTGCATGAAATGAATGAGCCAAGGTTAGGATACCCTTTTGTTACTATTTTAAAATAATAAAATTTAAAGCTTCATGTTGCTGCTGTGTCCAGGTGACAGCTTAGCGCTTGGATCAACATATACCTTAGCATTGTTAATGGCGGTTGGCGCCTCGCCGAAGCCTACTGCAATAAGCTTAAGCTTGCCAGGATAGGTCGTAACGTCGCCTGCGGCGAAGATGCCCGGAATATTCGTCTCCATCCGTGTGTCTACGATAATAGAGCCGCCTTGAATTTCGATGCCCCATTCCGCGATCGGACCAAGAGATGAGATGAAGCCAAAGTTTATAATTACGGCATCGACATCCAATTCGGCCGTTTCTTTCGTTTTAACATTCGTAAGCGTAACTTTAGTAATGCTCTCATCACCATGAAGCGTTGTAAGTTCTACCGGCGTTAGCACGTTCACCTTGGAATTCATCAGGTTCTCCACGCTATGCTCATGCGCCCGGAATTTATCGCGGCGATGAATAAGCGTCACACTCTCGGCAATGGATTCCAGCATAAGCGACCAGTCCACAGCAGAGTCACCTCCACCGCTAATGAGCACCCTTTGCCCCTGAAAGCGCTGCAAATCACCTACAAAATAATGAAGATTTTTTTTCTCGAAATGAGCGGCTTCAGGCAGCTCTAGCCGACGCGGCTCAAATGCGCCAACTCCCGCCGTAATAATTACCGCTTTTGAAAAATGTGTGGCTTTGTCTGTTATAATTTCAAAGAGGCGCTCGTCATGCTTGATGACATTTGTTACCTTCTCCTCCAGACAGATCTCCGGTTTGAAATGATTGAGCTGCTCCGTCAACCGGTCAACCAGCTCTTGAGCCGTCACCTTTGGAAATCCGGCAACGTCGTAAATATATTTTTCTGGGTAAAGCGCTGCAAGCTGGCCGCCTAGCTGGGGCATGCTTTCGATCAGTTTGACTGATGCCTGGCGCATACCGCCATAGAAAGCAGCGAACAATCCGGCAGGCCCTCCACCGATGATTGCAATATCGACGGGGTTTACGGCTGTTTTAAGGTTAGACAAGATAGCCACCTCCACATTTTAAGCTTTACGTTTTTTATTATAAACTTTCAATGAAGAAGAAGGAAATAATTAATTTGTATACAGCTCTAAACAATTTCGTACAATTTGCCCTTGAACTTTTACTGAAAACTATGTAAAATTTCTGATGTATGTTATGCACGGGACTGGTTGCCAAGGGCGGTGAAAACTGACGCTCATTAGCAATCGATTCATTGATAAAACCGCTTTAAATAGAACACACTGAACTTATAATTATAAATACTCGGTTTGGTTTGTGTAATTTTTCACAATGTTTAAATACAAAGATAAGAGGAATGGATGGGATTAAGCGATGAGTAACATACCTAAAATCGTTATTCTTGGCGCAGGGTACGGCGGTGTTTTGACCGCGCTTCGTTTGCAAAAAGAATTAAATTACAATGAGGCTGACGTCACTTTAGTAAATAAACATGATTACCACTACATTACGACACATCTCCATATGCCGGCAGCAGGAACGGACAATCCGGAAAATGCCCGTGTGAGTATTTCTAAATTGATTGATGAATTTAAAATTGATTTCGTCAAATCGACCGTTGTTCAAATTCGTCCGCAGGATAAAAAAGTTATTCTTGAAGACGGCACGCTGTCATACGATTACTTGGTTATCGGCCTTGGCGGCGAACCGGAAACTTTCGGAATCCCCGGTCTGGGCGAGCATGCTATGAACATCCGCAGCATCAACTCGGTTCGTTTGATCCGTGAACATATTGAGTACCAATTCGCCCGCTACAAACGCGAACCTCACCGTACCGATTATTTGACATTCGTTGTCGGCGGCGCAGGCTTCACAGGTATTGAGTTCGTCGGCGAGCTTTCCGACCGTATCCCAGAGCTGTGCAAGCAATTCGATGTAGATCCGGCGCTTGTGAAAATTTATAATATCGAAGCGGCTCCTACCGCGCTTCCCGGCTTTGATCCTGAGCTCGTTGAATACGGCATGGACGTATTGACGAAGAAAGGCGTTACGTTCCGCATTGGCACGGCTATCAAGGAATGCTCGCCAGAGGGCGTAATTGTCGGCGAAGGCGAAGAAATCAAATCGGCTACTGTCATTTGGACCGGCGGTATCCGCGGTAACCGTCTTATCGAAGAAGCAGGCTTCGAAACGATGCGCGGCCGCGTGAAGGTTGATGAGTTCCTTCGTGTTCCAGGCAACGATAACATCTATATCGTAGGCGATAACTCGCTGATGTTTAACCCGGAAGGACGTCCATACCCGCCGACTGCTCAAATCGCGATGCAGCAAGGTGTAGTATGCGCGCATAACCTTGTCGCTTCGATTCGCAATCAGCCGCCTAAGGGCTTCACGTTCAGCAATAAAGGTACAGTAGCATCGCTTGGCAAAGGCGAGGCAATCGGTATCGCATTCGGCAAAAAATATAAAGGCCGCGTTGCGGCTTGGTTGAAAAAAGCGATCGATCTTCGTTACCTGTTCATTATCGGCGGCATTCCGCTCGTTCTTCGTAAAGGGAAATTCCTATAATGAGACACTGCAGCGTACAAGTCCGCGGCTTGCTGACGAGAGACGAACTGGATCGATACAACGCATTAATGGAGGTCGGTTCCTTCCTGGAATCGCAAACGCGGTACGACTTGGCCTATACGGTGCAAAAGGAAGTTGACCTGCTCATCCAGCCGGCGATCGAGCGGTTGAAGGACAAAGGCAGGGCGCGTGACCGTGCGACTCAGGAGTATTTGGAAGCAAAGCGTCTCGGTTTAGAAGATGAGGACGAAGAGGAAGACAACTAAAGTAAAAGGCTTTCGCTAATGGAACAGCATCATATGCTGCCACGGGCGAAAGCCTTTTTTGCAGGATGGCCTGCAATAGAAAAAGACAGTCCGAGCCGATTGAGAGGCTTGGACTGTCTTATTTATTACAGCTTAAGCAATGCTTCGAATTTCTCGCCGCTTAGCAGGTTGCCGATATAGAAGTCGCCGAATTCCGCGTAGCGCGCGCTCACTTCATCAAAACGCATTTCGTAAATCAGCTTCTTGAATTGAAGCGCATCGTCGGCGAATAGCGTAACGCCCCATTCCCAGTTGTCGAAGCCGACAGAGCCGGTAATAATTTGCTTCACTTTGCCGGCGTATTGACGGCCGATCATGCCGTGGCTGCGCATAAGCGTCTTACGCTCATCCATGCCGAGCATATACCAGTTATCTTGGCCGTCGCGGCGTTTGTTCATCGGATAGAAGCAGATATGGTTCGCTTTCGGCAGGGTTGGCTTCAGTCTGGCAATGATATCCGGATTTTGCATCGGATCAGTGCCTGGCTGCGCCATATAGTTGCTGAGCTCCACTACGCTTACATAGGAATGCACCGGATAGGTGAAGCTTGCGAACGTCGTTTTGTTGAACGCCGTCTCGATCTCGTTCAGTTCTTCCAGCGTCTCGCGCAAATGCATGAATACGAAGTCAGCCTTTTGGCCAACAATTGCATACACAGCAGTGCTGCCTTGTTTATTATCCTCAACTGCAGCCCATTGCTGCAAAAAGGATTGCAGCTCGTCCAGCGCGCGGCTGCGTTCACTTTCATCGGCTAAGCGCCAAGCGGTCCAGTCGATGCTGCGGAAATCATGCAGCGAGTACCAGCCTTCTAATGTTTGTGCTGCTTCACTCATTGAATAAATGCCCCTTTCAAGTCCCATAATGATGCTGCAATCATTGTATCGTAATCATGGCAGGGTGAGCAAATGGCGGTCTTGTGACATTTGTCCGCAGCTGATTGACTTCCACCTGACCATTAATTAAACTATTAAACGAGAGTCTGAAAGGGGAAGTATGGATGCTTCAATTGATCATAGCGACGGTGCTGTTTTTAGTGATGATGTTCGGTATTGGCTTTATTTTGAATATGTTGTTAAAAACAACGTGGTTTCCGATATATTTGTTTATACTCGTACTGATACCGCTAGGCATATGGGCGCCTTGGGACAAGTCAGCGACTGCAACGATAGAAAACTTCGCTCATTACACGGTAATTGACTACATACCGGTGATTGGAGCGCTTATTGGCGCTTATGTGAGCGGCTGGGCAATCCAGGCGCTGCGCAAGGGCGGCTACAAAATGTTTTAATATGAAAATCCCTCTATCGGGGGATTTTTCTATTTTCCGACTCGTCCGAAGCAGCTGTTTTTATGCTAAAATAATAGAATGAAAGTAAGGGATGGAGCTGATGCAGTGCGCATCAATAATATATTGCAGTTCACGGAACATCATCGCTATTACATATTTCGTGATTTTTCGCTAAGCAGTCTGGATTATAAAATGCTTTCGCTAATCTATCAGCCGATGATTGGCGCTTTTGCTGTCGCATTTTATCAACAGCTGTATCACGGGATTGCAGAAGGGCGCTCCGGCTATTCTTCGCTAGAACCGCAGCGCAAGCTGTTTCTTGGGCTCGGGCTGGAGATGAACGAGCGCGGACGCAAGCATTTGATCGAGCAGGCTTCTAAGCTGGAAGCAGTGGGGCTGCTGCAGACGTCGCGGCTAGGCGTACCCGACAATGCAGATGTTATTTATGAATACGAGCTTTCGGAGCCGTTAACGCCGGCAGAGTTTTTTCGCAACATGCATCTGACGATGCTGCTGCGCGATAAAGTCGGTAAATATGCGGTTATAGCGCTTCGCGAATCGTTTGGTGCAAACGAACCGGATGAGCTCGCAGGCGCGCAATTAACGAAAGAGAACATATCGGTTCCTTTCTATGAGCTGTTTAAGCTTAATATGCAGTCGGTAGATAACGAGCTCGAACAAGCGCTGACAGAGGTCGCCCCTTCCCGGCAATCCGCCGCGAGACCCGCACAGGCGACGGCAGGCATTCCTTACGGGGAAATTATTTTGCGCTTCCCCCGCAATTCAGCGAACCGCCGGTTTGTGGAGCGTTTGCGGAGCGATGAGGAGCAGCTCTCGCAGGTGAATTATGTCGCGTACAAATATAACTTAGCAGTAGTCGATATATGCCGCTTGCTTGATGAAGACGGTATTTTCAGCGAGGGCGGCGTGCTCAATGTCGATGAGCTTCAGCTGCGTGCCAATCAATTATACCGCCAGGATAAGAAGCGGGAGGGAGAGCGGCAGCGCACGCTGTCGCGCACGCAAGTGATCGCAAGCGAGGAGCCGGTTGATTCGGATGAATTGACGGAGGAATTCGAGGTACAGGAGCAGCATTATTTGCAGGTGCCGAACCAGCTTGTTGGCCGCTGCGATGTACAGCAGTATAACATGCTGATGAGGAATGAACCGCATACCCGGTTTTTGCAGCGCTTTTTTCCAGGCGCGGTACCGGATTGGATAGAGCGGGTATTTGAACGGATCGATCTCAATTATAAATTAGCGGCACCGGTAATAAACGTACTCATTCATTATGTTATAGGGGCTAATGATGCACAGCGGGTAACGAAGACGTTTTTGGATGCGGTAGCGTCGAATATGCTCGTTAAACAAATCGATACATTCGAGAAAGCTGTACTATATGTCCGTGAACAAGCGCAGGTGGAACAGGATAAAGAGCGCCGCAAGGAAGCCGCGGCCAGCTATACCGGTGGAGGCTATAACGGCGCCAAGAACGGTGCCCGAAGCGGGGGCAACAGCCGTGGTACCTCGCGCAAGCCTTCGATTCCGATCGTGCAGGAGGGTCAGTCCGCTTCGGCGGTCACGGCTGACGAGCTTGAGGAGCTGCGCAAGCTGGCGCGTAAGTTAGACGGTAAATCATAGAAACGGGGTGAGCAGATGATGGAGTCAATGGGCGAATTGCTAAAGGCGTGGCCGACAGGTCAGGCTCTTACGGAGCAGGCGGAGCATAAGCTGACCGAGCTGCTCGCAGAACCGCAAGTCGAGAAGCTGCGAATGAAATATCCCGATTTGGATGTGCGGACAATCCGTCTTAATCTGAACCGTGTTTATCAATATGTTACCGAATATCGTAATTGCAGTAATTGTCCGGGATTAGATAAATGTCCGAATGACTTTGAAGGCCACTACACGCTGCTTAGCTCTGATACGATGAACGGAGTTACACAGCTGTATGACCGCAAGGTGGCGTGCAAGAAATTTATTGCCCGTCAGACCGAGGAGCAGATTCGCAGCCGCGTCAGGAGCTTTTATATTGACGAGAAGGCGCTGCAGCGCGGCTATTCATCCGATGAAATTTTGACAAATGATTTGGAGCGGGTGAAGGCAGTCGGTCAGGTGCTCCGTTATATCGACCGTACGAAGGAGCATGGTTTGCAGGAAGAAGGCTTGTATTTGGCCGGCCGCTTCGGAACGGGCAAGACGTTTCTTATGTGCTACCTGCTCCACGAGCTGGCGAAGGCTGGGTATTCCGGCGTAATCGTCTATATGCCTGATTTCGTTGAGGACTTAAAGTCGCTGATGCATGAGCCAGGCAAGCTGAAGGAAACGGTCGAGATGATGAAGGAAACCGACCTGCTTATCTTTGATGATATGGGTGCGGAAAATTTGAATCCATGGGTTCGCGACCATGTGCTTGGCGCGATTTTGAATTACCGTATGCAGCGCAAGCCTACGTTCTATACGTCCAACTACGAGCTGGAGGCGCTGGAGCGGCACTTCAGCTTCACGAGCAAGGACGGCGACGAGCTTCACAAGGGGCAGCGGATTATGGACCGCATACGGCCTTATGTCGAGGTAGTTATGGTAACAGGTGAAAACAAGCGCGGGCGGAAATAGGACAATAAAGCTTTGATCAGCAGATTCCTGAAAGAGGAGACTGCCGGTCAAAGCTTTTTTTATTTTATGGACAATGTCCGAAAGAGCTCACTTATAAAGCATTTTTATAGGACTTATCATTTTTTTGAAATTAAGTATTGACAGTAAGCGGCGGTCGCTGGTAAGATTCTCCCATAACCAACTAAACAGGTAGGAATAATAGTTTCGACCGGACGAACCGGAGTAAACACCTATCAAGGAGAAACACCGATTACGTTTATTGATAATGAATACGTGTTTCTGCAAGCCTGTTAAATTCAAAAAGGGGTGTTTGGAATGAAGAAGAAAATTACTCAAGTTCGTTCAGTTGTTATCCTATTGGCATTGGTGCTTGTTTTGGCCGCTTGCGGTCAAGGAGGCAACAACGCAGCAAACAAAGAAACGGATAAACCTGCTAATGAGTCTGCCGCAACGAACGCGGCGAAAGCGGAAGAGCCGGCCAAAGAGGAGCCAAAACCGCCGGTTGAGCTTCTAAACGTATCGTATGATCCGACTCGTGAGCTTTATGTAGATTTTAACGAAGCTTTCTCGAATCATTGGAAGGCTGAAACGGGCCAGGATGTGACGATCAAACAATCACACGGCGGCTCCGGTAAACAAGCCCGCGCAGTTATCGACGGCTTGAAAGCAGACGTTGTAACGCTCGCACTCGGTTACGATATCGACGCTGTCGCAGAGCCAGGCTTGATTAAGGCGGATTGGCAATCTAAATTCGAGCACAACAGCGCGCCGTATACATCAACAATCGTATTCCTAGTCCGCAAAGGAAATCCGAAAGGCATTAAAGACTGGAACGATCTTATTAAGGATAAGGTTGAAGTCATTACACCTAACCCGAAAACATCGGGCGGCGCTCGTTGGAACTACCTTGCCGCATGGGGTTATGCACTGAAGCAAAACGGCAACGACGAAGCAAAAGCACAGCAGTTTGTTGCAGAATTGTTTAAGCACGTGCCTGTACTCGATTCCGGTGCGCGCGGATCAACGACAACATTTGTAGAACGCGGAATCGGCGATGTATTGCTGGCTTGGGAGAATGAGGCTTTTCTATCGATTAATGAGCTTGGACCAGACAAATTCGAAATCGTATATCCTTCTTTAAGTATTTTGGCTGAGCCGCCGGTAGCCGTCGTTGACAAGGTAGTGGATGAGCATGGTACTCGTGAAGTAGCTGAAGCTTACTTGAAATACCTCTACTCGGAGGAAGGCCAAGAAATTGCCGCTAAAAACTACTACCGTCCGATTTCTGAAGCTGTTGCAGCGAAGTATTCGGAACAGTTTAAACCGCTTGAGCTGCTTTCAATTGACAAAGACTTTGGCGGCTGGAAAGCTGCACAAACGAAACACTTTGCTGACGGCGGAATATTCGACAAAATTTATACGCCAGGCTCATAATGCGTGATTCGAACAAGACTGGAGCTGACTTCACATGAAAGGTTCCAAGGCCCGTAACGTTTTGCCGGGATTTGGTTTATCGCTAGGATTCACGTTGTTCTACTTGAGCATCATTGTTTTAATTCCGCTGGCTGCCGTTTTCTTCAAAACGGCAGAGCTCAGCTGGTCCGAGTTTTGGAGCACGGTTACGAATGCGCGTGTCGTTGCCTCCTACCGCGTCAGCTTTCTAACCGCTTTTTTCGCGGGACTTGTTAATGCGGTGTTCGGCTTGTTAATTGCATGGGTGCTTGTGCGCTACCGGTTTCCAGGCAAAAAATTTATCGACAGCTTAGTCGATTTACCTTTTGCTCTCCCGACGGCGGTTGCCGGTATCGCGTTAACGGCAATCTATGCACCGAACGGCTGGATAGGCTCGATCTTGGAGCCGTTAGGGGTTAAGGTCGCTTACACACCGATTGGCATTACAATCGCACTTATATTCATCGGGCTGCCGTTTGTCGTCCGGACGGTGCAGCCGGTGCTGCAGGACATGGAGAAAGAGACGGAAGAAGCGGCAGTTATGCTTGGCGCATATCGTTTGCGAACGTTTTGGAAGGTCGTTTTGCCGGAGCTATTGCCAGCGCTGTTAACAGGGTTCGCGCTCGCATTTGCAAGAGGCATTGGCGAGTATGGCTCGGTTGTCTTCATATCCGGCAATATGCCGCTTAAGACGGAGATAACCCCGCTGCTCATCATGACGAAGCTGGAGCAGTACGATTACGCTGGCGCTACCGCGATTGCACTCGTTATGCTTGTGGTGTCCTTTCTTATGCTGCTGGTTATCAACATACTGCAGTGGCGAATGAATCGCCGCACAGTATCAGATTAAGAAAGGGGGCTCACACATACATGGCTGGAGCAATAACCGTCCATACCGATCAAGAAGCTTCGAAGCGCCCTCGGCATATAACAGAATCGGGCCCCGTTAGGTGGCTGCTTATCGGAATTGCAATGCTGTTTCTCGGATTGATCGTTTTGCTGCCGCTGGCTTCCGTATTCGTCGAAGCGTTTAAGAAGGGCGCTCGCGTATACTTTGATTCCATAACGGAGCCTGACGCTTTATCCGCGCTTAGGCTGACGCTTCTCGTTGCATTGATCGCAGTGCCCGTCAATACGATCTTCGGCATAGCGGCGGCGTGGGCCATCAGCAAGTTCCGTTTTCGCGGTAAAAATATGTTGATCACATTAATCGATTTGCCATTTGCCGTATCGCCTGTCATTTCCGGCATGATCTACGTGCTGCTGTTCGGCGCGCAAGGCTTTCTCGGACCGTGGCTGGATGAGCGCGGTATCCAAATAGTGTTCGCTGTGCCGGGCATCGTGCTTGCAACCGTATTCGTCACTGTTCCCTTCGTAGCCCGTGAGCTTATTCCGCTCATGCAGGCGCAGGGCGTTCAAGAGGAGGAAGCGGCCGCTAGTCTAGGGGCTAAAGGCTGGCAAATTTTTTGGAAGGTAACGCTGCCTAACATCAAATGGGGACTACTATACGGTGTCATTTTATGCAATGCCCGCGCAATGGGCGAGTTCGGGGCGGTATCCGTCGTTTCCGGCCATATTCGCGGGGAAACGAATACGCTGCCGCTGCATATTGAAATTTTATACAATGAGTATCAATTTTCGGCATCGTTTGCAGTTGCATCCTTGCTCGTCATGCTTG
>DATJKM010000133.1:0-20098 GCA_035491515.1 Candidatus Udaeobacter sp. | reverse complement strand
ATAGTTCACCTTGTTCCCATTATAATTGATAAATCCCTTGTTCGATTCGCTGGATGCAATATTCGGCAAACTTATAGTAATCAAAGTCATGATGACTTTCCCCCTTAGTAAGTCCACTGTAAAACATTCCCCACGCAACCTCTCGAACCATCGACACGAATTTCATGTCCTGAAAAATGTGGAACATTTCCTCCTCGAAATATCCGAAATATAACTTCAACCATTCACGCTCATCTGTTACACTGAACTGATTTGTAAACGGAATAAGCGTCAATTCAAAAAACAAATCTCCAACTCCCGACAACTCCCAATCAATGATTTGCAGCTGTTGACCTGTAAAAATCATATTACATAAAAAAGAATCATTGTGACAAAATTTGTTATTATATTCTTTGTCATTACTCCGCTTATGCGCGACTTTCTCTACTTTATGCAAAATTTGGTTTAATCCATCAGGATGCTTGACTTGAAACTGATCTGCGCCTTTCAAATATCCATGAATTAAATCGTAAGGAGTACATGTTCTGCCTTGACCTTCCATTTGATGTATACGTTTGAGGCGGTCCATAATCATTCTTTTAATAGTGTCGTCTTTCAAATCATCTTTCTCGAGCATTCGACCTTCAATAAATTCCGTGACTACATATTGTTCCGGATAATTACTGGAAATCACTCCAGGAGCAAACCCTTCACGGTTTGCTTTCTTCATCACTTCTACTTCAGAGCGGCGTGTCAGGTTCAAATACTCGTTTTGCCTGCTATTGATGCGAAGAACGAATGTATTCTGTTTGGTTTGAACCTTATAGGTTTGGTTGCACAGCCCTCCCCTAAGATTTTCAAAACTTAAAAATTCAGCGTTTAGCTCAGGTACTTCGCGAATGATTTCTTCAACTTTCATGTTCAACGGGATCCACCCCCACTTAGAATATTCACCTCTTCATACGCTGCTGACTTCACATGCATTCGAAACATTGGAATGGTTATTAGTGCACTGATCAAGAATAGAACACCTGCCATTTCATACATTACAAACACAGACAAAGCATCCTTCAACCATCCTGAGATGCTCATGGTCAAGACCATAGACCCCATGAAGAGCGGGGTAAGTATGCCATTCACACGTCCAACAAAAGATTCTTCCGTATTTTTTAAAATCAAGGTTTGAATAGCTACTTGAAACGCCGGTGTAACAAAGCCAATAAACAACTCAGCAGAGAACGTTAACCAAAAATAGGTAGACATCCCTGCTGCCATTAAGCACAGGGCATTAACTGCAAACCCTGTGGTTAACAAATAAAGTGGGGGCACCCGCTTGCTTAATCCCAGCGATAAAGCACCTCCAAGAATCATACCAATTCCTTTTGCGATGGCAATCCATTGGAAATATATTTCCGGCAGATGAAGACGATCCGTAATAACGAATATCCCTAGCGGTACCACTAGCCCAACCGCTAAGCCTGCAATTAAAAAGGAAATTCCAAGATAAGTTAACAGGTTATTTGAGAACAAATAAGTAATGCCTGCTTTCATTTCATTCAGCAAATTCTTTCCCTTGACTTCTTCAATCACATGCCCAGAAGGGATAAAGGTTAACACGACAGCCGAAAGTAAAAATGATACTCCCATAAACCCAATACAGACCTGAATCCCAAACTGCTGATAAACAAAAGTCCCTAATATAGGTCCGAGTAACATAAAAATAGCCATTACGGTTTGAAACATAGACATGCTCGCTTGAATCATATCTGCACGAACATGAAGCTTAAATAACTTCATCCCCGATGGTTGAGAAAACTGTGACAGAATCGAAGATATCAGCGTTGCAAAGAATATCGCTTTCCATGTTCCGAACATCAATGCAAGCAGCACGAACAAGATCGAAATGGCACTTAATATATCACACCATATCATGGTCTTTTTCGGGTTCCATCGATCTGCGAGAGCTCCCCCAATAAAAGAAAACACGAAGATGGGTAAGAATTCTGCAACTGAAATCATAGAAACCGCAAACCCATCCCCGTTCGTTTGGTCCACCACATATAGTAAAATAGCAATGTTTCGCACCCATATCCCTAACTGCAGGAAAAAGGTTGATACTAAAATGGTCGCTATGTAGCGATTAGCCAGCATATCTTACACCTCCTATTTATTATTGTAAACGTTTGCGTAAACGTTTACGAAATGACGTATGAATTCATTATATGTTTAATTACCATTTATTGTCGAGAGCAATCTGATCGCCCTGCGCAAACGACATATCTGATCTCACTAATGAGGTTATTCTGAAAAACAAAGAAACCGTTTCTTCGTAAATAGGCGTGCGATCACCCATTTACGAAAGAAACGGTTTATGCATTTTGCTCAAGGAAGCGGCCACGTCACCTGTCCAGCTCGAAATCCGCCATCAGGTGCTGAACCCCGCGATTGTCTTAAGGTCCGCCTGCTTTTCCCTCAAGTATGGTTTACTTAATAACGACGTATTCCAAGTTAACCAGCTTGGCGTAAGCTACGATTTGGTCTGTCGTCAGGTTCAAGGAAACGACGGTATGGTGGCCGCCGCCATTCTCGATCCAAGCTTTCACCCCGTCCTGGAAGTTCGGCTTCACCGTCCACAGGACGCGAGCGACAGGAAGGTTAGGAGCCGGAACCGTCGGCTCGAATGCGGAAACCTCGTTAATCAGCAATTTATAATGAGTGCCGAAGTCAGCCATGGATACAACGACGCCTTCACCAGCTTTGCCGTCGAATACCAGACGCGCCGGATCTTCTTTACCGCCGATTCCGAGCGGGGAAACAATGATTTTCGGCTTGTTGCTTGCCAAGGACGGATCTACCTCGAGCATATGGGATTGCAGGATGGCTTCCTGACCGGCTGCCATCTCGTAGGTGTAATCCTCCATAAAGCCCGTGTTTTGATTGCGGCTCATCACTTTCAGCAAGCGATCGAGCGCGGCCGTCTTCCAGTCACCCTCGCCGGCAAAGCCGTAGCCCTGCGCCATCAGACGTTGGACGGCAAGACCAGGGAGCTGTTTCATTCCATGCAAATCTTCGAAGTTCGTCGTGAAGGCATTATAACCTTTCTCGTCGAAGAAACGTTTGAGGGCGATTTCATAGCTTGCTTGGACTCTGACACTGGCTTCCCAGGCTTCTTTGCTGTTCGTGCCGTAATCGAAATCGTAGAGCTCTGCATATTGGCCCATCAGATCATCGATTTCTTGCTCTGTAACGGCATTTACGTATTGCACGAGGTCGCCGATGCCGTAATAGTCCACGGTCCATCCGAACTGAATTTGGGCCTCGACCTTATCGCCTTCCGTTACGCCAACGTTGCGCATATTATCGCCGAAACGGGCCACTTTTATGTTGAAGCTTTCGTTATAAGCAACCGCTACGTCCATCCAATCCGCAATTTGCTGCTGCACTTCCGAACGTTCCCAGTAGCCTACGACGATTTTGTTTTGTTTCTTCAGACGGGCATTGATGAAGCCGTATTCGCGATCGCCGTGAGCGGCCTGGTTCAGGTTCATGAAGTCCATGTCGATCGTTGCCCAAGGAATGCTTTCATTGAACTGGGTTGCCAAGTGAAGCAGAGGCTTCTGCAGCAACTTCGTACCGCGAATCCACATTTTCGCAGGTGAGAACGTATGCATCCACGTGATGACGCCTGCCACCTCATCGCGATAGTTGACCTCTTTCATGATGCTTGTAATTTTATCTGCGCTGACAGCCAGGTCCTGCAAGACAACCGGATAAGGGAGCACACCGCTATTATTCAAGGCATCGGTCATCGTCTGCGCATGGGCTTTCACTTCAGCCAGCGCTTCTTCCCCGTACAGATGTTGCGAACCTACGACGAACCAAAACTGTTTAGCTGCTGTTACTGACATCTTGATCATCCTCTTTTCTGTATTTAATAATAATGGGTAAGGCTATTACTTCTGCCCGTAGTAGGCGTCTTTCCCGTGCTTCCGGAGATAGTGCTTATCCAGAATGCCTTGCGGCAGTTCTTTGGCGAAATTGTTCAATTGCCGCGCGTACAGATTCATTTTGCACACTTCCTCCAGCACGACGCTGTTCACGACCGCCGACTTCACGTCTTTCCCCCAAGTGAAAGGCGCATGTCCCTGGAGCAGGACGGCCGGGATCGCCATGACATCCAATCCGCGCTTCTCGAATGTTTCGATAATAACGTGGCCCGTCTCCGCTTCGTATCCCCGGTCAACCTCCTCTTGGTTCAAGAACCGTGCGCAAGGCACGGCGCCATAGAAGGTGTCCGCATGCGTCGTTCCCATGACGGGTACATCCAGTCCCGCTTGCGCCCAGATGGTTGCCCAGGTCGAGTGGGTATGCACGATGCCGCCGATTTGCGGATAGTGTTTGTACAACACAGCGTGAGTCGCGGTATCGGAGGAAGGTCTCATCTCTCCCTCGACCACCTTACCGTCGAGATCCACAACGACCATGTCGCTCGGTTTCATCTTCTCATAGCTGACTCCGCTCGGTTTGATCACGAACAAGCCGCTTTCCCGATCGACGGCGCTCGCATTGCCCCAAGTGAATTTCACGAGGCCGTGCTTCGGCAAATCCAGATTCGCTTGGTATACCTCTTCTTTCAGTTGTTCTAACAACGTTAGTCCCTCCCGTTCTCTAGCAGATGGTCTACAGCGGCTTGTTCGATGGCAAGCCCTGCTTTGTACCGTTTGATGAATGCCTGGAACCCTTCGACATCCGTAGCATCCGGAGCAATCTCCTGTCCTTCGGCATCTTTGAACACCTTCTGCTCGAGGAAGTCCTCCAGACTCTCTTCTTGATCCTTGCCCGTCATGTAAGAAGCCAGAAGCGCCATGCCCCATGCCCCGCCTTCGCCGGCCGTGGACATGACCGAGATCGGCACGTTCAGCGCAGCGGCTAATGCTTTTTGTCCAACGACAGGGGTCTTGAATAGGCCGCCGTGAGCCAAGATGCTGTCGATGGCCACCTGTTCGTTTTCGGTCAAAATGTCCATGCCAAGCTTCAACGCTCCGAAAGCCGTGAATAGATGCGTTCGCATGAAGTTAGCCAGATTAAAGTTGCTTTCAGGCGAGCGAACGAACAACGGCCTGCCTTTATCTATTCCCGTTATATTCTCGCCCGAAAGATAGCCGTAGCTAAGCAAGCCGCCGCCATCCGGGTCTGCTTCAAGAGACTTGCCCAGCAGCACGCTGAACAATTTGCCGGAATCCGCACCCAATCCCATCGCTTCGGAGAATTCACGGAACAGCCCCATCCAGGCGTTAAGATCGCTGGAGCAGTTGTTGGCATGCACCATGCCGACCGGACTGCCGTCCGGCGTCGTGACCATATCGATCTCCGGATAAACCTTGGACAATTCTTTCTCCAATACAATCATTGCAAAAACGGAAGTGCCCACGGAAATATTTCCCGTACGTTTCTTGACGCTATTCGTCGCAACCATGCCTGTGCCGGCATCGCCTTCCGGAGGACAGAGCGGAATGCCGGACTGCAGATCTCCGGCCGGGTCCAGAATGGCGGCCCCCGCCGCCGTTAGCTCGCCGGCTTGCTTGCCGGAGAGATATACCTTGGGAAGAAGATCCTCAAGCTTCCACGGATAACCTTTGGCTGCGATGAGTTCATCGAATTGCTTGACCATTGTTGGATGGTAATTATGGGTTGACTCATCTATAGGGAAGATGCCGGAAGCATCTCCGATTCCAATCACTTTATTGCCGGTCAGCAGCCAGTGGATATACCCGGCCAACGTCGTTACAAAATCAATGCGAGGTACATGCTCCTCTTGGTTTAATATCGCTTGGTACAAATGGGCGATACTCCAGCGCTCGGGGATATTGAATTGGAACAAGTCCGTTAATTCCCTAGCCGCCGCGCCGGTTGTTGCGTTGCGCCAAGTCCGAAACGGCACCAGCAGATCGCCCGTGTTGTCGAACGCCATATAACCGTGCATCATAGCGGAAAACCCGATCGAACCGACGGACCGGAGGGTGACTCCGTAATTCCGTTCCACTTCCTGCTTCAGTTCACGATACGCGGTTTGGAGGCCTCTTATAATATCCTCCTGGTTGTACGTCCAATATCCGTCTTTCAACAGATTTTCCCACTCAAAGCTTCCCGATGCGATAGTCTCGAAACGACGATCGATCAGCACCGCTTTGATCCGCGTAGAACCGAATTCGATACCCAGCGAAGTTTCTCCATTGGTTATCGCTTCCTTCAAGTCTAGATGATTCATGATCATGTATGTCCCCTCTCTGTTCGTGGTTTGCACAAAAATTAAATCGCTCATATCGCGATCTAACTTCGTGACTTAACCCAACCGATTGCGATTCCTATACTAGCTGCTTCCGATCGAATCGGTCACTCGGGTGAGACAACCGGAAGATTCGACCGAAAGAAGGCGCTTTCTCTTACTGACAGCCTTAGTATATTTTCTGTACGTACATTTGTCAATATAGTCTAATAGTTATACTTACATAAGTTGCTGTACCATCTTTATTCGTCTGATCATGGAGTTTTCCTATGGATAAGCATGGAACTTGTACCATTGGAATCGCAAATGATGTTATTGCATTTGCATTTCTTGCAATTCATGCTAAAATGTGTACGTACAACTTTTTCGAACAACGATGAAAGAAGTGGATTGCATGAAGCCAAAGTACCAGCTCATTATTGAAGATATCAAAAGTTATATCCTCTCTGGAACGTACAAAGCAGGCGAGAAAATCCCTTCGGAGAACGTTTTGCAGGAAAGCTACAACGTTAGCCGGCAGACGGTTCGAAAGGCCATTCTAGAGTTATCGAACGAGGGGTTCCTGCGAAGCGAGAGGGGATCCGGCACGTACGTCAGCAGCCAATATCGGTCCAGAACGGGTGCAAAAACCATGAATAAAACGATCGGCGTCATCACGACCTATATCTCGGATTACATCTTCCCTTCCATTATCCGCGGCATTGAAAGCCGATTAAATGAAGATAACTATTCATTGCTGTTAGCCAGTACAAATAATGATATCTCCCAGGAAAAAAAGGCGTTGGAAATGATGCTATCCTACGGCGTGGATGGACTGATTATAGAACCTACCAGAAGCAGTGTATACAACCCCAATATCGCTTACTACCTGTCTTTTAAGGAGCAGGAGGTTCCGTTCGCGATGATCAATGCCTATTATGAAGAGTTGGAAGTTCCTTTCTTCTGTCTGGATGACGTGCAGTCCAGCTATCTCGCAACCCGGGAGCTGATTACCAAAGGACATACCCAGATCGGCATCATCGCGAAAATGGATGATTTGCAAGGGAAATATAGAATGAAGGGATTTATCAAGGCTCTTGGGGAAGCCAAATTACGGTTCCAGCAAGAGCATGTGCTTTCTTTCGATACATCGACAAAGCCGGACCTGTCCGCTAACTTGGAAGTGTATCTGAACGACAATCGGGATGAATTGACTGCGCTTGTGTGTTACAACGACGAGGTAGGCTTGGAAGTCGTACATGTCTGCAGAAAACTGGGAATTTCCATTCCGGATGAGCTATCCATCATTGGCCAGGACAATTCATATATCGCCAAAAACGCGAATATCAAACTAACGACGCTGACGCACCCCCAAGAACAAATGGGACGCGACGCAGCTGACTGGGTCATTAAGAATTTACAAGGCAAAAAAGACTTGCCCACCAACACCTACTACCAGCCCGTATTAATTGAGGGCGAAACAGTAAAAGCGATCGAAGTGGAATAGTCATGGTCGGGACACCGCTAAAAGAAACAAAAAAGCAGCCCGCCCTCTGACGAGGAACGGGCTGCTATTGCTCTATTTAGACGAAATCTATTATGCTGTTTCTTCGACTTCCGCATGCACCGTTTTGATCTGGATCATGACCGTGGCCGGATCAGTCAACACTTCAATTCCATCCTTGAAGATCAGGTCGGAAACGAGAAGCTGGGCGCCGGCAGCAAGGCCGCTTATATCCACTTCCATGGAAGACGGCAAATCTCCCGGCATGCAGCGGACTTCTATTTCATACATTTCCACCTGCAGTACCCCGCCGGATTTCACACCGATAGCCTCTCCTGAAAAATGGATGGTTACTTTGCTATCCATGCTTTCCGTCATGTTCACATGGTGAAAGTCGATATGCAGCAATTTGCCCGACATGGTTTCCCTTTGGATGTTCTGAACAATGACCGGCATCACGACTTCATCGGATGTCTTGCCCTGCAGAATAGCCCGCGGATTTTTTTTCAAAATGTCCAGCATTTCCTTTTCATTAACTTCTAGTGACATAGTATCTTTACCAATTCCATACAACACAGCCGGAATGCGTCCCTGTTTTCTTGCTTGATTCAAGTGAGACTTTGTTTCGCCAGTGCGCTTGTTTAATTGAATAAATTTACTCATTTGTTTGTTCCCGCTCTCTTTTGACCATAAATTCTTGTCAAAAGGATTATAACATGACCATAGAATCTAGTCAAATGAACCATTTCTCATGATTCATAATCCATAAATGGATCAGGGATTTCAATCTGATAAGCCTCGGCATCGCTAACGCCAACGGAAAGCACGGCCCGGCCATTGCCTGACCGTATAAGCCCGCCGCTAAAAATAACATCCTCCAGCTCCGGCCGTTTACCGGGACCTCTTGGAAAATCGCTTCTTACGGCAATAATCTTTATAGGCGTTTTCTCGCAGGTTGCGGGGTTTATCGAGAAGACCATCGAATAATAATGCTTGTTCCCTAATTCATCGAAGCAGGCTATATGTCCCAGAACGCCTACATGGCCATTCTTCAATAAATGCGCTTCGTTCGCGCCTCCCCATTCTTCGGGAACGAATTGATCTTGAAACATTTCTGCATCGATGAAGGTTTGCTCATTGAGCTCCTCCAGCGAATCGATTATTGTAAATCCGATTTGCCCTCTTCCGCCTCTTGCTCCTTGCGGCCTTGTAAATATGCCTATCCTGCCATCCGCAAGCTCAATGAGACGGATATCCTTCATCGTTCCGGGTCCGGATGAAAAGTGGCATAACGAATCAATGCGGAAACCGCGATAAAATTGAGTGACCCATGACACGATCTTGCCCGGATCATCTTCCGCGGTAATGACTTCAACTCCGCCAATGATTAATTCACCCTTGATGACGGTTTTGCATGGATCCTGCAAATTATAGGTATGTGTATGTATACGGGGACTCCAAACCTGATTGTCGCATGTAAAAAAGAAGACTTGAGAGAACTCGCTGTCCCGTTCCTCAACTCTTCCTAAGATCACTTCCTCCCCGTCATACTGAAACGGGGCCGTTATATTATATACATCCCGATTTCCAACCCCGGAGAATGTCAGCTTCTCCACTTTCGTCAGGCGGGGCTTTGCATGAAAGGCATCCAGGAGCTGTTTACAGGTTTGCGTCTTTATCGTATCCCTTGTCATTGCCGTCCTCCTGATGGTCAATCGATTCATCTGTCGTGTAATCGCGATCTTCATCCTCTTCGATCCCAATGAGCTGCCCCGGCTGGACATTAAAATATAAACAAAGCTTTAGCAGCAAATCCCTTGGATACTGTACCATTTCATCTTTATACATACGACGAACGGAATCAAAGTGGTAATTAACATCTTTTGCAAGCTTGCGTATAGATAATTTTGGATCGTGATTTTCCATAACCTCTTTTAATTTACTGCGTATGACTGACACACATACACCCCCTAGATCAATATATCCGGAAAAAGGGAGTGAGTCAATAAAATTGACAAGAAAAAATGGTCATGTTATAGTGTGAAAAGAGGAAATATTTTTCAATTTTCAGAAAATAAAATACCGCTTCTCCTAAAGAAATAAAGATCATAGATCGCTTTATTTCTTTTTTTGTCCAAAAAATTAAGATGGAGGCTGTTTATATGAAAAAGACTATCAGAAACCGGAATATCGTTTTTCTAGGAACCAGCCTGCCGAGAGAATGCGGCATTGCTACATTTACGCAAGATTTATTAGATGAATTCGATCATATTCAAGGCTTCAATAAGCCTTGTATCATTGCGGTCAACAACAACGAAACTTACCTCTATCAAGAGCAAGTGATGAGGGAAATAGAACAGCACAAGCTGTCGGATTATATAGAAACGGCCGAATATCTTAACGTGTCAGACGTTAATCTTCTCGTTATCCAGCATGAATTTGGTATTTATGGCGGAGAAAGCGGAGAATTTTTGATTCCATTCGTCGAAAGGCTAAGTATTCCATATATCGTTATTTTTCATACCGTGTTAACGAATCCTTCCGCTAAGCAGCGGCACATCATGAATCGGGTTGCGGAATTAAGCGTGAAGGTCGTCACTATGGCGCAGTCTACCGTAAAGGATTTGAGCTCTATTTATGGTATCGATGCCGCAAAAGTAGCTTTCATTCACCATGGGGTGCCTCATGTCAAAACCGAATCAAGATCAAAGCTTAAAGAACAATATGGCTTTGCGGACCGGAAAATTTTATCGACCTTTGGCTTCCTTAGCCCTGGCAAAGGAATTGAATACAGCATAGAGGCCATGTGCGGAGTGGTCAATCAGCATCCGGATTCTCTCTATATCATTTTCGGGAAAACGCATCCGGTAGTCAAACAAGAAACAGGCGAGGTATACAGGCAAAAGCTGATGGATCTTGTGGAACAATTTGATTTAAAGCATAACGTTCTCTTCGTCGACAAGCTGTTGACACAGGAGGAAGTCATTCAATCGCTTGTCATGTCAGACATTTATATGACTCCCTATTTAGGCAAGGATCAGGCCGTTAGCGGCACTTTGGCATACGGAGTCGGTATTGGAAGGGTCATCGTTTCCACTCCTTACCGGTATGCCGAGGAAATGCTGGCAGAGGGCAGGGGCTTGCTGGCAAACTTCCGCGATTCCGCCTCTTTGGAAGCATGTATCCTCCAATTACTGGATAACCCTGCTCTAGTGAAAGAAATGGAAAATCGCACGCTTGAACTCGGAAGAACTATGCTGTGGAACGAAGTCGCCAAAACCTATGCCGCCATCTTTCAAGAGAACATAGCGGTTTCAGAGTTAGCTAATAGGAGTGTGATTTAATGGAAGTACAAACGATACTGCAGTTTAAGTCCCATTATATGCGCAGGATAACGGATGATACAGGCATTTTTCAGCATACCAAGTTTGGTGTTCCCGACCGCTCGAAGGGCTATACGACAGATGATAACGCACGGGCATTAATCGCAGCCGTTTTATTGTACAGCAGCAAAAAAGATCCCGTCACGTTGGACCTTATTCATACTTATATTTCCTTCATTCATCACGCACAGAATACAGCCGGAAACTTTAGAAACTTTATGGATTATAACCGTACTTTCGTTGAGGATAGCGGATCTGATGATTGTCAAGGACGCACGGTATGGGCGCTTGGATTCGCGCTCGCCCACTCCTCCTCCCTGCCGGATAATTTACTGAATACCTGCCGTTATTTAATTAATCAGGCATTGCCGCTTATCGGTACGCTCAGTTCTCCCCGTGCCGGGGCTTATGCCGTAATCGGCCTAAGTTACCTGATCGAAACCCCAAAAGCTTTAACTTACTCCTTTCCATATCCCCACACGCCAAGCACCGCGGAAGAGATGGCATTCCTGCCCAGAGCATTCATCATCGATCTCATCGATACTATGTCTTTCAGATTGCACAATCAGTATATCCGCAATAAGGGGAACGGTTGGAATTGGTTTGAAGACAGCCTTACCTACGGAAACTCGATGCTTCCATGGGCACTATTAAAAGCATGCCGTATTTCAGGTAACGTTAATTTGAAGGAAGCGGCCAAGGAAAGCTTGGATTTTCTGGCATCCAAAACCTTCTCCATAGAAGGATATTATAAGCCGATTGGCAGCCATGGCTGGCTGCTGCGGGACGGAACGGCCGCTCCCTACGACGAACAGCCGATTGAAGCATGCGAAATGCTTCTTGCCTGCAAGGAAGCCGCGACCGTGCTCCAAGACCCTGCTTATCTGAAATATGCAGCCTTATGCTATGAATGGTATTTAGGACATAATTCATTAAAAATCCCTCTAATTGATCCTCAAACCGGGGCTTGCTTTGACGGTATCCATGGGGCGGGGCTGAACCTTAATCAAGGCTCGGAAAGCATCATTTCCTTCTCTATTGCCCAATCGGTGATGCATCATGAATAAATTCGCGACTATCCTTGCAGGCGGGGGCGGGACCCGCTTTTGGCCGCTTTCCAGACAAGAGATTCCGAAGCAGCTGCTAAATATTAGCGGAAACGATATTATGTTAAACGATACCATTGAACGGTTCAAAGGCATTATTCCTCAGGAAAATACAGTAATCGTTACGAATCGTTCTCAAGCCGTATTACTAGAGAGCATCATGCATAGCAGCGTATTAAGTCGCAATATATTGATAGAGCCTGTTGCGCGAAACACGGCTGCCAGCATCCTTTTTGCAGCGTTATCCATAGAAAAATCCCATGGTGATTCTTTAATGGTCGTATTGCCTTCCGATCATTATATAACGGATGAAGCACAATTCCGGCTTACGCTGGACGAAGCCTGTACGTTCGCGATGGAGACGGACAAAATCGTAACCATCGGAATTAAGCCGACATTCCCTTCTACCGGCTACGGGTACATCGCCTTTGATAGAGAGCCTATTGCTTCGAAACCTGTTGCCGTATATGAAGTAGCTGAATTTGTAGAAAAGCCGAGCTTCCAGAAAGCGCAAGGCTATCTGTCGTCAGGTAATTATTTATGGAATAGCGGGATGTTCATTTGGAAAACATCCGTTATTATTGATCATTTCAAGCGTTACCTGCCCCGGCTGTATAAGACGATGCTTCCAATCAGCGATTATCTGGGTACGGAGCAGGAAGAGGAAATCATTAATAGGATTTATCCGGCGCTTCAAAACATTTCGATTGATTACGGCATCCTTGAGCGCTCCGATGAAGTCGTTGTTCTGTCCGGCCAATTTGGCTGGAACGATATCGGCAGCTGGGATGCTCTTGGCGCGATCTTCCCTCCGGATGAATCGGGCAACATTATAAAAGCGAATCACATGGGCATAGAAACACGCAATTCGATCATATATGGAAACGGCAGACTAATCACGACCATAGGCGTAGACGGCTTCATCATTGCGGACACCGGGGATGCACTATTAATCTGTCCCAAGGACAAAGCGCAGTCTGTCAAAGAAATCGTCGAACTGCTGAAGGAAAATGGAATGACCGAGTATATTTAGTGTTGTTCACAAACAAAAAAAGAATCCTTCGACCAGGATTCTTTTTTACACTAAACTAAGTGCTGTTTCCAGCAGACTGAATTGCAGGGTCATCCTTTTCCTTACCGGGTTAAGCTCAGTTCTAATTTCAAGACTGTCTTTCGTTCCATGTCATGAGATCCGATTCTTTGCTGCAGCCCACCCAAGTGCCAATGCGCCGCACAAACCGGCATTATTTCCTAAGCCAGGGGATACAATGTATTCTTCGATATTTGTAGTGATGGCTTCCGAACTGACATACCCCTTCAGATTATTTTGCACCTCGGTACGTATCATAGGCAATAACTGCTTTTGCTGCATGACACCGCCGCCCAAAATAATTTTTTTCGGCGAGAGCATCAGGATCGCTCCTGTTACAGCCTGACCGATGTAATATGCTTCCATGGCCCATGCCGGATGCTCCAGAGGCAGCTCGCTGCCCTTTATATTCCATCTCTGTTCAAGCGCAGGTCCCGCTGCCATGCCTTCCAGACAATCTCCATGATAAGGACAAGTCCCTTCAAACTCGTCTTCCGGGTGGCGTCTGGTTAGAATGTGACCGCCTTCAGGATGCACCAGGCCGTGAACAAGCTTGCCTTCCGCATAGACGCCTACGCCGATTCCAGTGCCGATTGTATAATAAACGCAGCTATCCAAGCCTTTGGCAGCACCCCATACGGCTTCGCCATAAGCCGCTGCATTGACGTCCGTATCCCATCCGAACGGAACATCAAACACTTTCTTGAGCGTCCCCAAGAACGGATACCCCGACCAGCCCGGCTTTGGGGTTGTCGTGACGTAACCATACAACTCGCTTGCAGGGTCGATGTTGATAGGGCCGAATGTTCCAATTCCAATGGCCTCGACTCCCTTGTCCTGAAAATAAGCGATGACCTGATCGAGTGTACGTTCCGGTCGTTCAGTCGGAAAACTGAACCGGTCCTCGATCTCTCCATTTTCATTCCCGATACCGCAAACAATCTTTGTTCCGCCTGCCTCGATCGCACCGATACGCATTTGAAGTCTCCCCACTATAATAGGTTATTTTTTTCATATTGGCTGTACCAACAGAAAGATCTCCCGGCCGGCCATATAATCAGGCAGACCGGGAGAAGGGCGATTGCAGCCGCCTCAATATAGTCCGATAATCCGAGAACGGGCCATCCTTATTTTGTTGACCACAGAGTCTCGATTTCCTCCAGCGATTTGCCCTTCGTTTCAGGAATCGCTCGCCAGGTAAAGCCAACCGTGATCAAGGACATGAGAGCGAAAAGCCAGAAGGTCATCGCCGGACCTGCGGTATGAAGCATAGGCGGAAACGACTGGGAAACCACGTAATCCGCTATCCAATGCGTCATAGTTCCAATGGCCACGGCTCTTCCGCGAATTCGGCTCGGGAAGATTTCGGATAGAACTACCCAAAGCACAGCGCCGAGCGAAACGGCAAAGGAAGCCACATAGAGCAGGATGAAGATAAGTAACAACGGTCCGGAGGTATGTCCTGTATGAAAAGCGAGACCGATGACCGTCAGGCATATCGTCATTGAAGCAGAGCCGATAAGAAGCAGCACTTTTCTTCCTACCTTATCGACGAGCCACATAGCCAATATCGTGAAGAGCAAATTGACGAAACCGATCATGATGGTTTGAATCAGCGAAGCATTCGCACCGGCGCCGGCTTCCTTGAAAATGACCGGAGCGTAATACATTATGGCATTAATGCCCGTAACCTGTTGGAGGGCCGCCAGAACGATACCCACCATCAAGGCAACTCTCATACCAGGCATAAACAACTGCCGAATCGATCCTCCGCTTTCCTGCTTGGATACTTCCTTGATAGCCAGCACTTCCTGTCTGGCCAAATCTTCACCGTGAATTTTAAGTAAAATCTTCAGCGCATCCGCTGGCCGTCCCTTCTTGATCAGCCACCGGGGGCTTTCAGGTACGAAGCAAAGCAGCACCAGGAACAGCAAGCCGGGGACGGCACCTGCGGCAAACATCCAACGCCAAGCGGTGGAAACGTCCCATGCGTCGTCTCCGAAGCCGGTAATCCACGTATTCACAAAGTATACAAGGAAAATTCCGGTAACGATGGCTAGCTGGTTCAGGGCAACCAGTCGGCCGCGATATTTGGCCGGTGCAATTTCCGCGTTATAAAGCGGGCATAGGGCTGAGGTAATACCGATCCCGAAGCCGCCGATCATACGGGCGATAATATAAAAGGAAAACGTATCAGGGAGAGCTGAGCCGACAGTACCGATCATAAAAATGATAGCCGCCGCTATCAGAACTTTTTTCCTGCCGAACATGTCACCCAAGATCCCGGAGACGGAAGCGCCCGCAATACAGCCGATAATGATACTGGAAACGGCCCACCCAAGCTGCACCTCATTCAATTGAAAGCGCTGTTCCAAAAAGCCGAGCGCTCCCGATATCACAGCCGTATCGAATCCGAATAATACACCGCCCAAAGCCGCTACGATCGCAACAAGCGTTACAAACATCATATTCGGCTTTTCCAGCGTCTGTACGGTCTGTTGTTCAGACTGTTTTTCTATCTGCATATCAATCTCTTTATTAATAACTATTGACAATGTTATCCGCTCCTTTCCGTATTCACCCTAACTCTTTTCATAGAATTATAGCATGCGCAGCACCCGGACAAAGCCGCTATCGTCTGCACTTATCCGTGTTCTTCCTGTATTGATTTAACCGGTGCCGTATGTTCTGGTGATGATGAGGAGGAAACTAGCATATTCTTGTCCTGATGAACACAAAAAAGTCCATGCCTGCAGGCATGGACTCTCAAAAATTCATATGAAACATTATAAAGGAATCAGAATCGTAACCTTCGTTCCTTTGCCAGGCTCGCTCTCAATGTCCACAAGATCGCTGTTTCCGTAGAACAGATGCAGCCGTTTGAACACATTTCTTGTGCCAAGCCCCGTGGATTCCTTCTTCTCCGTTTCGGCTTCCAGCCGGAGGAGGGCCTGCCGGAGCTCCTCACTCATGCCGATTCCGTTGTCCGACAGCGTGATGCGCACATTCTCCGAAGTACGGGCCATTTCCAGACGGATAAGTGCGCCTTGTTCCATATCTGCAATGCCGTGCATGAATGAATTCTCAACAATAGGCTGAAGCGTTAGTGACGGTATCAGCACATGGAGTGCGGAATCATCGATTTCCATCTCGAAGCTGACGCGGTCGCGGAAGCGTGCCTTTTGAATCGTAATGTATTCTTTGACGTGCTCTAGCTCATCCCGCAGTGTTACAGGCCGGTCCAGCTTTCGCAAATTGTACCGTAAGAGATTGGACACCGACACGATGAGATCACTGCTTTTCTCCGCTCCTTCCAGCAGCGCCAGCTTGGAGAGCACATTGAGCGTATTGAACAGAAAGTGGGGATTGATCTGGCTTTGAAGCGCCTGAAGCTCCAATTCCTTGACAAACCGGTCCTTTTCCAGACTTTCTTTATCCTTCTCGATTAATACCATCAGGTCATCCGACATTTTCATGAATGCATCAGACAAAATGCCGAGCTCGTCATCCGAGCGCGGAGGCGGATCAAGCTTCAGGTTTCCTGTGGAAACCTGTCTGGCCAGCGCGACAAGACGGCTTACCGGCCCGGTGATACTGCCGGAGATCCAAACGGCGATGACGACGCTCATCAGTGTGATGACGACGAATATGGCTGCGCCCAAACGGTTAATCCGACTGGTTTCCTGCTGGATTTGCTTATAAACAGGCTGGTAGAAGCTCAGCTCCAAATCCACGAGATGCTGCCCTTCCTCCCGGATAAAGCCGGTTGTTTTCTCGGCTTCTTCATAATGGGCCAGCGCGATGCGCGGTGACGAGGTTCTTACAGCAGTAAGCGCGGCTTGCTCCTGCTCTAAAAGCGTATCCAGCATATGGACATACCCCGTTACCGCCGAAGCCACTGGGGAGGAAGCGGATGTATCGATAAGAATTCCGCGTGTTGCAAGCAGCTGCTCACGCGCCTTCCCCAGCTCGGCGGTGCTACTGTCGACCGGGTTGAGCAAATAACCGTAAAGCGTTTTTAGATGGTCTTCTGCCGTCTGGGCGGATTGCTTGTACAGCAGGATGCGGTCCATCATCTGATCATAACTCTGCTGCACGGTTTTTCCGCTCTCAAATAAGAAGTACATGACCGAATTCACAAGCAGCACGAGCAGGGGAATGAACAGCAGCAGCTTCGTTCGAATCGTCATGGGCAGCTTCCTCCCGTTCCGCTGCCGGCCTTACTGCTTGTAAGGATGTCGGCTTCTGTAAAATACTGCGGCGTCGGCTTCTTCCCTTGGAAATAGTCATGCAGCAGGGAGATAGCGCCATAACCCATCTCATACGGCTGCTGTACGATGGTCGACACGATCCTGCACTGCCGGATGGCTTCCTTCGTTTCAGCCAAATCGTCAAACGCGAAAATGTTCAGTCCTTGCGGCCGTACACGGCCTGCAGCTTCCAAGATCCCCATCCCGTCCAATGAGCTGAACCCGACCATATAGCCGACCTGCGGGTATTGCACAAGAATTTCTTCGGCTTGCTGTGCCGCCTGCAAACGAGAAATGTCGGACGAGCGCACGTCGACGACGCTCAGCTCCGGGTAACGGTCGATTACCGAACGAAAGCCGGTAAGCCGAAGCTGTTGGCTGTACGCTTTCTCATTGGCGATCAGCACACCGATGCTGCCTTTGGCTCCTGATGCTTTCACAATTAACTCGCCCATGGTTTTGCCCGCTTTCAAGTTGTCTGTACCAATATAGGACAGCCGTTGGCTGCCAGGTTCATCCGCGTCCACTGTAATTACCGAAATTCCTTGGAGTGCGGCTTTGTCAATCAGCTTCCGCTGCTGCGGATCGTTAATTCCCTGCACCAAAAGCGCGTCTGCTTTGGATGCTATGGCTTTCTCGAGCAGCCTGATCTGCTCGGCGGGATTGATTCGGAAAGGACCGGTATATTCGAAATTCATCCTGTACTCCTCGGACGCCTCCCTGGCTCCCTGTTCGATGGTTCGCCAGAAAGGATTGTCGATCTCCTGGGCGATTAACACGACGCGAGGAGGCGGGTTACCGTCCAAAGGGCGGGATTTCGGATTAACCAGCTCACGGATATGCAGTGTAGAAAGCAAAAACTGCAGGAGCAGACAGGAAAATAAGATAAAAAGGATAACAATTCCATAATTCCATTTTCGGGACAACAAGCTGCACCCCTTTTCTGCGTAGTAGACTCATTATATAAGAATAATGAAGCAAACGAAAAGAAAGGAACTCCAATGTTGTCAGACAACAATAAGAGGATTGCCATCATCGGCAATCCTCTCATTAGCTCCCCTACACCCCACCACTAGTAACGCTGTTTAAAAACACGAGCGTCCTCGCAAACGCATCACGGGCATAAGTAACGTTATAGGTCGGGTTCGTATCGTTGAAGAATGCGTGTTTCGCATTTGGGTATATGACGGATTCAAAGGATTTTCCGTTCTTCTCCATCTCCTCTGCGAAGCCGGGTACCAGATTGGTAATATTCGGGTCTTCTCCCCCGTAGAAGCCTAGTATAGGACACTGAATGTCTGCTATGCCTTGCTCAGGCGGGCGTCCGTAAAATACAACGGAGCCGGCGTGCTGCGAATCTTTGGTTGCTAATACAGCCGACAATGCGCCACCCATGCAGAAGCCTACAGATGCAACGGGCATGCCCTTCGTTTTCTCAAATGTATGGCGTGCAAATGAGGCCGTGTCCGTCAGAATGCCGACTAATTGACCGGATTGTGCCGGACTGAGCAGTCCAAACAATCCGTCGAGTGTGGATCTTAGCCGAGTCTGACGGTGAGCGGGCTGCTTCAATATCTCCTTTTCCCTTTCTGCCGGATTAAACCAGGCTGTATGAGGGATGGATTGAAGGAACGCTTTAGATTCGGCCAGCCGTTCCTCGCTGAGCGCTTCCGGACGAACTCCGTTAACGGCAAACAGGTCGGGAGCGATGGCCACATAACCGGCAGCGGCAAACCGCTGGGTGACATCTTGAATATGCGCGTCAACGCCCCAAATCTCTTGTATGATGATAATAGTCGGGCGCAGCTCCGATACAGGCTCCATTGAAGCGATATACGCGCGGCGGCTGCCGTTCATGCCGTTAAATATTTTCCATTCCGTATGTACTGGCATATCCCAATCTCCTCACGTCATATGATGATGATTCCTTCGAGCTCGCGATATTCGATCCTATTTTCCACCATTTGGACTAATGCCATTTTAACATAATTCACCCCGCTAATAATCCACTGCCTTGGCATTAAGCCGTTACACTTGCTAATGAATAATGAACTCCTCTTGAAATTAATGTGTCAAATTGATTCTAGGCTCATATCTTGTCATATGGGCGGTAATACCTCTAAAGGGAGGAGAAGGAAGATGATTATCGGTGTTATTGGTGCGGGTGCAGTCGGCGGATACTGCGGGGCGATGTTGAGAAGGGCCGGGAATGACGTCATTTTTGTGGCTAGAGGAAAACATTTGGATGCGATGAAGGAACAAGGACTTCTTATTCATTGCGATACCGGCTCTTTTCGTGTGGATGGGCATTTCACTAATGACGTTAAAGATTTATGTCAGGCTGATCTTATTCTGTTTACGGTTAGCTCTACCGATACGCGGGCAACAGCTGAGAAGCTCCCTCCCTTGCTGAAGGCCGATTCCATTATCCTCACTCTGCAAAACGGCGTGGATAACGAAGAAATGCTTACCGAATTGTTCGGGAAAGAGCGGGTGTTCTCAGGCGCAGCCTATCTTAACG
>DATJKM010000132.1:0-20220 GCA_035491515.1 Candidatus Udaeobacter sp. | reverse complement strand
CAATCACCCGGAGCTTGTATCGTTCGAGATCGCTTCGGAGAAAGTGAAGAAGGTCCAATTTAGCGTTGCGGGCGAATTACTCGAATATTTTATCATCGACGGTCCAAGCATGAAGGAAGTGCTTAACAAATATACCGATTTGACAGGCAAGCCTTCGCTGCCGCCGGCATGGACGTTCGGCCTGTGGCTCACGACCTCGTTCACAACTAATTATGATGAAGCGACGGTTAATTCCTTCGTTGACGGTATGGCTGAGCGCGACCTGCCGCTGCATGTATTCCACTTCGACTGCTTCTGGATGCGCGAGTTCCACTGGACTGACTTCAAATGGGATGAGCGGGTATTCCCGGATCCGGTCGGCATGCTGTCGCGTTTAAAGGAAAAAGGGCTTAAAATTTGCGTATGGATTAATCCTTATATCGCTCAGCGCTCACGCTTATTCGAGGAAGGCAAGCAAAACGGCTATTTGGTGAAGCGGCCAAACGGCAACGTATGGCAATGGGATTTATGGCAGCCGGGCATGGCGCTCGTCGATTTCACGAACCCGGCGGCATGCGAATGGTATGCCGGCTACCTGCGCGAGCTTGTAGACATGGGCGTCGACAGCTTTAAAACAGACTTCGGCGAGCGTATCCCGACGGATGTTGCTTACTTCGACGGTTCCGATCCGATGAAGATGCATAATTATTACACGCAGCTTTACAATAAAGTAGTGTTTGAAGTGCTCGAAGAGAAGCTTGGCAAAAACGAAGCAGCCTTGTTCGCGCGTTCGGCTACGGCTGGCGGCCAAAAGTTTCCGGTTCACTGGGGCGGCGACTGCTACGCGGATTATGAATCGATGGCAGAAAGCTTGCGCGGCGGCTTGTCGCTCGGCATTTCAGGTTTTGGCTTCTGGAGCCACGACATTGGCGGTTTTGAAAATACGGCGCCTGAGCATGTATTCAAGCGTTGGCTGGCATTCGGCTTGTTGTCCAGCCACAGCCGCCTTCACGGAAGCAAATCGTACCGGGTGCCTTGGGCATATGATACGGAAGCGGTTGATGTGACTCGCTTCTTTACGAAGCTGAAGTGCCGTATCATGCCTTACTTGTTCAACACGGCAGTTCAAGCGACCGAGCTGGGCTTGCCTTCGATGCGCGCCATGGTTCTTGAATTCCCGGAAGATCCGACAAGTGAAATTCTTGATCGTCAATATATGCTGGGCGACTCTTTGCTCGTAGCTCCTATTTTTAACGAGCAAGGCAATGTCACTTATTATTTGCCTGCAGGCAAATGGACGCATCTGTTGTCCGGTGAAATCGTCCAGGGCGGCTCATGGCGCAAAGAGAAGTATGATTTCTTCAGTCTTCCTTTATTCGTACGTCCAAACTCGATTATTGCGCTTGGAGCAAATGACGTTCGTCCGGATTACGACTATGCGGATGGCGTAAAGCTTGAGCTTCATAACTTGGAAGACGGTAAATCCGCAGAAACGACAGTTCGAGATGTAAAAGGTTCTACGGAGCTGACGGTATCTGCAAACCGCCAGGGCAGCTCGATTTTGGTTAAAGTTGACGGAAGCGGCAAACCATTCTCGTTCGCACTGAAGGGTCTAGGAGACATCGTTTCAATAGAAGGCGTGCAAGCCGAAGTAAGCGGCAGCGTTGCACAGCTTTCATCCGGATCGAAGCAACTGGAATTTACGATTAACATTTAATTGACAATAGAGCAGCTCTGTCACAGCCCTGTGTTGGGCGGGTCAGAGCTGTCTTTATTCGCTCACTTTAAACTGGCATTGACCAAAATTGCATAAGAAAAGGCTAATTAAACAGCTGTTTTTCATATAAAACTGTCGATATAATGAAAGTCGTAAAGCAAAATCCAATACATCAAAATAGAAGATATAAGGGAGATCAGCTCACATGACACGAATGAATGTTGGTTTGCAATTGTACACAGTACGAGATGCTACGGCACAGGATTTCGAAGGCACGCTTCGCCAAGTTGCTGCAATGGGCTATGAAGGTGTAGAATTTGCCGGCTACGGAAATATCAAAGCAGAAGCGATGCGCGACCTATTGCAAGAGCTTAATTTGAAAGCAATCGGCAGCCACATCGGCCTGCAGCTTCTTGAAGAGCGCCTTGATGAGGAAATCGCTTATCTTCAAACGATTGGAGCAAAATATGCGATTTGCCCTTGGTTGCCCGCTGACGCTCGCGATACAGAAGCATGGCGCGGACATCTTGTGAAATTTGAAGAGTACGGAAAGCGTTTCCGTGAAGCGGGCATCGCTTTCGCCTACCATAATCATGAATTTGAATTTGAAGTGGAAATCGATGGAAAAATCGTATTTGACGCTTTGTACGAGCGCATCGATCCGCAGTATTTGCAGGTTGAGATGGATATCGGCTGGGTGCAATATTCGGGCGTCGATCCGCTCGCTTACATTGCAAAATATGCAGGCCGTTTGCCGCTTCTTCATCTGAAGGATTTCCGTGCAGGCGAGAAAGGCAAGCAAATCGATACGGTTGAGCTGGGCCGCGGTGATTTGCCGCTGCTGTCAATCATTGAAGCTGCCTCGCAAGCATCCGTAGAATGGCTTATCGTCGAGCAGGACACATGCGCAAATCCGCCGCTGCAAGCCGTTGCAGAAAGCATGGAATGGATGAAAACGAATTATTTGAACAAATAATTAAATTTGAATAGATAGGGGAAAATAAAAATGCCAAAAATACGCGTAGCAGTTATAGGTTGCGGTTCCATTTCTAAATACCGTCACATTCCGGAATATGCAGCTAATGAAAATGTCGAGCTTGTTGCATTCGTTGACCCGGTTATCGAGCGCGCTGAGAAATATGCTGAACTGCATGGCGGCGAGGCTTTTGCGGATTTCGAAACGATGCTGGCAGAAGTTAAGCCTGACGCAGTCAGCGTCTGTACGCCAAATGCGCTTCATGCGTCTATGTCCATTGCTGCTGCTAATGCAGGCGCTCACGTGCTTGTAGAGAAGCCAATGGCTGTGTCGGACGAAGAAGCAGAAGCGATGATCGAAGCTGCTAAGAAAAACGGCGTTCATTTGATGGTTGGCCATAACCAACGCTTCATGCCGCCGCATGTGAAAGCTAAACAAGTGCTGCAGTCGGGAATTCTTGGCAAAGTGCTTACTTTCCGCACTTCCTTCGGTCACCCTGGACCGGACGGCTGGAGCATTGATGGCGCTAACAGCTGGTTCTTCCGTAAACCGGAAGCGATTATGGGCGCTATGGGCGATCTTGGCGTTCACAAATCCGATCTTATTCGCTGGATGTTGGACGATGAGGTTTCAGAAGTAGCTGGATTTGTTGGCACGCTTGACAAGAAAGGTACCGAAGTTGACGATAACTCGTCCTGCTTGCTTCGCATGAAGAGCGGCGCAATCGGTACGCTTGTTGCCAGCTGGACTTACTACAAAGGCGAGGACAACAGCACGATTCTTTGGTGCGAGAACGGCGTTATGAAAATCGGTACGCATCCGGATGATCAAGTTATTGTTGAATTGCGCAACGGAACGGTTGAGAAGCACAAAGTAGGCGCTATTTCGACGAATGATAAACAAGAAACAAGCGGGGTTATTGATGCTTTCGTGAAAAGCATTCTAACGGACACGACGCCTGCAGTAAGCGGTGAAGACGGCCGCGCATCCTTGAAAGTCATTTTGTGCGCATTCGAATCGCAAGCGACAGGAAAATTTATAAGTGTAACTTAATGAACTTGAATACCTCCGAAAGACGCGCGCGAGCCGTCATGCCGGAGGTATTCTTTTTTAAACACTATCTTGCAATGTAGAATAGCATATGGTAAATTATACATAATAGCAAATGACTGCGCCACACTATTCGATAATATTGAATAGCAAGCTATGTTTTATATTGAAGCATACGACGTTGACTAGCTCCACTTCAACTAATGGAGGATAAGAAATGAACATTCAATTTAAAAAGGGCGTGCTTGAAATTTGCGTTCTTGTATTAGCTACGCGGGGAGACCGTTACGGATATGAGCTGGCAGTTAAAATTTCCGAAAAATTCGAGGTAGCAGTAGGCAGCGTTTATCCGCTTCTGAACAGGCTGACCCAAGATGGTTACTTCTCGACTTATTTGAGGGAATCAACGGAAGGCCCTCCGCGCAAGTATTATCATTTGACGCCGGATGGCTGGAGCCACATGCGTAAGCTGATCGCTGAGTGGGAAAATTTCACGCAAGCAGTAAATGAAATCGTAGAGGAAGGGCTAAAGCCATGACGACAAGAGACCGATATATGCTGGAGCTGGAAAGCATGCTTAAAGTTATTCCGGAAGCTCAGCGCAAGGAATGGTTGTATGACTATTATATCCATTTTCAACAAGCGGTAGAAAATGGTCAAAGCGAAGAGGATGCGGCACGCGAGCTAGGCGATCCGAGGAGCATTGCCAATGAGCTGCTGCTTGTCTACCGGGTTGATCAGGCTGAGACGAATAACAGCTTCGGCAAGCTCTCGCGAGCGGTCTTTGCAACGGTAAGCCTTGGCTTATTCAATATTATTTTTGTACTTGGCCCGTACATGGCTCTGACAGCCGTATTGATCGCTCTATGGGCCTCAGCCGTCGCAATCGGGATTGCGGGTATCGGCATCGTGTTTGAGAGCCTTTGGAATAGAACATTCACTATCCCGCAGGCATTATCCTTAGGTTTGATTACCAGCTCTATTACTATTTTACTCATACTCGGTTTAAAGGCACTCACATCGGCTTTTTATAAAATGACCTTAAAATATTTGAAATTTAATACGAGAATTGTAAAGGGGAACAACAAATGAAGAAGCTGGCTGCAATAGCCCTAATTATGCTCGGTATTGGAGTACTTTGCGCATTCTTTGTTTTTGACAAAAGCGATTTAACGAAATTTAAAGGGGAGCCGTATTTGCAGGAGAAGACTGTTGATGCTTCAGCGATCAAATCTGTTCATACGGAAACCGACACGTTTAATGTGACGGTTGTGCGCGGTACAACGGATGATATTCAATTGCGTCTTGAAGGAAACGCAAGCAAAAAAAATGTAAACAATATTGTGCTAAAGGCTGAACCGAAGGGTGATACACTCTATATTGAGGGCAGCGTAAAAAATCATTTTTTTGTTGGAGTCTCAATTATTAATCTGAAGCTAACGATTGAGCTGCCGGAGAAACTGTGGGAATCGGTCGATATCGAATCGGACACAGGAAATATCGTTATTGATCAGCTGAATGCAGACGAGATAAAAGTAAAATCGGATACCGGTAATTTAAAAGCTTCAAATTACAGCACCGGGCAATTCGTCTTTGAATCGGATACCGGCAACGTTACGTTAACGGACGGAGCAGGCCGTTTAAATGGTGAAACGGACACGGGTAACATACGCGTGGAGTCAAAGGAAATACGCAATGATATTAGTTTGAAATCGGATACCGGCAATGTCACTATTAATGTAGATAAAAATCCGCAATCCGCAGCAATCCGCATTCAGAAAGATATCGGAAATAGTAAGGTTGAATGGGATGGCTTCTCGGACCGCAATGATTCCAAAAGTGTCGTTGACGGTATGATCGGAAGCGGAGAAATTCAAATCGACATTCAATCGGAAGTAGGTAATGTCAAGCTGGGCAGCAGATAATTTGAAGCCTTGAACATAGCTTTATTAGTACAAAAAGCAGGCCAGGAGATATCCCGCGGTCTGCTTTTTTGCCTGTCCGCCGTTTCGGGTCATTTCTTGGAAGCATATGATGTAACAATTGTTTAACCGAAAGGAAGCGATGCATGATGGCCGTTGATCGCAAAAAATTCCGCAGGTTCACCTTTGCGGAATATGTTGAATATTTGAAGCCATACGTATCAAAGGTAAAGTTCTCGCAGGTTCATGTTCATGGAACGTGGAAGCCGACGATTGCTGATTATTATAAAGCGACGGATAAAATGAAGATCATTCAAGCGATGTGGCGTTTCCATACGATTACGCAAAAATGGGGCGATATCGCACAGCATGCGACCATCGATCCTGACGGCTTTATATGGGAGGGGCGCTCCCTGCTTACGCCGCCGGCATCTTCTGTGGGCTATAACGACCCGGATGAAGACCGTATTCATCCGTTTATGTTCGAGATGATCGGAAATTTCGACGTTGGCGCTGAGAAGCTAGAGGGTGCGCAGCTGGCTACGGCCGTAAAGCTTACGAGTCTAATCTTAACGATGTGGAACCTGACGGACGATCAAATAAAATTTCATCGGGAAATGAACCCGGCCAAAACTTGTCCGGGAAGCTCTGTTAGCAAAGCCCCATTCGTAGAGCTTGTTCGCAATTGGAGGAACGCTGCTATGAGTCCGGATGATGCGAACAAAATCATCGCTACATGGCTGTCTCCGGCTTGGTTTGCTGCCGGCACAAAAGCAGAGCGCGATGAAATTCACCGATTGGCGAATGAACTGCGTAAAGCTAGCGGTCAATTAGAATAAAGCGCAAAAAAACATGATGAGCATATTCTCATAATGCAGTAATGGTGCTGTTTTGCTAGCTATTTTCGACCTATTACCAGTTTTTGTGCCATGAAACGACCAAATCCCCATGATAAGATAAGTGGCGTCGGGAAGAACAACACGCAAACAAAACGGATGCGCTGCTGAATGAAGGCATCAGCGGACAGACGTTTTGAATAAAAAACTTATTTTATTAGGAGGAATTATTCATGAAGATGCAACCAATACGTGTAGGTGTCGCTAGCATTATCGCAGCAACAGTGATCGGCGCAGGTTTTACTGCTCCAACGGCAGGTGCAGCACCGGCTGTGAAAACATTCTCCAACTTTAACTGTCCGTTTAACCAAAATACGTTTGGTCAAGATATGTTTAACCAAGATACTTTTAAACAAATTGCAGATAAATACGGTATAGATCTTAGTAAGCTGCTTAATGGAGGTACGATTCAATTCCCAACTGCTGGCGGTTCTACAGGAGCTACACAGCCAAGCACAGGAACTGGTACGGTAACAAAACCAAGCACTGGCACAGTAACTAAGCCAAGCACAGGAACTGGTACAGTAACAAAACCGAGCACAGGAACTGGTACTACGACTAAACCTAGTACAGGCACTGGCAACGCGAGCGCTGGAGTTTCCAGCTCAACTGCATTCCAAACGCAAGTCATCGACTTAGTGAATCAAGAGCGTGCGAAGGCTGGTTTGTCGGCTTTGAAGACTGATGCTTTGCTCACGAAAGTAGCTGTTGAGAAAGCAAGAGACATGGACGTTAACAACTATTTCAGCCACAATTCGCCGACTTACGGCTCGCCATTTGATATGATGCGTTCTTTCGGCGTAACTTATTCCTACGCTGGTGAGAATATCGCTTCCGGTCAAAGAACACCGCAAGAGGTTATGACGGCATGGATGAACAGTGCAGGTCACCGCGCGAACATTCTTAGCCCTAACTTCACTAAAATCGGCGTTGGTTATGTGAACGGCGAATGGGTGCAAGAATTTACCGGCTAATTGACTCACTTAATGAATAACTGATAACCGTTAAGGGCGATTATCGCCCTTAACGATTTTTTACAATAACGCTGCCGTAGTTGTGAAACTTCGGAAGAGCACAGGAGGATTTACCGCATGTTTAAAAGACGTACCTTAGCAGCAGCATTAATTGGAATTTCCGTCATGATGGCGGCTGGAACGGTTGACGCAGCTTCAAAAACACATATAACGACTGACAATGATACATTCTGGAAGCTTTCAAAGAAGTACAATGTACCTTTAGATACATTGATGGAAGCGAATCCAAAAATTAATCCGCTTAACTTGTACAAAGGCTTAAAGCTTACGATTCCGTCCACGGAAGCTGAAGCAGCTAAAAAGCCGGTAACGATGAAGGCAGCGGCTGCTAACACAACGAAATCGGTCACAGCCATGAATGGTAAAGAATACGCTTACTCTAAAGCATTAATCGTACAAGCTACTGCTTATACTTCAGCTGCATCGGAAAATGGTTGGGGTCCCATCGATTATTTTGGTAATAAGCTTAAGGTCGGCACGATTGCAGTTGATCCGAAATTGATCCCGCTTGGCACGAAGCTCTATGTTACTGGCTACGATTATAACGGTTTGCCTAAGGGCGGCATGGTTGCGACAGCAACGGACACCGGCAGCGCGATTAAAGGCAATCGTGTCGATATTTTCGTACCGGGCAAATCGAGTCAAGCCATGTCGTTTGGTATCCAAAACGTTAAAGTGTTCATTTTAGAATAAGAAGTAAGGAAAAACCGGTAATCCGCTCATGATGTGCGGATTGCCGGTTTTTTTGCTCTTGCTGTGCTAGCGGGCGGCGGATTGTCCAATAAGCTCGGGGATCGTTACGAGCTCATAGCCCTTGCTCCGGAGAAGCTGAATAAGCTGCGGCAGTGCGTTAACCGTGCCGGATAAATCTTGGCCGATTCCTCCTCCTGCATGTTGAAGCACGATCGAACCTGACTGAAGCGTTTTTTTTATATTTTGGATTACCGTTTCGCTGCTTGGATTGTTCTTCCAATCTACGGAGTCCACATCCCAATTGACGATGGTAAAGCCGGCCTGCTCGCTCCATTTCACCTGCTGCGGCAGCAATTCACCATAGGGGGGACGGATAAAGTGCGGAGAGTAGCCGATCATGCTTTTGATAATAGCATCGGTTCTCCAAATTTGCTTTTGATAATTCGTTAAGGTAAGGGTCGATAACTCAGCATGGTCGTAAGAATGATTACCGATAATATGCCCTTCGTTATGTATCCGTTTCACGATCGAAGGATTTTTGGCTGCGCGATTGCCAACCAAAAAGAAAGTGGCGCAAACTTCATGCTCTGCTAATATATCTAAAATGGCTGGTGTATATTTAGGATCGGGAGCATCATCGAAAGTAAGCGCAATTTGCTTCGTATGACGAGGTCCATTCAGTAGAAAGGCGCTCGGAAATTGCTTGTGGAGCTTTACCCATGACATGTCGGCCGCGTGTTGTTTCTTTGTGAGCTTAGCTGATTTGGATGGAGCAAGCTGCAGTCCGCTGGCAGAAGCTGCAAATGAATCGGCCGTTAGACAAAGCAGCATGCATCCTATTAAAGCCAATGCCGCAATAGCCATCCATATTTTTTGTGGTGCTTTCCACATGCTGCATCAGTCCCCGCGATTAAATGATAAATGAGCTGTGCCGCTATTTTACCCCTTGGTTTTGCTTTCATGCGCTTTACAATAAAAAAAAGGGGGCTTAAGATGAATGAAGATCTTATTTTTCATACAAAGGAGAGCATGTGAATGAAGCTTCTGCAGTATAAGCAATCGAACCAATTGAGGCTCGGCATGAAGGTGGAGAAAGGGGTTATCGATGTTGCCGCTGCATCACAAGCATTGGGCCTGGCTGCCCCTCAATCAATAGAAGAGGCTATCGGAGGCGGAGTAGAGGCGGCTGCTCAGCTTGAAGCAGTAATGAAAGCCGTATTGGATAATTATAAAACCGCTTACATACTTGAAGAAACGAACCTCTCCTTTGCGCCAGTCGTTACGAATCCGCAAAAAATTATTTGCGTCGGCTTAAATTACCGCAAGCATGCAGAGGAAACGAAGGCAGAAATCCCGACTTCGCCTATATTGTTCAATAAATTCGCGAATGCGCTTAGCGCGCATGGCGATATTATTGAGCTGCCTCAAACAAGCAATGAGGTTGATTATGAAGCGGAGCTGGCGATTATTATCGGGAAAACCGCCAAAAATATTGAAGAAGCCGAAGCACTCGACTACGTCTTCGGTTATAGCTGTGCGAACGATTTATCCGCTCGAAACTTGCAGCGCCGCACATCCCAATGGCTGCTTGGCAAAAGCTGCGACGGGTTTGCTCCAATCGGCCCCTATATCGTTACTTCGGATGAAGTGGCCGATCCGGATAAGCTGACCATCTCATGCAGCGTTAATGGCATTCAAAAGCAGCATTCCAATACGGCAGACATGATATTCTCATGCCGCTCGATTATTAGCTACATATCGAGGCATATGACTCTCGTGCCCGGCGACATTATTTTAACAGGAACGCCTGAAGGCGTAGCGATCGGATATCCGAAGGATCAACGCGTGTATTTGAAATCCGGCGATGCGGTTACGGTCCAAATCGAACAGCTGGGAAAGCTCTCCGTTACGATGACCTCATCTAATTGATAATCATTGTCAGTCGCTGTATAATAATACTAATTGATAATTATTGTACATGGGATGGCAAGAGAGGGCGAGAGCGGCAATGAATGAAGAAATGATTACGATGCTGGAGAGCAGCTATAGTTTATCGGTAACAAAGCGGGAAAATCTCGTATTCAGCTGTCCCGCAACAGATTTATTGGATGAGAGCAAAGTCAGGCAGCTGTTAGAACTTTACACCCCGATGGTTAAAGGGAAGGACCCTTCCGTAGGGGAGGTATATATGGCGGGTTGGTTTAGAGGACCGATGCTCGGATTAATTTATATGCTGTCTGCATGGAATAAAGCTCCTGATTTGTCGTTGAGCAATCTGACAGTTCAGATATATAAAGCTGTTTATAACGAAAGTGAATATTATGCTTTCTCCTTTCTCATTCATAATTTTGATCTTTTGGAACCAGCTGAGAACTCGGACAAACTTATGTGGACAAAAGAAACGCTAAGCGGTTATTTCGAGCATACGGTTCGTCCGGTGTTTGAATCTATCGCGAAAGTCGGATCACTGCTGGTCGGTATGCTTTGGAGCCAGCTCCCAACGGCACTTGAGTATGGCTATGAGCGGCTAATGAATGCTGAAGAAAGCGAGCAAGTGAAGCAGCAGACTGTTCGCAACTATGGGTTGGTGAAATCGCTTGACGGTGCTGTCTTCGGCAGAAATAAAAATCCGCTGGACGTAAAATTCCGCTTGATAGAGTCGATGGATAATCCGGACAAACAGGTTCGGATGAAATCGGCATGCTGTTTGTATTATCTTGTGGATGGCGGTTATTATTGCTATACATGTCCAAAGCTAAAAGAAGCTGAGCGTGCGGAGAGGCGCGAAGCGTATCGATCAGAGAAGCAGGCTTAATAAGCGCGATTGAAAAAAAGACCATGATCTGCCCGCATAGCATGCGGAAGATGATGGTCTCTTTTTTTTCAATTATTTCATTTTGAATACATTGATCGTCCTGAGCAGCTGAGCGGCCATCGTGCGCATCCGTTCGGTTTCCTCAACGACCGCCTGTACGGATGCGATTTGCTCGTTCATGGAAGCCGATACCTGCTCGGTGCCGGCAGCAGATTGCTGCGTGATCGCGGAAATGTTCTGAATTGCTCCGGATATTTTACGGGCGCTCTCAAGCATGGCATCGCTTTCTTGGGAGAAAACGAAAATTTTCTCGGTTATAAATTGAACGCTCTGGACGATCTCTGAGAATACCAGCTCAGATTCCTTAATGTGCTCGGCTTGCAGCTTGACGACCTCTTCGTTCGTTTTCATATTGCTTATCGTATGCTTGATACCTTCATCAATGCTCTTTACCAGGTTGAACACTTGTTTTGTTGAAGCGCTGGATTCTTCGGCTAGCTTGCGAACCTCTGAAGCAACAACGGCGAAACCTCTTCCGTGCTCGCCTGCTCTGGCAGCCTCGATCGAGGCATTCAAGGACAATAGATTGGTTTGTTCAGCCAAATCGGAAATCGTTGTCGTGATGGCGCTAATGCCTTGCGCTTTCCTTGCAAGCTCCTCAATCGTGGCGGATACCTTCTCGGTCGCCTCAACGTTGCGGCGCATGCCATCCGCTTGTACATCAAGAGCTTTCAAACCTTTGTCGACAAGCTGCAGCGTCATCTCGGAGCGTGTATTCATCTCTTTCGTGGACGAAGCATAGTCGGAAACCTTCTCTTCGATCTCGGTAATGGACTCGCTCATCTCCGATACATCTTCGGAAATTTCGTTTGCCCCGGTTGCAAGCTCGTTGGCGGAAGCGGCAACCTGCTGCATCGCGATTTGTATATTATTATTTTTATCGAATATGCTGTGACTCGTATCGGACACGTGACGGATGATGTTAGTCGTTTCCGTAAGGATGTCGCGAAGCTTATCGATCATGCTGTTAAAGGAATGTCCAAGCTCGCCTAACGCGGATGAGGATTGGGTGTCGATTTTTTGAGTGAAGTCGCCTTTGGAAATACGCAGTGCAGTTCCCTTAATTTCATCGAAGGAATTGTTGATCGATTTCTCAATGAAGGAAATAAGCGGGAATGTCGCGATTGCCATAATGATTATAACGATAATGCCAGCAATGAGTGAGCCGCCTGATACCGATAAAATGAGAAGCATAATGAGGGCAAACACCGCTAAATTAAGGTAGGACGTCATTAGCAGCTTGTTGCGCACAGAAAGCGAATAGTACCATTGGACCATTATGTAAGCGCTCCTTTTAATAGAATATCCATATTATAGCACTCGTCTCGAAATTGGTCTATAATTGTCGATTCACAAAAAAATAAATATAAATACGACCGCAAGCGGCTTTTCGGAAAATACTAAATAGGTTTTCGGTGTAACAATAATTAGAAAATGATACCATTATCGGTAATTGGAATCTATTTTATGGACTTACTGCCATAAAGTGCGGGTGATTCAAATTTCCAGAGCATGCGTAGAAAGAACCGCTATTGAAGGTGTAAGTGATACGATTCAATACTGATCAGGCGGATTCTAGTTCGAAAGGTTTAATTATTTTTTAAATAGCAATCATTAGTCTTATTTAAATATGCATAAAAAAGGAATTAAAGAAATTAATATACTCGAATTAAATAGAAAAATGAAAAATTATGTAGAATAATGTATTGAAAATGATAGAAATGATCTATATAATATGCGGTGAGACCTAGGTGGAAACTCATACCTAATAAATCATAAAGGGGGATAATTTGTATGCAAATGGATTCGGCTTCACTCGCTCGTCAAGTAGATTTTGTGTTTCGCCAACTCGAGGGTGAGCTCACTAATGCAACAGCAGGTACGGTATTGATTCATATCCGGAACAATGCGGTGGGGAAATTCGGCGTTAGGCATCATCCGATCGAGAGCAAAAATGGGCAGTTTGAGAACGGGGATAAAGGGCTGTCCGCCGCGCAGGTGCAGGCATTCAAAAAAATGGCGATCGATTCGCTTAAGTACAGAAAGGAATGGACGCATGGCGAAATTCTGTACGATTTTTCTGTTCGTCCAAGTGCAAACTCATGGTCAGCAAGTATTCTATTTGAATCTAACTACAATATGGCCAACTGGAATTCACGCTATTATCCTAAAAAAAATGATTTATGGGATTCACAATAATAATCAATAGAAGCTGTCTAAAAAGTGGTAATCTCGATTGAGGGACAGCTTCTTAGATCAACAATGAGGCTAAAAGATGATGAAATGGCGGTGCAGGGGGTCAGTCCTGTACCGCCATTTCTTGAGTTCGATCGATTGCTGCAAGCTGGTGAATCCGGCCGGCCGCTATTCTTATAGTCCGAAATCGAGATCGGGATACACATACGGTGTTTCTGGCGCCTTAATTCGCTCCAGTTTGACGGCCTCCAAAGTAAGGATTTCGTTCTCCATATAAGTTGAGGTAGTCAGCGTTCCCTTCACGGATACCCATTCATCTTCCGCGTAATCCATAGCTTTAGACCAAATAATCATTAGTCCATAAGGCAAAGCGTCAGCGGAACAACAGTTCATGGCAAATCTGCTGACGGCAAAGCGGTCCCTGCCCATGTCCTCCTCACGGTAAACAAAGCCCGTAATTTCAACTTCCTTGCCGGTGAAGGCTTCCCGGTAAAGATCAAGCGTCGTTAAAGTCTCAATGAATTGCTTCTCAGGCACGGAGATGAGCGGCTGCGTATAAAGCTTTTTTCCGTATGCGGCATGCGCTTCCGTATATTCATCGAATGGAAACAAGGAATCGATTGCGCTGCCTTCAGCCTGCTCCCTTTGTTCTGAAGGGGGCGTGGTTGATGCAGCATTCGTGACGTCCGGCGCTGGCGAGCTTTGGGATACGATCCGTTCAACACCGGCGCTGCCTGAGAGGCTTACCCCTTTTTTGGCTGCAAGCGCGCTGCCAAGCGTTCCGGTAGGAACAAGAAAGCCAAGCAGCAAGGGGAATACGAACAACCCGTAAATAATCGTATTTTTGACAATGGACGGAGGAGGCTCATGCTCGCAATCGCAGCCCGGTGTTTGGTTGCCCATTCGCTTCTGAAGCGCTGCATATACTTGATAAATGGCAGCCGCATAGAGCCCGATCGCGGATAACTTCACATACAGCTCCATTCTCGGAGCGATATACAGAATCATTTCGCCAGTTCGGTCCAGATAGACGATGAGCATGGCAAAGCCAGTCAATATGGCGGCTCGTATCAGGTGATGTGTCATCGTAGTACCTCCGTTATCCAAGCTCCGATGAAGGTGAGTGCAGCGGTTAAAGCGATAAGGACACACACAAACTTAACGCGGAATGTCGTGAGCAGCATGAGCGTGTTTTTCAGATCGATCATTGGCCCGAATACAAGGAAGGCAAGCAGCGGTCCGAAATCGAACATGCCATTGAATGATGAAGCGATGAACGCATCCGATGTAGAGCAAATCGATAATATAAAGGCAAAAGCCATCATAAATAAATAGGAGAAAAATGGCTGATCGGCAAACGCGGCAAGCGTGCTGCGGTCAATAACCGTCTGAATAATAGCGGTTAAAAAAGCGCCGAAAATTAAATATTTTCCCATTTCAAAAAACTCGTCGGAAGCATGTGATAAGATCGAAGCGATTCTGCCCCGGAATCCATTGCCGTTTACGCTGTGATCATGTTTATGGGTATGTCCGTGATGCACGATATTCAACGCTGGCGTCGTCTTGAGCGGATTGCTTCGCATAAATTGATATAGCAGCAAGCCGACGACTACCGATACTGCAAAGGCTAGTCCCATTCGAGAATAGGCCATTTCAGGAGTTGTGCGAAAGGCGGTGAACGTTGACGCATAAACGATCGGATTCACGATAGGACCCGCCAAAAGGTATACGATTCCGATATAGGCAGGCATGCCTTTTCGGATTAAACGTCGTACGACCGGAATCATTCCACATTCGCATAACGGGAACAACAGGCCAAGCAATGCGCCAAAAAGGACTCCGCCAATCGGGTTTCTAGGCGTGAATTTACGAATGAGCTCATCGGTGACGAATACTTGCAGCAAAGCAGAGAACAATACGCCGAGCAGAATAAACGGAAAAGCTTCTAATATAATGCTTATAAATAAAATTTTGAAGGATTGCAGATTGGCCGCGTTAAAAATATGTACGGGCAGTTCTCGATTCGTTACGATGAGTGCGAGCATGATGAGGCAGCAGGCTCCGAGCAGCGGAGTGCCAAAGCGGAAAATGAATTTCAGCATAGTGAAAATCCTTTCTTTTTGTAAGGATTACGATTAACAGTATAGCTTATGCTGAAACTTCTTACAATAGGACAACTTTATTGCGCTTGACTTTACCGTCCACACATGTATAATCGTTTTAAATGCAATGATGGGAATAAGTAAGCTCGATTGAATTGCGTACAGAGAGCCGGTGGTTGCTGCGAACCGGTGCAAGCGTCGATGCTGAATGGGCCCCGGAGCCTATGAACGGAAACTGGCAGCAGCCGCTGCCGAAGATGTTTGTACGGAAGCTCCCCGTTATGGAGCAACAAGGCTTATGGGATCTTTATGCGCTTAGTTATTATAAAAGAAGCGTACCATAAGCGAATTAGGGTGGCACCACGGTCCCTCGTCCCTTGCGGCGGGGGATTTTTTGCGTTTTTTTATACTTGAATGAAATGGGGTAGAAGTGGAATGAAGAAGGTGCTTTCCGGCATTCAGCCAAGCGGCCAGCTTACACTTGGAAATTACATCGGCGCCATGCAAAACTTCGTAAAGCTGCAGCATACAGAGGAATGTTTTTTTATGGTTGTCGACTTGCATGCCATCTCGGTTCCGCAGGATCCTGCTGCGCTCAGAGAGCAAACGGAGGCGGTAGCCGCTTTGTTTATAGCGGCTGGAATCGATCCGCTTAAAGCGAACGTATTCGTCCAATCCCATGTGCGTGCGCATGCTGAGCTGGGATGGTTGTTTACGACGCTCGCCAACATGGGCGAGCTGGAAAGAATGACGCAGTTTAAAGATAAATCGGCGGGCAAGGATTCGGTTGGCGCAGGCTTATTCGTATATCCGACGCTCATGGCTGCCGATATCCTGGTGTACAACGCTGATCTCGTACCGGTTGGCGATGATCAGAAGCAGCATCTGGAGCTAACGCGTGATTTGGCGCATCGTTTCAATACAAGGTTCGGAAAATATTTTACGATCCCGGAGCCTTATATACCGAAAGTAGGCGCCAGAATTATGTCGCTGGATGACGCAAGCAAAAAAATGAGCAAAAGCAATCCGAATGCCGGCAGCTTTATTGCTTTGCTTGATTCGCCGGATATCATCCGCAAAAAAATTAGCCGTGCGACGACCGATTCCGGCCGCGAAGTTAAATATGATCCGGCCAACAAGCCAGAAATCAGCAACCTGATGAGCATCTATTCTCACTGCGCGAATATGAGTATCGAAGAGATCGAGGCCCGTTATGAGGGTCAAGGCTATGGACCCTTCAAGAAGGAGCTTGCGGAGCACGTCGTTTCGGTCATTGAACCGCTGCAAGCGAGATATAACGAAATCCGCAGCTCGGGCGAAATTCATCACATATTAAAGCAAGGGGCTGAGCGGGCTTCCGTTATTGCAGACCGTACCCTTGCTGACGTGAAAGAGCGTATGGGCTTTCTTCCGCCTCGCGGCTAAACGTTTAAGACAGCTACAAGGCTGACGCCTCGCGTCAGCCTTGTTTTTTTCTCCGTAAGCGGGCCTTCACGATAAAGCCTGCTCCGATGGTGAAGAGACTGAGTAAGCCGAACAATAATACGAGCCATCCGCTATAACTAATGGAGACAGACATGGCGCTCATAAATACAATAGCAAGCACAGAAAAGAATAATGAAAGCGGTTTAGACATGGTGTTATTTCTCCTTCACAAAAAGTCAATATTTTTTATTGAACGAAGCATAGATTCCTAAATGGTGCACATAATAAGTTTGCAAGCTTGCAACACACATCAAAGTGCAGAGGTCGAAAGGAGAGTAATACATTATGGCAGGAAACAGAAGTGGTCAACTGGTTGTTCCGCAAGCGAGTCAAGCTTTGAATCAAATGAAACTTGAGGCAGCACAAGAGCTAGGCGTGCAAATTCCTCAAGATGGCTATTACGGTAATGTTTCGACACGTGATGCAGGCTCCCTTGGCGGTTACATTACAAAAAAGCTAGTCCAAATTGCTGAACAACAGCTTTCTGGCGGCTCCCGTTAATCGTTTCTAATACACATTGATGAATGGAAGCCCGAGGTTTTCCTTGGGCTTCTTTGCTGTTGCAAGCTCTATTTTAGCATACGGGTTATGAACTGGACGGCTTTCTTTTTTGTGCAAAAAAAAGAAAGCCCCTTTTATTGTGCGGTACAGGGCTTTCCGGCGTCAATATTAATAAGTATCCATGCGCAATCTTTTCATTAAGCGCTCATCGCTGAGCCAGCCTACATAGGAGCCTACCGTTTCATAATTTTTATTCATAAGCAGAACACCGACGAATGGATATTGCTTGCGATGGCGATACCGAACGTCGCACCATCTTACCTCGTATCCCCATTGATGCTCACGGACATCTGCGCAGGCGAAGCTCGTGAAATATAAAAAAGAGCGAATAGCCGGATCATTCTTTGATTTTGCGACAGCCGGATGATCGGAGCACTGCACGCGATCAAGCCATTGCAAATGGTTATTGCGCAGATTGCCGATTACGAAACCGCCATTTTTCACCTGCTTGACTACATTCCATATCGATAAAGAGATGGTCGGGATGGCAATGTAGATATCGCCCTCCTGATACTCGCTATCGAGCGTCTTCATTTTTTGAAGGGTGCTTCTGGCTGTCAAAGTTCGCCATACAAAGTAAATGGCTAGAAACAGGTACAAAACCGGGAATAATAATGCGGGATTTACGAAGCCGCCTGCCCACAGTAAAATAGCAATGACATGCATCGTGAAAATGATCGGATCGAATATATGGATAATATTCCATGATATCCACTTTTCCGTAAAGGGCCGCATCGCCTGTGTGCCATAGGTATTGAACAAATCGGTAAATACATGAACGCAGACGGCGAGCAGCACCCATCCTCCGATATGCAGCCACGGCAGGCTGCCGCGGTAAAAAAATTGGAGAATACAGGTAATGAGCACCGTCCAAATGGCGATAGCGGGCAAGGAATGAGAAATGCCGCGATGGTTGCGAATATAAACGGCATTCCCCTTTAAACGAAGAAGTCCGTCCAAATCGGGCGCTTCCGACCCGGCTACGGTGCCGAGCAGGACGGCGGTTTGAATCGCTGGATCTGCTGCAACTACGGGATCGATTGCTGCAAGCCCTGCAAGCCCAATCCCCATGACAAGATGTGTGCCTGTGTCCATGTCGAGTCCTCCTAAATCATATGATTAGGTGTAGTATCGACGGAGTGGGGGAACTTTATCAATGTATGCAAAAGGAGACTGAAGGCAAATGTACATTTGTTTTGCGGAATACCGGATTTCACCTGAATATCGGGCGCAATATCTTTCTTATACGGACGGGCTGCTTGCGGAAGGCTGCGAAGTGCAATTATATGAAGGAACAGATCAGCCCAGCCTATTTGTGGAAGTATGGAATGCGCCGACCTGCGAGCAGGCGGAGCAAATAAAGAAAGAACGCTGCAATGAGCGTTCCCCTTGGTTCCGAGTATCGGAGTGGATAGTTGGCGGACCTGCGAAAATGCATGTCTGGACGTTCAAGCCGGCGCATCTGAACGGCGAGACCAAAAACGATTAACGGGAAGGTACGGTGCCTATCGTTGCCATTCCCATTGGAGTTGTAGAGCTTACGACGCCGCCTTGGAACGGATATTCGTAAGCGATAGGCTCATCGAATGTTACGTAGTCGAGATTAAGCGTTAAAAGTAAGTAACGCATACCGGTTGTCGGATCGCTGATAACGATATGATCGCGTCCGGCAGCCTCGATGATTCCTTTAAAAATTTTGGCGTTCCACTCGCGGTTGTTTTCGTAAGTCATGTAGAAGGTAGCCATTTTACCGCGGTTCAAACGCAAAATGTTCTCAACATAGGATTCCTCCACAGCTGGGAGGGTAACGATGTTGCCGCCTGCAGGGGTAACGAAAGATCCGCTAGGTACAGCTGGCGGCAATTGTTGCATTTGAGCAGACTGTACTTGCATGCCGGCAGGAAAAGTAGTCGGCTGAGCTTGCATGCCGACAGGGAAAGTAGTCGGCTGAGCTTGCATAGCCGGGAGCGTAGTTGGCTGCTGTCCGCCCATCGGATACGGATAATTACCGTATCCTCCGTAGCCTTGATAAGGCCCTACATTTGCCGGGCTTACCTGAGTTTTGAAGCCATAACCGTTAGACATGTTGAATTTCCTCACTTTCACACATTAGAGATAGTAATTAATAGACAGTTGGGCAGTCGCCTTGCTTTGGAATGTAGAAGCAATGCGCCTTAAATCTTCCGCTGTTCGTTTGGTCCCACCATGTACCGGGGCAGCTTCCTGCCGGACGGAAAAACCAAAGCGCGTTGGAAGCCGGATGCTGACGCTCCCCATTGATGATCCGCTTTGCCAATCGAATATCTTTTTCACGTGCGCTTTGGTAAAAGTAACCTTTGGTCGTTGCTTCGAAGCCGCCTGGCCGTTGGTAGACCATTTGGGGAATGGAGCGAATGTTTTTGAAATCCAGGCAGTTGCCGCGGACCCGGTTTACGCCCACGTTGCCTACCATTAGCATTCCGAGCTCACCCTCGCCTTCGGCTTCTGCACGCATGAGCCGGGCCAACATTTTTGTATCTTCGGCGTTAGTTTTAATGACTGCCATAGACTTGACGGTTCACTTCCCTTCGCATACTTTAGGGCTGTTTGATGCGCGGATCGATATAGGCATCAAACTACATAGTCATTGTACTCGGCGCCCAGCAAATTGGTTACTAAATGATTTGTCACAATTTGCGTGGCAAAATGATGAACAAAACCGTCGAACGTTGTCATCGCATCCTTTTTTCGGTAT
>DATJKM010000131.1:0-2181 GCA_035491515.1 Candidatus Udaeobacter sp. | reverse complement strand
TCGCTGACAATCCAGCGGCGAACCGATTGATCGCCCTGCCAGCTATGATACGGCAGCTCATGGATGGGCACCAAGGCGGGCTTGGGGTAAACAAGAAGCTCCCCGAGGAGCGCAATTTGCTCAGACGCATGGGATAGCCCCAGCAAATCCCCTCCGGTCAGCGTAACGGTGTGAAGCTTGTACCAGCCGCGCTTTGCACATGTGATACGATGTGTTCGTGTAATTTTGGTATAGGGTGCGAGGCTGAAGAAGCTCTTATGGTTCTGATAAACCTGTCCGCTGCTGACGGAGAAATTATCAAGCTGCAGAAAGTGCAGATGCACAGGCAGCTGAGACTCCACGCGCAGCCATGGAACCGGAAGCCACTTGGCATTAGCTATTTCCTCGATCAGTTCTACTTGTTCGCCGCTATAGCAAGCTTTTGCCTGAAAACGTCGCTCGTATTTGATGTGCCGCAGCACGAATCGTTGAAATAATCGGCCCTGTAAGTACAATATTCCGACCGCCGCAACGATAAACCAGAATAAGATCATCAGCTGGCCGCCTACCTTACCGGTATGGCGGCTTCCGCAGGCACGGCCGTCACACGAATAATATCATCAATGATGGAATCCGCCTGTTTAGCTGTACGCTGCATGCCCCTAATCGCTAATCGATGGGACAGCACAGGCTTAGCCATTGCCTTCACATCATCCGGCGTTACGAAATCTCGTCCGCGCAATATGGCATGAACCTGCGAAGCACGCAGGAGCGCTTGACTGCCGCGCGGGCTAACCCCGACCGAAACTTCATCCCGCTTACGTGTCTGTTCAATGATTTGCAGCAAATAGTGAAGAACATCGTCCGTCACCCTTACTGCTGTATAACTTTGCTGCGCATTCTGGATGACTTCGCTTCCCGCAACGGGCTCCAGCTTGGAGAGAGGGTCCTGATCTTTGAATCGTTTTAAAAGCTGTAGGCCCTCCTCAGTCGTCGGATAACCCATTTTGATTTTAAACAGAAACCGGTCAAGCTGCGCCTCGGGCAGAGGGAACGTGCCTTGATGCTCTACCGGATTTTGCGTTGCTATAACCATAAAAGGACGCTCCAAAAACTTAGTTTCCCCGTCAATGCTTATTTGCCGCTCCTCCATGCATTCGAGCAAACTCGATTGCGTGCGCGGCGTTGCGCGGTTGATTTCATCAGCCAGCAGCAAATTCGTAAATAAAGGACCCGCTCGAAATTCGAACTCGCTTATTTTTTGATTATAGAAATGAATGCCGCTCAAGTCCGATGGAAGCAGATCCGGCGTAAATTGAATGCGTTTAAAATTCAAGGACAATGATCTCGCGAGCGATTTTGCCAGCAATGTCTTGCCCGTACCAGGAACATCCTCCAGCAGCACATGCCCTGAAGTGATAAGTCCAATCAGCAATAAATCGATGACTTCCTCTTTCCCGACGATTACACGTCCAATATTTGCTTTAACCTGCTCTGCTAATTGCTTTATGGCTTCAAAAGGCATAGGTCAGCTCCTCGATTAGGTTGTAAAGCCGGTACGGCCCTGCTGAAGCTTTTGCAGCTCCCGCCATCGGATCATGCGGATGCCTTCATCCTGCAGCGTCTGCCTGACTTCTGCATCACGGAACAGCTCCAGCTCCAGTCCGCGCTTGACAGGCTGACCATGAAAGGCATTCAGCTCATCTGTAACGAGAGAAGGATGGATAATGAGCTCGGTTACTCCGGGATGCAAACTTTTCAATAGCTGCTGCATATTCGTTTTTAGAGAATCGAAAGTTTCGCCATCCTGCAATTGGAACGGAAGCCCCACTAAGTAATCAAGAATAACAACACCTTTCGAATCGGCAAGCTGTGCAAGCTGCTTAGCTTGATCGGCAAGCTCAGGCGGCGCTACCTGTCCATTCTCCTGCAGCAGATAACGAGGCAAGCGGAACGGCAGTCCGTAGGAGGCGCATACATCAAACACAATCGGCAGAAAATGACGTCCCGTCGCTAATCCGTACAGGCTGCCCATATGATTATCGGCATGCGATGGTCTCATTCCCATTGCCAAAGCCATTTCGATTTGTGCGATCAATTCCTCTTTTACCTGCTCCGGATCAGCTTGCTGCTCAAAGGTTTTGCTGTCCTTCGGAAAATAATTTTCATTTGTAACAAGCGAGTCCGTACTGCCTTTGCGGT
>DATJKM010000130.1:0-13299 GCA_035491515.1 Candidatus Udaeobacter sp. | reverse complement strand
AAATGAGTGAACAAGCGCGCGGAAAGGAGCGGCAAATGGAGGAAAGATATTCAAGACAAATGCTTTTTGCGCCGATTGGCGAAGCTGGACAGCGGAAGCTGAAGGGCAGCGCGGTCTGTATCGTCGGGATGGGAGCGCTGGGAACGGTGCTGGCCAACCATATGGTGCGCGCAGGAGTTGGGCATGTACGGTTTGTAGATCGAGATTACGTGGAAAAAAGCAATTTGCAGCGGCAAATGCTTTACGATGAGGAGGATGTGCAGCATGTATATCCGAAGGTCGTAGCAGCCGAAAAGAAGCTTAAAAAAATTAATTCCTCCGTTCGTTTGGAAGCGATCGTTGCCGACGTAACCGCCCATAATATCGAGGAATTGCTCGAAGGAATGGATCTGGTGCTGGACGGCACGGACAATTTCCATACCCGCTTTCTGTTAAACGACGCTTGCTTCAAACTTGGCATTCCGTTTACGTACGGCGGCGCCGTCAGCTCGCGGGGGATGAGCGCGATCTTCGTTCCCGGCGAGACGCCATGTTTGCGCTGCTTCATTAAAACAGGGGATGCCGGCGGCCAAACCTGCGACATGATCGGTGTCATTGCGCCGGTTGTCGATATGGTCGGCTCCTATCAGGCGGTTGAAGCGCTCAAATATTTGGTCGGTGACAATAAGCAAAGAAGAAAGAGCTTAGTCACGTTTGATCTTTGGCAAAATCAATACTATGAGATGAAGCTGGGCGAACCGGACAAGAGCTGTCCGTGCTGTCAGCTGAAGCAGTACCCGGCGCTTGATTTGAGCGGGGAGAACACCGTGCTTTCCTTATGCGGACGGGAAACGATCCAAATTGCGGGCAGCGGGACGCTAGATCTTGAAGTCTGGCGGCAGCGGCTGGAGCCGGTAGCGGTAAAGGTCAATTTGAATCCGTTTCTTCTCAAAGCTGAACTGCCTGAGGGCGAGCGGCTCGTGCTGTTTGCGGACGGGCGCGTGCTCGTGCAGGGAACCGATGATTTCGTACGCGCCAAAACTTTATATGCCCGTTATATCGGGCTTTAAAACGGAGGTTTGATGAGCAATGAAAGATTTTCGATTGTATGCGATAACAGGAGAGCAGTTCCATCCGGGACGGAACCTTATTGAAGTGATGGAGGAAGCGATCAAGGGCGGCGTGGATATTATTCAGCTGCGCGATAAAACGAGCGATAAAGCGGAGGTGCTGGCCAAGGCTAAGGCGCTTAGAGAGCTGACCAGAAAATACGGAGTAACCTTCATCGTTAACGATTATATCGATATTGCGATGGAAGCGGATGCTGACGGCATCCATTTGGGCCAAGGGGATGTACCGCTTTCGGAAGCGCGAAAAATCGTCGGCAGCAAAATAATCGGTATTTCTACCCATGCGCTCGAGGAAGCGCTGCTCGCTGAGCAGCAGGGAGCGGATTATATTGGCGTTGGTCCCATCTATCCAACGGCTACTAAAGTGGACGTTGTTGATCCGGTAACGATAGCTTATGTCCGTGAGGTCGCACAAGCTGTGAAAATTCCATTCGTAGCGATCGGCGGCATCAAGCTGCACAATGTCGATGAAGTCATCGAAGCAGGGGCAAGCAGAATTTGCGCGGTCAGCGAAATCGTAGGCAGCGCGGACGTGAAAGGTACCTGCGAGGCGTTCATCAGGAAGCTGGAGAGAGGAAAGTGATCTTATGGAGCTTATCATCAACGGCGAGCAGCAGCAGCTGGAACAAGTAAATACGATTCAAGACGTTATTGAACGGCTAGGACTTACGGGCAAGCCGGTTGTAGCGGAAGCGGACGGCCAGGTGCTGACTGCGGAGCAATGGGCGGATACGCCCGTTCATCCGAATATGCGAATTGAATTGGTTCATTTTGTAGGAGGGGGCTGATTGTATGAAATCAGATGTTTTGCAAATTGGCGGCCATACGCTTTCCTCCCGTTTTTTTATCGGTACGGGACTGTTTCCTAACCCGTTCGTCCAGAAGGAAGCGATCAAAGCTTCGGGCGCACAGGTACTGACGTTCGCGATCAGGCGGATTAATTTGGCTTCTACGGAGGATGATTCGATCCTTCAGCATTTGGAGGATGACAATTATATATATCTTCCGAATACATCGGGCGCGCGGACGGCAGACGAGGCCGTTCGTATCGCCCGCTTGGCGCGTGCTTCAGGACTCAGCGATTGGATTAAGGTCGAGATTAGCGTAAATGAACGGACGCTGCTGCCGGACCCGATCGAAACGTTGAAGGCTACGGAAATATTAGTGAAGGAAGGCTTTACGGTGCTGCCTTATACGTCGGATGATCCAGTCATCTGCAAGCGGCTTGAGGAAGCGGGAGCGGCAGCCGTCATGCCGGGAGCGGCGCCGATCGGCACAGGTCTTGGCATCCTAAATCCGTATAATCTCGGATTGATCGTCGAAGAAGCCGGGGTTCCGATCATTGTCGATGCGGGTCTTGGCTCTGCAAGCGATGTAACACAGGCGATGGAGCTTGGGGTAAGCGGCGTTCTGATGAATACGCCGGTAGCGAAAGCGAAGGACCCGGTAAGGATGGCGAAGGCGATGAGCCTCGCTATTGAAGCAGGGCGGCTATCCTATTTATCGGGCAGAATTACGAAGAAGCGGTACGCTTCGGCTAGCAGCGGACTTGAGCAATTCAAATTGAAATAACCTGATTTACGGGAGAGATGGAACGTTGACGAGAGAGAGAATCATGGTTATGGGCGGAGGCATTATCGGCTTATCCTGCGCTTTTGAACTGCAGAGCCGGGGCTGCCAAGTCACGCTTCTCGAAACGAAGCACTGCGGCGGCCAGGCTTCCGGCGCTGCTGCCGGGATGCTCGCCCCGTATTCTGAAAATGTGGAAGGGCCGGATGATTTTTTTCAGCTTTGCTTAGACAGTTTGAAGCTTTATCCGGAGTGGCAGCAGACGATCAGGCAAATTTCTAAGCAGGACTTCGAGTATACGAGCTCAGGCAGTCTGTATGTCGCCTATCATGAGGCAGATTTGCTGGCGCTTGAGGGCAGACTGCTCTGGCAGCGGCAATTCGGCTCTTCCGGCAGCATTTTGGAGGGAGACGCGCTCTTTTGCAAGGAGCCGCTGCTCACGCGGAGTGCCCAGGCAGCTTTATATACGCCGGAGGAAAGCCACATCTATGCTCCTCATTTTGTTAGCGCGCTGGAGCAGGCGTGCAGAAATATCGGCGTACAAATCTATGAGAATTTGGATAAGCTTGAAATCGTCGAATGGCAGCGCGAGGCTGTCGTCCGCGCAGCGGACGGACGTTTTTTTGACGGTGATCAACTGCTGATTTGCTCGGGCGCTTGGGCGCAGCAGCTTGCAGAGACATTTCATATGAACATTCCGGTTTATCCTATCCGCGGGCAAATTTGCGCGTATGAAGTCGAGGCGCAGCCCGTTTCCCATATGGTTTTCTGCAATCAGGGCTACTTGGTGGGCAAATCAAACTCGACTCTCGTATGCGGCGCATCGGAGGACGTTGCCGGCTTTGATACGACGGTTACGGACAAAGGAATCGGGCGGCTGAAAAATTGGAATAAGCAGCTGTTTCCGTTTTTGGCGGACAAAACGCCGTTTCACAGCTGGGCCGGTCTTCGTCCCGCTACGCAGGATGGTTTTCCCTTAATAGGGCGGATAGCGGAATCGAGCCGTGTCGTGCTTGCTGTCGGTCATTACCGCAACGGCATTTTACTCAGTCCGGCAACCGCTAAGCTGGCGGCAGATTATATCGAGAACAAGCAGACGTCCGCTTACAATCAGGCCTTCTCGCCAGATCGGTTTGCGTGATGCGCCTGCGCTTCTGTACGCAGCTTTACAGTAGCTTTTTCCTCATTCTTTATGCAGCTTTATAGAAGCTTTTCCATCATTCTGCAACTTACAGCATTTCCCTCATCTCGCGATGAGGTTTTTTTGTTTAGGAATTTAAGTATTTCGATACGGCACGCAGGATACGGGTTTCGTCAGATATGAATGCATGGGATGTGTATGCGCTCCTAATCCGGCATCGTTCTGTATTTTGACTGCAAAATCGGCTGCTTTTTAAGGCATGGATGAAGGGGAGCCGTGCGTTTAAGTTGGTTTGGTCGAACTAATTCAAGCTATCACTTGAAATGAAGTCGATTAGGTTGATTTTGTGCAGCTAAATGACGCTTTTTCGGCGGAACGTTGGAAAAGGCGAGATTAAGTATCCAAAATCGAACTAATGAGCAGTCTGTGGAGTAAACTCAGAAATTAAGTATCCAAAATCGAACTAATGGTTGGAGTGAAGCATCCTGAAGAAAGCAGAGTGCAGCGTAAACGCCGCATGAAGCAGCAAAAAACGAACTAACCAGCTGAAAGCTCAGTAAAATTCTCATCAAGTAACAAAATCGAACTAATGAGCAGACTGCGGAGTAAACTCAGTATTTAAGTATTCAATATCGGACTAATAAAATGTGATGAAGACAGCTAAAATCTATTGCAGAGACATCGCAGATGAAAAACGTAAAAGGCTTTATTTCGAAACGCAAACTGCTGCTATGACAACGAAACGGACTATGATGAGCCCCATCATAGTCCGATTTTCTTAAAAAAAGGACATTATTCATTAAAAAATAGCATTCCATCCGGGGGCGTTGGGTTATAAGCTTTTTAAAAGGGGAATTGGAATGAAACATAACGCGGCTGTATTAGCTATTAACGGAACGAAGCTTTATTACGAGGAAAGCGGCTCGGGCGAGACGCTTATTTTGCTGCATGCCCACTCCTTCGATTTGAGAATGTGGGATTCGCAAGTAGAGGAGCTGGCGCAGCATTATCGTGTCATCCGCTAAGATTTGAGAGGGTACGGCAAATCGGCGATGCCGGATCCCCGCCGTCTCTCATCGCTTTATTGAGCCGGAACAGCACGAGGATTCCTCTGCTCGTCCTCATTGGCGAAGAGGATTCCGACGGAAGCCGTGAATTTTCAGCACGCTTGGCCGAATTAATGCCGAAGGCCAAAACCGGGTAAAGTTTGATTTTCTGGAGGAAAGCACTGCCTATATCGCGTATATATATGCAGATTCACTCGATAAGCCTGCGACCCGTACAAATGTGGCCATTACGGTTAAGGAAGTGGATCATACGACAGAGCTACACGCCTTGATGGCGCCAAGCGGAGGGCAAGCGATCCGTATCGTTCCGAAACGGTCCTTGCTGTTCAACGCAGCAGCACAGCAGTAAATTTAACTCAGGGACGGGAGTGACAACGATGTGGAACGGGGATTCTTATTTAGAGAAGCTGTATGACGAAGCAGTTAGCCGGCATCGCATCCAATCCATACGGGAGCTTCGGAACGAGCGGAGGCCGAAGCTGAAGGCGGCGCTGCGCGAGGCGATCGGCCATTTCGTGCCTAATCCCGCACATGCTCCTAAATTGCTGGAACGCTTAGAATGCGACGGATATGTCCGCGAGCGGGTGGAGCTGTCGGCTACGCCGGATTTGACCTTTGCCGCTTATGTGCTTATCCCTAATGACGCGAAGGGAGCGCTGCCCGGCGTACTGGCGCTTCACGGTCATGGCTACGGCAGCCGGGAAATTGTCGGCCTGCTGAAGGATGGTTCGCCTGACGAGGCGGAGCCGGGCATACACCAGCATTTTGCGGTGCAGCTGGTTAAGCGGGGAATGATCGTTATCGCACCGGATGTTATCGGTTTCGGCGAGCGCAGGCTGCTCGCGGATCTCGCGCTTAATCCGGATGCGCCAAGCTCCTGCTACACTCTGTCGACGCAGCTGATGATGCTCGGCAAGACGCTTACCGGCCTGCGCGTAACCGAGGCGTTAAAGGCTTTCAATTACTTGGCCTTACGGCCGGAGGCCGATGCGAATCGAATTGGACTGATGGGCTTTTCGGGCGGCGGCTTGATTGGCTATGCAGCCGCTGTGCTGGAGGCCAGAATAAACGCGGCGGTACTGGCGGGCTTCACGAACACGTTCAAGGACAGCATTTTTGCTGTACATCATTGCATCGATAATTACACGCCGGGGTTGCTCGCGCATGCCGAGCTGCCGGAGCTGATTGGACTCATCGCTCCGCGTCCGTTGTTTCTCGAGTCGGGCGAGAATGATCCGATCTTTCCGGTAGCAGGCTTTCGCAAGGCTGCCGCGGAAATTCAGGCGATCTATGACGCTGAAGGCGCAGGGGACAAGCTGGCACAGGATGTGTTCCCCGGCGCTCATGAAATAAGCGGGCGGTTGGCTTACGATTGGCTGAAGCGGACGTTGTCGTCTTGAAATATAAAAAGATGAATGAAATAGATGCTTTTCTTCCGGATGGCTGTTGTCTATCTAGACAACATGTACAGGAGGAGGAGAGCGTCTTTTTTGTTTCCATTAGGAAAGCAATTAGAATGGAAAGGTTATTTTTGTCCAATAGAAAGATAGCTTTCTGCATGTTTTTTCTATGATTTCATCGCTAGAATGTACGTAGGCATTACAGTGCGAAGGGATGATGACGATCATGGATGCAAGTGCATATTTGAAGGTTATTGACGATACGATTGCCAAAGGAAGTTTTAAAGATAATTGGGACTCACTTAGCCAGTATCAGGTTCCGGGCTGGTATAAAAACGCGAAATTCGGTATTTTCATCCACTGGGGCTTGTATTCCGTACCGGCATTCGACAGCGAGTGGTATTCCAGAAATATGTACATCAAGGATTCAAAAGCATATAAGCATCATATTGCCGTGTACGGGGAGCATAAGGACTTTGGCTACAAGGACTTTATCCCGATGTTTCAAGCGGAGCGCTTTAGCGCAGACGAATGGGCTGAGCTCTTCGTGCGGGCGGGCGCGAAATATATTATGCCTGTCGCCGAGCATCATGACGGATTTCAAATGTACAAAAGCGATATTTCTCCGTTTAACGCTTATGAGATGGGGCCTAAACGAGATTTGCTTGGCGAAATGAAAGAAGCATTTGAAAAGCGGCAGCTGACCTTATGCGTCTCTTCCCATCGTGCCGAGCATTGGTTTTTCATGTCGCATGGCAAGGAGTTTGAATCTGATATTAAAGAGCCGCTCGTGCAAGGCGACTTTTATTGGCCCGCCATGCCCGAGCCTGACCATCATGACCTGTATGGCTCCCCTCCGAACCAGCAGTACTTGGAGGATTGGCTCATTCGCTGCTGCGAGCTTGTTGATCAGTATAAGCCTCATATTTTTTATTTTGACTGGTGGATTCAGACGGCAGCCTTCAAGCCCTATCTCAAAAAATTTGCAGCGTATTATTATAATAAGGCAGCTGAGTGGGGAATCGAGGTTGCCATCAACTATAAGCATGATGCCTTTCAATTCGGTACCGCTGTTCCAGACGTTGAAAGAGGCCAGTTCGCCGATATGAAGCCGTATTTCTGGCAAACGGATACCGCTGTTGCAAAAAATTCATGGTGCTATACAGCGGATAATGAATATAAAACATCGGTTGAGATCATCCGGGATCTGGTTGATATCGTCAGTAAAAACGGCAGCCTGCTGCTTAACGTAGGACCGAAAGCAGATGGAACGATTCCTGAGCAGGATAAACAAATTTTGCTTGAAATTGGCGACTGGCTTAAAGTAAATGGCGAAGCGATCTATGATACGACCTTCTGGCGGACGTCGGGCGAGGGCCCTACGAAGATTAAGGAAGGCCAATTTACGGATGGCGTAACGAAGGCCTATACGAGCGAGGATATCCGCTTCACCGTGAAGGGAAGCCGACTATATGTAACTGTTCTTGTGTTTCCGGATGATGGAGTCGTTAAGATTAAGTCGCTTAGTGAAAAATCGCATCATTTCCAGGGTATCATCGAGGATATAAGCGTTTTAGGGTTCGAAGAAAAACCGTTATGGGAGAGGACCGATGAGGCGTTGATCATTACGACAACGAGGGTTCGAAGCGCCGCTCCGGTCGTATTCAGCCTGAACATCGATTAATAGTCATGCTTAAATCACTTTAAAGCTGGCCGTTTACGTTTAGCTGTGACTTTATAGAAAGTTTTCCACATTGGCAAAGAATAACTGCGATAGCATGACAAAGGCGGCTTCCCGCTTATGGGAGCCGCTTTTGTAAAAAACAGATTGACAGCATGGCGGTTTCTTGTTATTGTAAAACCAATTAATTCACTATGAATAATATGTATTAACGACATTAACCAAATTATATAAGGTCGACCGTTCGGACGGAGGCATTCTCAATTGAGAATGCCTTTTTGTGTTAATAACGAACGGGACGAGAGAAAGGATGAAACTCATGAGCGCGTTACTCGACATCCGGCAGCTCAGCAAGACTTTTCATTCCGGCAAAGGCTCCGTTTCGGCTCTTCAAAATATTAATCTGGCGGTGAAAGAAGGTGAATTCATTACTGTCATCGGCCCGAGCGGCTGTGGAAAAAGCACGCTGCTTAAAATCGTCGCCGGGCTCGACGCCGATTATGACGGCAGCGTTAAGCTGAATGATCGGCAGGTGACCGGGCCGGGCATTGAGAAGGGATTTATTTTTCAGGAGCCTCGCTTGTTTCCTTGGCTGACGGTCGAGAAGAACATCGCCGCCGACTTATCCCTGCATAAGCCGGAAATCCGTAAGAAGGTGGATGAACTGATCAAACTTGTGCGCTTGAAGGGCTTCGAGAAATCGTATCCGCGGGAGCTGTCCGGGGGTATGGCCCAGAGGGTAGCCATTGCACGGGCACTGCTCCGCAACCCGAAGGTGCTGCTGCTCGACGAGCCATTCGGCGCGCTTGACGCTTTCACGAGAGCGCACATGCAGGAGGTGCTTCTCGATATTTGGCAGCAGAACAAAACGACGATGATTTTTGTCACTCACGATATTGATGAAGCGGTATTTCTGGCCAATCGGATCGTCATTCTGAAGCCGCGTCCCGGAACGGTTCAGAAAATTGTCCCCGTGGAGCTGTTGTTTCCGCGCAAGAAGTCGAGCGTCGCCTTTCAGGAGCTGCGTTATAAGGTAATCGGCGAATTCGAGAAAATTGAGGAACTGGAGCTAGTCGACAGCGGCGCAGGCATCTAACGGCCAAATGAAGGGAGGGTACTGGAATGAGCGCATCGACCGAAATCACGAAACCCGGAGGCTACAAGCGAACGACGGTTTTCTTGCTGGGTTCGCTTCTGCCCCTCGCGCTTCTTGTTTTCTGGCAGGTGCTGGGCGAGCTTGGGGTTATTTCGACCTTGTTGTTCCCGACGCCTGTAACGATTGCCAAAGCTTTCGGTAAGCTTGCCGCCACTGGTGAGTTGTGGGAGCACTTTCGAATCAGCATTGCCCGCGCGGCGCTTGGTTTTTTCCTTGGCGGTGGGTTCGGGCTTCTGTGCGGTATTCTTGTAGGACTGTTCCGCCGGACTGAGCGGGCATTCGATCCGACTGTCCAGATGATTCGGATGATTCCGAGTCTGGCGGTAGCGCCGCTGTTCGTCTTATGGTTCGGAATCGGGGAAGAATCGAAAGTGCTGCTCATTGCCAAAGGCGCCTTTTTCCCGCTTTATATCAATGCTTTTCTCGGTATCCGCAATGTGGACAACAAGCTGTTTGAAGTGGCGAGGGTGCTCGGCTTCAGCTGGTTTAAGCAGTTGATTCGGCTCGTCATTCCGGCGGCGCTGCCGAACATACTACTGGGGGCGCGCCTCTCGATCGGAATCTCTTGGCTCGGATTGGTCGTGGCGGAGCTCATGGCTTCTACCTCGGGAATCGGCTATCTGATGTCGGATGCGAGGCAGTTCAGCAAGACGCCGATCGTATTTGTCGGTATTATCATTTTCGCAGTCGTCGGGAAGCTTACCGATTCGCTCGTCCGTTTGTTGGAACGAAGGTGGCTGAAGTGGCGCGACAATTATCAAGGCTAGGAGGCGATGCATCGTTATGAGCAACCAGGCGGAAGTGCTTGTCCAGCCGATAGGCCGAACAAATGAACGGAAGTCCTCATGGTCCGGCTTGAAATGGAAAGCGAGAGTAAACGATTTTATTATCGGAGCGATCCTTCCTGTAGTCATAGTGATTGTTTGGCAGCTTGCGGGCAAGCTGGGGTTTATTTCAACCTTCTTCCTTCCCACGCCGGCCATGATACTGGAGTCATTCAAAGAGATGATCGTGTCAGGCGAAATAGTCTTCAATTTGAGTATCAGCATACAGCGAGCGGCGGCCGGTTTCGCCATAGGAGGCAGTTTGGGCCTGCTGACCGGCCTGCTCGTCGGATTTTCCCGGAAAGCGGAGCATGTGCTCGATCCGAGCTTCCAAATGCTGCGGATGGTGCCGCATCTGGCGCTCGCGCCGCTCATCATTTTATGGTTCGGATTCGGTGAGACGTCCAAAGTCTTCATTATCGCAAACGGGGCGTTCTTCCCGATGTATATCAACACGTTCGCGGGAATACGCAGCGTAGATAACCGTCTGTTCGACGTCGCGGGCGTGCTGGAATTCAGCCGGTTCAAACAAATTACGCGGCTCATCCTGCCTGCCGCTTTGCCGAACATACTGCTCGGAGTGCGGCTTTCCCTGGCCGTCTCATGGCTTGGCCTTGTTGTCGCCGAATTGATCGGTTCACAATCGGGTATCGGATTTTTGATCAACATCGGCAAGCAGAACTCGACGACGGAAGTCATTTTTGTCGGGGTCATTATTTTCGCAATCGTCGGCAAGCTGTTCGATTCTCTTGTGCGGCTGTTGGAACGACGCTGGCTGCACTGGCGGGACAATTACAGGGGTTAAGCTTGGTTGGTTTCGTTTGCCGCATATGGCAGATGTGTTCCATAGATCAATAATGAAAAATAGGAGGCAAGGAGAATGAGTGAAACGAGAGTAAAAGCGGTCGATCTTCAGTTGGATGCCGATGTATTGGTCATTGGCGGGGGACCTGCGGGCACGTGGGCGGCGATTACGGCGGCATCCAAAGGCGCGAAGGTAGTGCTTGTGGATAAAGGATACTGCGGATCGAGCGGCGCCACGGCGCCTTCGGGTACGGGGGTGTGGTACATCAAGCCGGACGCTCAGCTGCGTGAAGAGGCAAAGCAAAGCCGTTTCGGGCTGGGAGGCCATCTGGCGGAGAATGGGTGGATGGATCGGGTACTCGACCGGACCTACGAGAACATGAACAAAATCGCCGAATGGGGCTATCCGTTTCCGCTCGATGAGAACGGCACCCAATACCGGAGAGGGCTTCAAGGACCGGAATATATGAAGCTGATGCGCAAGAAGGCGCTGAAATCCGGCGTGAAAATATTGGACCACAGTCCCGCGCTGGAACTGCTGGCGGATGAGCATGGCGTCGGGGGAGCGACCGGCGTCCGCACGCAAGCAGGCGACACCTGGACCGTGCGCGCAGGGGCAGTCATTATCGCATCCGGCGGATGCGCCTTCCTCAGCAAAGCGCTCGGCTGCAACGTACTGACGGGAGACGGTTACTTGCTCGCTGCGGAAGCAGGAGCGGAGCTCTCGGGAATGGAATTTTCGAATGCTTACGCGATTTCACCCACATTCTCGTCGGTGACCAAAACGGCTTATTACAAATACGCCAGCTTCTATTATGAGGACGGTTCGGTTGTGGAAGGAGCCGGATCGCAGCGGGGCCGTTCGGTTATAGCCCGCAACCTGCTGCAAGGAAGGCAAGTATACGCGAGACTCGATCAAGCGCCGGATGATATTCAGCCGCTGCTGCGCGTCGGGCAGACCAACTTCTTTCTGCCGTTCGACCGGCTCGGCATCGATCCGTTCAAAGACAAGTTCCCGGTTACGCTGCGTTTGGAAGGAACCGTGCGAGGTACAGGAGGAATTCATATCGCCGGCGAGCACTGCGCCACCAAAGTGCCCGGATTATACGCCGCCGGCGACGCCGCAACGCGCGAGCTGATCTGCGGCGGCTTCACCGGTGGCGGCAGCCATAATGCGGCTTGGGCGATGTCTTCGGGATCGTTCGCAGGTGAAGGGGCGGCCGCGTATGCTCAAAACCTCGGCGTGAAGAAGGAATTCCGCCGTTTGAAAGGCTTGTCCTCCTCTCCACTCTCCGCCAAAGCAGCGGATCAATCCGCTCCACGGAAGACGGAGGAATACGTTCGTTCCATCCAAGAGGAAGTCATGCCGTACGACCGCAACCTGTTCAGAACGGAGAAAGGGCTGGATGGTTCGATCGAGCGCCTCGACAGTATCTGGAACGAGCTGCGCGGCAAAGCCGTAACCTTGAATTCTGATGGGGTCAAAACGCGCGAAGCGGCGGCCATGACCGCGACCGCCCGGTGGATGTATCATTCCGCACGCGTTCGTACCGAAACGAGAGGAATGCACAAACGGGAAGACTTCCCGCAATTGGATAATGAGCAGCGCTACCGATTGGTCAGCGGCGGGCTGGATCATGTGTGGGTCAAGACGCAGGAAGTTCAGAAGGAGGCCGTCATAAATTGATTGAAATCATCAGCGAGTCAAAATGCATCGAGTGCAACCAGTGTGTTAATGTCTGCCCCACGAATGTTTTTGACCGCGTAGAGAACGGCATCCCGCTCATCGCGCGGCAAAGCGACTGCCAAACCTGCTTCATGTGCGAGCTGTATTGTCCGGTGGATGCGCTCTATGTGGCGCCGGATTCGGAAGCCGTCATTCATATAAGCGAGGAGGAAATCGAGCAGCAGGGGCTGCTCGGCGGTTACCGGGAGAAAGTCGGCTGGGGCCGGGGACGAACGCCGGTATCCAGTCACGAATATATGTATCAATTGTCTGTTAAAACAAGATTTTAATGAAACGTGTGTAGAGACTTGAGAGGAGAGAAACAGAGATGACAAAGAGGGGAAAAGGGGGCCGCGAGGCATTGCGTTTCATAGGCATTCTTGCTTTTGCACTTATACTGCTTTTCATTCAGGCATGCGGAAATAGCGGAAGCGACGGCAAGCAGGAGGACTCATCCGCGGCAAGCGGAAACGTCGCCGTGACTGCCGCTTCCGGCGGTGCCAAGAGTGATGTTCCCGCTGTTCTGAACTATGGCTATATCGGTACGAACAAGCTGAATCTGCCTTCCGGCGCGGAAGGCTGGGGATTCTATAAAGGCATCATTCAAGCGGAATTGAAGAAATACGGCATCACCGAAGTGAAGCTGACCGGCTTTCCAAACGGACCTGACCAAAGCGAAGCGCTCATCGGCGGCAGGCTCGATGTCGGCGGCTTGGGCGATACGCCGGCCATTCTGGCCCACTCGTCCGGAGCGAAAACCCGGGTGATCGCGCAGGTCTCGACCGACTTAATCGGCTATTTGATCGGCAAGAAAAACGGTCC
>DATJKM010000129.1:0-17594 GCA_035491515.1 Candidatus Udaeobacter sp. | reverse complement strand
CATGTATCGCAAATCAGTTTCTTATTGATGGCTGTTAAAAGACAAAATCCAGAGGAGCCTAAGAGACCTATTGGGTTTCAAAGCCAATAATTTTATAGCTTATAATAAAAAGGGCGTCCCATGCGGGGCGCCTTTATCATGGGAGAGGAGAAAGGTATAAAATATATGCTATGATAAAAGGAGCCTTGCACGTTGAAAGGAGAAATCTTCATGGCAGACCTGAATGACGAGCTTATTGCAAAAGCAGAAATGCTGATTAGAAAACCGGTTGAAGAGGTGTTTCAGGCTTTTATCGACCCTGCAATCACTTCAAAATTCTGGTTCACCAAGAGCAGCGGAAGGTTAGAAACGGGAAAGCGAGTCCAGTGGGATTGGGAGATGTACGGTGCTTCTGCAGATGTTGATGTGAAAGAAATCGAGGAAAACAAGCGCATCCTTATCGACTTTGGCACCACGGTCGAATGGATTTTTAAGCCTCTGGCAGAGAACGAAACCTTTGTCACGATTACCAACTCAGGCTTTAAAGGAGATGGGGATGACATCGTGAAGCAAGCCATAGATTCAACGGAAGGATTCACGATCGTTCTCTGCGGACTAAAGGCGCTTCTAGAGCACGGCATCGTCCTGAATCTCGTGTCGGATAAGGCTCCTGAAGCCCATGTTAAACGTTAAAAGTATGAGCCGCCAAATTGAGCTTTGCAAAAATAGCTAAATACCAAAACGGCAGCCAAACCCTTGGGTAAGGACTGCCGTTTATTCATAAATTACTAGATTAGATTTGATTGGTGTTCAAACTTAAAAATTAGTGTGTTCATGCGAAAAAGTTTTTGATGGATTTATGAAAATTACTGTATTGGTAACCCAGTAATAAGGGAAAGACCGGAAGATGAATAATAAAGGGGGACGGTAAAGACCGAAATGAAGCTTACGGAGTTTGGCTATGAAGAGTAATGAAATACTAACCAGCAGGATTGTAAAGTGTAAAGTCGTTCGCACCCATACCTGGGAAAGCGCCATTAATAAGTAAAAAAAGCTCCTCTAGAGCGGTTATTAGCCCGCTTTAGAGGAGCAGAAAAAAGGCTATGAACGTATGATAAACAATTAGCGCGTTTAATTCCAATTAGAAAAAGTTAAGGCAGATTAGAATAAATTCGAAAGGAAGGTCAGGCAGATGGAGCAGCGCATGGATTATTCGGAGATATGAGGGCCGCTATAAGCGTGAGCGATTAATGCGCGAATTAGGTGCTGAGCTGGTGTTTTGCGATGTGAGTCAGGTGAAATACTTACGTAGGCTACTACATAAGGCTTTACAAAAAAAATCGGGCGTCCCTTTCGGGACGCCCTTTTCATGGGAGAGGAGAAACCGGACGAAGAGCTTATGGGGAAACGTAAGTCTTCTCCGCGGTTGTCTACGGCATCTTGCGACGCCGATAAATGTATCTTGTCCGGTTTAAGGGGAAATATACATGACTGGGGTGAGAAATATTTTTGTACACAGTTGGACTGGCACCCTGCTCCGCAATTTTCGACATGCTTCTGCTTTATTATGAAAGGGATTCTATGGTACGATAGGCGGGAATGAGAGTGAAGGGGGCAATTGCAGTGAGAGTCATTGCGGGCGAGGCCAAGGGCCGCACGCTGAAGGCTGTGCCTGGCATGAACACGAGGCCGACAACGGATAAGGTGAAGGAAGCTATTTTCAGCATGATCGGGCCTTACTTCGATGGTGGAATGGCGCTGGATCTGTTCGCAGGTACGGGCGGATTGGGCATTGAGGCCTGGAGCAGAGGTGTAGAGCGTACCGTCTTTATTGATCGGGAGAAAATAAGCATCGATATTATTCGTCAAAATGTACAGACAGCAAATATGGGAAGCGCCGCTGAAATTTATAGGAATGATGCGGAGCGTGCATTGAAAGCGCTAGCGAAGCGGGGACAGAAGTTCCGGCTTGTTTTTCTTGATCCGCCATACAAAATGATAACGATGGACAGCCTAATGGCGCAGCTCGCTGCGAATCAGATGCTGGAGCCGGAGGCGATTATTGTAGTCGAGCATGATGCAGCACACCGGTATCCGGAGCAGCTGGAGCATTTTGACCAACTGAAGCATGCGAAATACGGGGATACCGCCGTGTCCATATACCAATATATCATCTCAGACAGTCCCGATGGAAGTGAGGTTAATGTCAATGAATAAACAAGAACGTGTAGCCGTATACCCGGGAACCTTTGATCCTGTTACCTATGGACACCTGGACATTATTCGCAGATCCGCTAAGCAATTCGATAGGCTTATTGTAGCGGTTTTAAATAATACTAGTAAAAATCCGTTGTTCAGCGTCGAGGAGCGCAAAGCGCTGCTTGCCGATGTTACAAGAGATATTCCGAATGTTGAGATCGACAGCTTCCGGGATTTGCTCGTCCGATTTATGAAGTCGCGGCAGGCCAACGTTATTATAAGAGGAATACGATCGGTAACCGACTTTGAGTATGAGCTTCAGCTCGCTTCGACGAACCATTTGCTCGATGATGAGATCGATACGATGTTCATGATGACAAACCCTAAGTATTCGTATTTGAGCTCCAGCATCGTCAAGGAAATCGCACAGTTCAACGGGGCTGTTCATGAGCTGGTGCCGCCTGTAGTGGAGAAGCAATTGCGAGAGAAATATAAACCAAAGAGCTAACGGTTTTTCATCTAAGCCATCATTCATTCTATAGCATTTAAAGCGATTTGCCAGTTCGGCGAAACGGCAGCAGCATAATCGAAATAACGAATCCGAGGAGCGCAAGCAGAGCGCAGACCGATAGGGAAAACTGCCATAATACAGGCAAATCGCCGGCTTTCAAGGCAACCGCAACGGCTTTATCCGGCGAGAATGATTCGACAGGCGCAAATGCCGGCGCGGCTCCTGGTGCGAGTATATGGCTAAGCATGGACGTGGCCGGTTTCCAGAGCACCAGCATGAATAGTAGGGCGTGCAGCGCATGTGCGACTCTCCATGCAATGAATGGAATAAGCTTAAGGTCCGTTCCGGAAATGGAATAGCCTGCTTGTAAAATGCCGCTGAGCCCGCTCCAAGCGAGCACGGCAGAGATCGCAGCGGCGTTGCCAAGTGTTCCGGCTCCAGGCGCATCCCAGACAGCAGCCGCATAGGCGCCCAAGTGGCCTTCAAAAAATGCTTGGCTGATGAAGCTTAGTCCGGCTTTGTCCAGAAAAGATGATAGAAGCGGCTCTGACAATTTGGCGATTACAGCTGCAAAAATCATAAAGCCGCCGATCAGCATCAGCTTCTGAACGCTGGCAGCAACGGCATCGCCAAGCGCTTTGCCGAAGCTGCGGCCATCCTGCTCCCTGCCGAGGCGGAGCGCTTCGGCTGCTCGCTGAAGCATGCCGTGGCCCTGTTCAGTATCTTTGGCTGCATTAGTATGCGTTTCCGAAGCTTGGACACCTTGGCTGAGCAGCGTCATGATGATCATCAGCCATAGAGCTGATAGCCATACGATAACTGCAATGATCACTCCGACAATAGGTTTGTGCAGAAATCCTGCGCCAATGACGACGAGCATGAACAACGGGTTCGGCATGTGGGCAAAGGCCAGCAGACGCTGGCCTTGTTGTTTGGTGACGAGACTTCTCTTGCGCAAGGAAGCGACCGCCTCCGCTCCTGCAGGATAGCCTCCCATCCAGCCTAGTACGAGCGCAAGCGCCGCTTCTCCCGGCAGCTTGAACAAGCGGCTCATCAATGGCTGCAGGAATGAACCGATGGCGTGAGCAAGGCCGAAGGCGGCAATCAGTTCAAATAGTACGAGAAACGGCAGCAAGCCGGGAAATACGATATTCCACCATACGGTTAGCCCTTGCAGCGAGGATTGAAATGCAGCATCCGGCTGAAGAATAATGGCAACGACAAGCAAGATGGACAGGAACGCAAGCAAAACCGTTTTAGCCAATGCTGCTCAACTCCTTTATTTCGCTGAGATAATGAATGATAGGGCAGGCCGGTAAGCAGATTGAAGACATGAAGAATTGGACAATCGTATACGTTAAATAGTACGCATGCTAGATGCTGGATAGACCATATGCGACAGCCAGTCCAGCAGCCGAAAAGGGACTTCGGCATGCTTGATGGGGAAATGGGAGTTTAAATTGGGGGTGGCAGGTGCAAAAGCAGCGTTCTGATTTACGCAGAATGGCGATGATCGTCGGTTTATCGACCGCAGCATTCATGTGGGTGTTATTGTACGCTCCAACGCCCTATGTTGTTTATGAGCCTGGAATTGCCGTTCCCGTTAAGTCGATGGTATCGATGGAAGAAGGCGACCGTCTAGGCGGCGGCGATTTTTTGCTTACTGCCGTAAAATTGACGGAGCCGAATTTTTTGCACACGTTTCAGTCGATGTGGAATACGAACATGGAGGTGCATCTCAAGCGGGATGTGCTTAGAGGCTATTCAAAGGATCAATACGCAGACAGATTGAATGTCATTATGCAGGGGTCGCAAAACAATGCAATCGAAGCTGCTTATCGTTACGCTGGTTTTCCTTATGAGAGCAGAACGAACGGCATTGTTATATCCGACGTGCATGCCGGGTCCAGCTCATTTAAGGCGGGGGATAGGCTTCTTGGCATTAACGGCGATAAGCCGCTCGGCAGTGTGACGGAATTGCTCGATAAGCTTCAACAAACGAGCAAGGATAAGCCGGTTCAATTCGATATTGAACGTAGTGGAAAACTGCTTAATGTGACCTTTGCGGCGAACATATTTGATTCGACGATGACAAACGAGCAGCGTTTAGAGGCGATTGGCATTATGAGTTTGACCGAGCTCCGCAGCTTGGAGCCGGCGGACGAAGGTAAACGTCTGACGATAACAGCTGGAGATATCGGCGGTCCATCGGCAGGTCTGGTCTTTGCGCTGCAGGCTGTGGATCTGTTGACTAAAGGCGATTTATCGGGCGGCCTCCGCATAGCGGCGACCGGCACCATAACCGTGGACGGGAAGGTCGGCGCGATCGGCGGGATTAAGCAAAAAATCGTCATTGCAAGCAAAGAGGGCGCTCAGCTGTTTCTGGCGCCTGCGGATAATTTTGAGGAAGCCGAGGCGAAAGCAAAAGCGCTGGGCACCCCGATGAAGGTGGTTAGCGTCAGAACGCTGCAGGAAGCGATGGATCAAATACAAGCCTCTCATAATGCGTCTACATAAAAAAGCTCGATGACTCGCCTGCGCCTGAAATTATTCAACCGTAACCGGCTTATCCGTAAAATCACGGAACAACGAGTGTGCGGAGGTTGATCCAGGGACGCCGAGCATATAGACACTGCTCGCTTGCGTGTCTAGCTCCAGGTAGCGGAAAGGCTGCGGTGCCCGTGCTGCGCTAAGCAGTACGGGCAGCTTGGCGGTATTTCGCATGCGCCGAAGCAGATGCTTGCCTTTTTCCGTAAAACCAAGCACTCTTATATATTCAACACCCGATGCGAGCTTGTCTTGTGCGAAGTCGGCTTTGCTGTGACCGAGCAGGATGGAGAGAAGAGCGCGCTGCAGCTTCGTCCGGGTGTAGCGCTTCGTTTTCAAAGCTGCCAATATGTCTTCGAATTGACGTGAAGCCAGCTTCGGAAGGGCATTCCGGATCCGGTGTTCTAAGCCCTCTGTAATCTCATGCAATTCGGCCAGTTCAGAAGATGAACGAGTTACAATGGCATGCAGCAGAGTGCTTGAAAAAGGCTCCCAGCTGATTGGGCAATGTCCTGCCAACCATTCCTGCTTCAACGTACGCATCGTTGATTCCGGCACGAAAGCACGCGCTGCTTCAAGCGAGCGCTGCTCAAGCAGCAGCTTGCGAATGGCAGTTGCGCTTGCAATCATACTGTCGGTCGCGGTTTCCTGATTATACTGCGCCTTCTCGCGGGTAATGGTGAATGGCTCCATTTTGCCGCCCAGCCGTTTCAAGGCAAGTAAATAATGGAGCGCTAATGTATGATTGGGAAGCGCGAATGGGAAATTAGCTGCAGAGGCATATCCATGATCTGATAAATAGGCGGTTATTGCGCTGCTGTATGCGCTTGGATAGCTTATGCCTGTTTGAAGAAGCTGCTTCAGGAGTGTCTTGAAGGCAGGCGGCTCCTGAGCAACGATTTCAGCTGCCTGCAGCAGAGGATCAAGCTCGCCGTTTTCCGTTCCGAAGCAGAAGCTGTCAACGACGCCTGTCGCCTCAAGGAGGGAGACAGCTCCATAGGCGAACCACTCGGCCGCTTGGGTTGCGTAAGCGACTGGCAGCTCGATAACGAGATCGCAGCCGCCAGCGAGCGCCATCTTCGTTCTGGCCCATTTGTCGAGCAGGGCAGGCTCGCCGCGCTGCAGGAAATGACCGCTCATGACGGCAACAACAGCGTCCGCCTGCGTTATTTTGCGCGATTGTTGTAAATGATACAAATGTCCGTTATGAAACGGGTTGTATTCGACAATGAGTCCGACAGTGCGCATTCGCTCGACCCTCTCTTTCGTTAATTGTTGGTTGTTTCACTATAGCATAGAGAGGGAGCTCAATCACGGGTTGCTTAAGGCTTAGTGAAAAACAGTGTGAAAATGTTGACAAAACGGTAGTCTGATAGATATAATAATCTTTGTTTGTTTGGGGTGATCTGATGCAGTTTCATATTCAAGAAACAATGTCCAAAGGGTTGAAAACGACAGTTAACGAAGAGTTGGATGTCAGTAACCTTTTTAAAGGACGCCAAGATGTTTATCGCACGGGACCGCTCCGGGTATCGCTTCAGGTGACTGGGCATGAAGGCTTTATTGAAGTTGATGGCGAGCTTGCCATCGATCTTGAGCTTGCTTGTTCACGCTGCCTTGAATCGGTGAAGGAACATACGGTTATTCCATTCTCGGAAGTATTCAAGCCGGCTTCGCCCAGCGAAGACCGCGATGAGGATTCGGATGAGGAAGAGAGTGACTTCATTGAGGTAGATGCGGAAAGACTGGATTTGAGGCCTTATGTGGAAGAAGCGCTTCAATTGTTCATGCCTTTTGCACCGCTCTGCAGCAATGACTGTAAAGGTCTTTGTCACACGTGCGGACAGAACTTAAATGAGCACAAATGCAGCTGTTCTACGGAGAAGATTGATGTCCGTTTTGCGGCGCTAAAGGATCTATTTAAGGAATAAGCGAAGTTGTGATTGATTTTTTGAAGGAGGTGTTAAATATGGCAGTACCTCAGCGTAGAACATCCAAGACTCGCCGTGATAAACGTCGTACGCATTTCAAACTTGCAGTACCTGGCATGGTGAAATGTGAGCAATGCGGAGAGCTCAAATTGGCTCACCACGTATGCAAAGTTTGTGGATATTACAAAACAAAAGAGATCATTTCCCAATAGTGATTTGATGTCAGGGATAGCACTTCATCACGCGATGAAGTGCTATTTTTTTGCTGCATGAGATTGTTTTACTTGTCAAATAATAGCGCTTAAAATGATACTTTCTTGCGCTGCATTGCGCTCGAGCGTATTTTTTTATATACTTATTTAGTACCAGGTGATAATATCGGGCAACATACATATACTAATCGTGCTGATGCTGATAGGGCTAAGGCGCGGTTAAAATCGTTAATCAGTCACTTTACGGTTAAAGGCGGTGCCGAACATCGAACGAATGCCCAAACGGCAGCGGCATCAGCAGCTTGCCCGATACATTGATGATAATCCTTTTATAACCGATCGGGAGCTAACGCGACTGCTAAAGGTAAGCATCCAGACGATTCGGCTTGACCGGATGGAGCTTGGTATTCCGGAGCTCAGGGAGCGGCTGAAGCTGATGGCCGAACGCTCCTACGACTCGGTTCGATCGTTGCCATTGCATGAAGTAATCGGTGACATCGTCGATTTGGAATTGGACAAAAGCGGAATCTCGGTGTTCGAGATTCGCGAAGAGCATGTATTCTCAAGGACCGGCATCGCTCGCGGTCATCACGTATTTGCACAGGCGAATTCGCTTGCAGTTGCTATTATAGATGATGAAATTGCACTTACCGTAACGGCTGATATCAGATTTATCCGTCCAGTTAAGCTGGGGGAGAAATGCATTGCCAAGGCTTACGTGAGGTCCATCTCGGGCGAGCGAAGCAAGGCAAAGGTCGAGCTGTTTACGTATGTTGGCGATGAAATGGTGTTCCAGGGTAACTTTGTTATTTTTCGGTCCGCGGGAGATACAGAAACTGAAGGAGGAAACGGACGTGCGGATCGCTATTGATGCTATGGGCGGAGATAACGCTCCGAGCTTAATCGTACAGGGGGCGCTTGATGCGGCGGCGCAGTGGCCGGATACGGAGCTGCTGCTCGTCGGCAATACGTCAGCCATTGAACCGCTCATGAACGGGCGGAAGCCTGCTAACGTGACCATTTGTCATGCGGACGAAGTTATCGGAGCCGACGATGAGCCGGTTAGAGCGGTGCGCCGCAAAAAAGGAGCTTCCATGGTTGTTGCCGGACAGCTCGTTCGCGAGAAGCAAGCGGATGCGATGCTCTCGGCAGGCAATACGGGCGCTCTAATGGCGACGGGGCTTCTCGTCGTTGGAAGAATGGACGGCATCGAGAGGCCGGCGCTTGCGCCTATGATGCCAACGATGGACGATGTCGGCATTCTGACGCTTGATTTGGGAGCGAATATGGATGCGAAACCGGAGCATTTGCTGCAATATGCAATTATGGGCAGTATATATCGCACAAAGGTGCATGGGCTTGAGAAGCCCAAAGTGGGGCTTCTTAACGTTGGAACCGAGGCGATGAAGGGGAACGAGATGAGCAAAGCGGCATACGCATTGCTGGAACAGGCGCCAATTCATTTTATTGGCAATGTCGAGGCCAGGGATGTTCTTAACCGAAATTGCGATGTGCTCGTTTGCGACGGCTTTGCCGGCAACATTATGCTGAAGGCGATGGAAGGTGCGGCAGGCACGATTTTTACATCGCTGAAAGACGCTTTTGGTCAATCTCTAATGACGAAGCTGGCTGCTGCCATCATGCTGCCGAAGCTGCGCTCGCTTAAGAAAAGAATGGACTATAAGGAGCATGGCGGTGCGCCATTGCTTGGATTGAACGGCCTTGTTGTGAAATGTCATGGCTCATCGGACGCGCTCGCCGTCAAAAATGCGGTAAGGCAAGCACGAAGCGCCATTCAAGGCCAATTGATTGAAACGATTGCAGCAGAAATAAACGGGAAGTGAGTGTGCGGAATGAGTTTACATCCTGTAGGCATTATTGGAACGGGCAAATATGTTCCAGAACGCATTTTAACGAACAAAGAGCTGGAAGCGATGGTCGAAACAAATGATGAATGGATCGTCACGCGCACAGGCATCAAAGAACGCCGCCTTGCATCCGCGGAGGAGGCAACGTCCGACCTAGCGCTGCATGCTTCGCTTGAAGCCATCGCAGCGGCGGGTCTAACTGCGGAAGATATCGATCTTATCATTGTAGCTACGATTACGCCCGATATGTTTTTCCCATCGACCGCATGCTTGCTGCAGGAAAAGCTGGGAGCCAAGAAAGCGGCTGCTTTCGATCTGTCGGCTGCATGCTCCGGTTTTATTTACGGACTGGCAACAGGTTCGAGCATGGTCGCAAGCGGCATGTACAAGAATGTGCTTGTCGTAGGCGCTGAGACGCTATCGCGAATTACGGATTACACCGACCGCAATACATGCATTCTGTTTGGAGACGGCGCAGGCGCTGTCGTCTTAGGACGGGTTGAAGAGGGCCGTGGATTCCAATCGTTCGAGCTTGGCGCGGACGGCAGCGGCGGAGAGCTGCTTAAAGTGTCGGGAGGAGGCTCCCGAGTTCCGGCAACGGCGGAGAGCATCGAGACGAAGCAGCACTTCATTCACATGGCCGGCAATGACGTATTTAAGTTTGCCGTAAGGATCATGGGAGGCGCAGCCGAGGAAGCCTTGCTGAAAGCTGGACTTACAAAGGACGATATCGACCTTCTTGTCCCGCATCAGGCGAACATCCGGATTATTCAATCCGCTTTAAACCGGCTAGACCTGTCTGCGGATAAGGCGATGATTAACTTGGATAAATACGGGAACATGTCATCAGCATCCATTCCGGTTGCTCTTGCAGAAGCGGTAGAGCAGGGACGGGTAAGCGAAGGCGACCGCCTTGTGCTCGTTGGCTTTGGCGGCGGTTTGACGTGGGGAGCTTCGGTACTTATCTGGTAATTGTCTATGCTTAGGAAAACATGAAGTTTAAAATAAGCCGCGATAATCTTTCTTCTTATAATCGTTCTAAATATCACCGCGTAACGGGCATTGCCGCCGCTGGCCGGTGCGAATCGTATACGCGTGTAAGGGGGAAACGCATTGAGTAAAACAGCATTTGTTTTTCCGGGACAAGGCGCTCAGGTCGTCGGTATGGGCAAAGACGTCTACGATGCATTTGATCGTTCACGCTCGATTTTTGAACAGGCGGATGAAGCTCTGGGCTTCTCCTTAAGCAGTATTATATTCGAAGGTCCGGATGAGGCGCTGAAGCAGACAGCAAATACTCAGCCTGCCCTGCTTACCGTCAGTGTTGCCTTGCTTGCGGCATTAGAAGGACGCGGGTTGAGACCAGATTATGTTGCTGGTCACAGTCTTGGAGAGTACAGCGCGCTTGTCGCTGCCGGCGTGCTTAGCTTCGAGGACGCCGTTCGCACGGTTCGCGCCCGCGGACAGTTTATGGAGCAGGCCGTTCCGAGCGGACAAGGCGCCATGGCGGCAGTGTTAGGCGCGGAGCGCGGGTCGCTCGCTGCGCTATGTGCAGCTATTACGGCTGATGGTACGGCTGTCGAGCTGGCGAATGTGAATTGCCCGGGACAAATCGTCGTGTCAGGCACAGCCGCAGGTGTTCAAGCGGTTGTCGAACGCGGTAAGGAAGAGGCTGGCGCGAAGCGGGTCATTCCGCTCGAAGTAAGCGGTCCTTTCCATTCTTCGCTGATGAAGCCTGCTGCGGCTAATCTTCAGGCAACGCTCGCAAGCATTGCGATGCAGGATGCGTCTGTTCCCGTTGTGGCTAATGTGACTGCAAATATCGCAACAGCCGCGGACGATATTCGCAGCTTGCTCGTGGAGCAGGTTTATTCACCTGTGCTATGGGAAGACAGCGTTCGCTATTTAATAGAGCAAGGCGTTGATACATTTGTGGAGATCGGCTCGGGAACGGTACTTGCCGGCTTGATTAAGAAAATCGACAAGAACGTAAGTGTCATTTCCATAAACAGCATGTCTGCGCTTGAAGCGCTGCAGGTAACCGAACATTAGGATGGAGGCGATATGATGTTTGCCAGCTTGGAAGGTAAGAAAGCGCTCGTAACCGGGGCGTCGCGCGGAATAGGCAGATCGATTGCAATTGCACTCGCCGAAGCAGGTGCGGATGTTGCGATCAACTACTCCGGCAGCGAGGCTGCGGCAGTTGAAACGGCACAAGCCGTTGAAGCGCTTGGAAGACGCGCAATTGTCATCAAAGCTAATGTCGGCAAAGCGGACGAATTTGAAGCGATGGTTAAGGAAGTCATCGGACAATTTGGCGCTGTTGACATTTTGGTGAATAATGCGGGTATTACTAGAGATAATTTAATCATGCGCATGAAGGAGGACGAGTTCGACCAAGTTATTGAAACGAACCTTAAAGGCGTTTTCAATGGCATTAAAGCGGTCACCCGTTCGATGATGAAGCAGCGTTCCGGCCGCATCATCAACATTTCTTCTGTCGTTGGTGTGCTCGGGAATCCGGGGCAAGCTAACTATGTCGCGGCTAAGGCTGGCGTGATCGGCCTGACTAAGGCTAGCGCCCGCGAGCTTGCGTCCCGCGGCATAACAGTTAACTGTGTTGCCCCGGGATTTATTCAAACCGAAATGACGGACAAGCTTCCGGAAGAAATGCGCGAGTCGCTGGCTGGCCAAATTCCGCTTGCCCGTCTCGGTGACCCGAGCGACATTGCAAATGCGGTCCGTTTCCTTGCTTCGGATGCCTCAGCCTATATGACTGGACAGACGATTCATGTGGACGGCGGCATGTATATGTAGCACGAAATAATTCCCCTTTGAGGAATTAGCACGGTTACGTATGGCATTTTATCTTTAATTCTCGTATAATACCATGGAGGAGGTGAACCGGATGTCCGAAGTAGTAGATCGCGTAAAACGTATCGTCATCGACCGACTAGGCGTAGACGAAGCGGAAGTTACACTTGAAGCTTCATTTAAAGATGACCTCGGCGCTGACTCTCTTGATGTCGTTGAATTGGTCATGGAGCTAGAAGACGAGTTTGATATGGAAATCTCTGATGAAGATGCAGAGACAATCACCACTGTGGGAGAAGTAGTTAAATACATACAATCTCATACGTAAGAAGGACAAGTCCCGTTTTTAATAAACGGGACTTATCTCCATCTAGACCGTTTTCATTGATTACGATTATGCAAAGCGTTATAGCTTGATACGCATCGATTTTATACCTCCTTATATTTCAAGCGTAAAGGCTCTCTCCGTTCACGAATGGTATCGCTTTTATTTACCGAGAAATATAAGCAGGGTATACGCATCAAATGAACTTCGACTTAAATTAAACAAGATGATGCAGCATGCTCATCTATATTGCTGGACATAGAGGTGAATCGAATGAAACAAAGAGTTGTTGTTACTGGTATGGGGGTTATTACCTCGCTCGGTTCCGATTTGGAGCAATTCTGGGGTAACCTGTTGGAAGGAAAGTCAGGGGTATCTGTTGTTGAGGCCTTCGATTTCTCCGAATACCCGACGCGCATTGCCGCAGAAATCAAAAATTTCAATCCCGAAGATTACGGTTTAGATAAAAAAGAAGCACGCAGAATGGACCGTTTCGTTCAATTTGCAGCAGTAGCCAGCCAGTTGGCGGTTAAAGATGCGGATTTGCAAATTGGTCAAAATGCGGACGCTGAACGTGTTGGAGTTATGGTCGGCTCCGGTATCGGCGGACTTGGCACTTGGGAAGATCAGCATAATGTTTTGCTGGAGAAGGGTCCTAAGCGCGTCAGCCCATTCTTTATCCCGATGATGATCGCGAACATGGCCTCCGGCCAAGTATCGATGCTTACAGGCGCGAAGGGCCCGAACAGCACGGCGGTTACTGCTTGTGCGACGGGTACGCATTCCATCGGAGATTCGTTCAAAATGATTCAACGCGGCGATGCCGACGTCATGATCGCCGGCGGTGCCGAAGCGACGATCAGACCTACAGGTATGGCGGGCTTCTGCTCGATGCGGGCGATGTCTGTCCGCAATGATGAGCCGGCAAAGGCAAGCCGACCGTTTGACATAGACCGCGACGGTTTCGTTATGGGCGAAGGCGCTGGCGTATTGGTACTGGAGTCGCTTGAGCACGCTGAAGCCCGCGGTGCAAAAATTTATGCAGAGGTTATCGGCTACGGCATGAGCGGCGACGCCCACCACATGACCGAGCCTGATCCGGATGGAGCTGCCCGCTGCATGACGAAGGCGATGAAGGATGCTGGTATTGAACCTTCTGACATCGACTACATCAATGCGCACGGAACATCTACACCGGTTGGTGACCGTTCGGAGACGAAGGCGATTAAGAAGGCGCTTGGAGATCATGCTTATAAAGTAGCGGTCAGCTCGACAAAATCGATGACGGGCCATTTGCTTGGCGCTGCCGGTGGCGTTGAGGCCGTTATTCTTGGCTTGACACTCAAAAACGGTATCATTGCTCCGACCATTAATTTGGAAAATCAGGATCCTGAATGCGATCTCGATTACGTTCCAAATACACCGCGTGAGGCGAATGTGAAGACGGCATTGTCAAACTCGTTCGGCTTCGGTGGTCACAATGCAACGATCGTGATGAAAGTTTATGAAGCGTGATTCCTTTTATGAGCTGCAGCAGCGGCTGCAGCTGAATTTTAAGCGAACGAAGCTGTTGAAGCAGGCTTTCACCCACACTTCTTATGTGAATGAACACAAGCGCGGGTCTGCTCAGGACAATGAACGTTTAGAGTTTTTGGGTGATGCAGTACTGCAGCTGCTAGTGTCGGAATATTTGTTTGCGACGTATCCGCAGCGACCGGAGGGCGAGCTCACGAGAATGCGCGCCTCTATCGTCTGCGAGCCTTCCTTGGCACAATTCGCGGAACGTTTGGAGCTCGGATCTCATGTGCTGCTTGGACGCGGTGAAGAGCAGCTGGGCGGCAGGCAGCGTCAGGCTTTGCTGGCAGACTTGTTTGAATCGTTTGTCGGCGCGATCTTCCTTGATGCAGGTATTGAGCAAACGAGAGCCTTCCTTAATGAGCATATGTTCCCGTTCGTTGAGTCCAATGACTACGGCCTGCTTGTGAAGGATTCCAAGTCGAAGCTGCAGGAGCGCTCCCAGCATCATGGACTGGGCCCGGTTGAATATCGTATCATCGAGGAACGTGGACCTGCTCATGATCGTGAATTTGTCGTTGAGGTATATCTCGGGGAAGAACGCTTTGGCGTAGGAAACGGGAGAACGAAGAAGGAAGCGGAGCAGCGCGCTGCGGCTGAAGCATGGCGTACGCTGTCGCAGGAACAAGCTTAATCAGCGAAGAGAGTGTCCAGTGAAGGTCATGCGACCGGAAGGACACTCTTTTTTCTATTAATAACTGGAAATACATACTTTCATTGGACATGAAAATAAATGGAAACGAAGCTTTTGTATCATCTAAGGATGGCGATACCCGTGATCACCGGGGGTGCGTTAAAGCGCTGTAATGGTTATCAAGGCCCACTAGATGTGGTACAATGAGGGGTGAGGTGAAAACCAAAACATGTTTCTGAGACGGATTGAATTATCAGGCTTTAAGTCTTTCGCCGATAAGACTGAAATGGAATTTGTAACCGGAATTACAGCGGTGGTAGGGCCGAACGGCAGCGGAAAAAGTAACATTTCGGACGGCATACGCTGGGTGCTTGGCGAGCAAAGCGCGAAGAGTTTGCGCGGCGGCAAGATGGAGGATATTATTTTTGCAGGCAGCGATGCACGTAAGGCTGTCAATTATAGCGAGGTTTCGCTTACTCTGGATAATGCTGACGGTGCGCTGCCTCTTGAATATAACGAGGTTACGGTCACCCGCCGCGTACACCGGAGCGGCGATAGCGAATATTTGATTAACAAGCAGCCGTGCAGGCTAAAAGATATTACCGAGCTGTTTATGGATACCGGTATCGGTAAAGAGGCTTACTCCATCATCGGACAAGGCCGAATTGAAGAGATTTTAAGCACGCGCTCGGAGGACCGGCGCGGTATTTTCGAGGAAGCCTCCGGCATTGTCAAATACAAGTCGCGTAAACGCGAAGCACAGAGGAAGCTCGATGAAACCGAGCAGAATCTGCTCCGCATACATGACCTGGTAACGGAGCTTGAGGATCAAGTTGGTCCGCTGCGCAAGCAGTCGGAGAAAGCGATTCACTTCAAAGCTCTTAAGGAACAGCTGAAAACGAAGGAAATCTCAATGTACGTACATAACATTGAACAGATCCATAGCTCTTGGACTGAAGCGAACGGCAAGCTTGAGCGTTTGCAGCAGGAGCAGCTTCAGCTGTCCACTGTTGTCAGCAAGCATGATGCGCATTTGGAGAAGGATCGTCAGCAGCTGAGGGAGCTTGAGCAAGCTCTCGACCATCTTCATGAAGCGATGCTGCAAATTAGCGAGGATTTTGAGAAATGCGAGGGCTATGGCGAGGTTCTTAAAGAGCGTAAACGCAATCTGGAGCAAAATAAACGGCAGCTTGAAGAATCAATTGCCGCGCAGGATGCCCGCATTGGCACAATGACTCAGGAGGAAGCGGAATTCCGCAGCCGCGCTGCGGCGCTTCAGCTGCAGTTGGCCGATCTTCGCGCGAAAATTTCCGAAGAGGAAGCGCGCTTGCTTGGCGTTGCAGGCGGCGCAGTTGTCGATGCGGAAGAAACGCTTAAGGGTGAGCTGCTGGAGGTGCTCAGCGCTATGGCTCAGCATCGCAATGAAATTCGATACGCGGCTCAGCAGCAGGAAACGCTGCAGCGGCGGATGGAGCGAATTAGCGAGGACGAGACGAAGTGGCAGGAGCAGCAAGCAAGACTGGATACAAGACGGTCAGAGCTAACGCTTACACTTGAATCTACGCTCGTTCGACTCGAGCAGGCAAGGAATACAACGCTCGCCGAGACGGAGCAAACCAAAACGATTTCGCAAAGCTTGGAAGAAGTTACATTAGCCATCCGAAAGTGGGAGCAAAAGCTCGACAGTCACGTTTCGAGGCGCGACACGATGAAGGAAATGCAGGATGCTTTAGACGGCTTCATGCAGGGTGTTAAAGAAGTGCTCAAAGCCTCAAGGCGCGGCAGCGGCGGCATTAGCGGTGTGCATGGCGCGGTTGCGGAGCTCGTTCGCGTTCCTGAACGTATTGAGACGGCTGTTGAGACGGCGCTTGGCGGCGCTCTTCAGCACATCGTTATGGAGGACGAGAAAACGGCCCGTACCGCGATCGCCTTTCTGAAGCAGCGCCAGCTTGGACGGGCTACTTTCTTGCCGCTGGATGTCATTCGCGGCAGACAAGTGCCTGAGCATGACAAGCGGACTGCAGAATCGGTCGACGGATTCGTTGGAGTCGCGGCTGATCTGGTCAGCTCGGAGTCCCGCTATGCGGCGATCGTGAACAATTTGCTGGGCAACGTCCTGCTTGCCGAAACGCTTGAACAAGCGAATCGAATCGCTTCGAAGTGCCAATACCGTTACCGCGTCGTTACGCTTGAGGGCGATATCGTAAATGCCGGCGGATCGATGACGGGAGGCAGCCTGCAGAAGAAGGGGGCCAGCTTGCTTGGCCGTCAACGTCAGATCGACGCGCTTGATCAAGAGATTGCGAGTGCACGCAGAATGGTGGAGCAGCTGCGCAATAAGCTAAGCGATTTGCGCAAGGAGCATTCGATACGTACCCAAAAGATAGAGGAATTGCGGGCTGAAGGCGAGAAAAGCCGGATTGAGGAGCAGCAAATCAGAGCGGAGCTTCAGCAGCTGAACAATGAAGCCAAGCATTTAGATGAGCAGCGGCAGCTGTATTCGGCAGACCGCAATACGCATTTATCCGAGCAGAAGGATGTGCAGGCAGCGGCTGCAGCGGCAGAGCTCCGATTAGAGCAGCTTGTCGTAGATGAGGCAAGGCTGCAGGAAGCGATCCGTATGGCGGAAGAACGGCGCAAAGCGAGCGAATCGGCTAAGGAAGAGCTGCAAGGCCAGCTTACCGATATTAAGATCGCCGCGGCGAAGACGGATCAGGAAAGGCTCTCGTTCGAGGATCAATCGGCACGCGTGCGCGCTGATATTCAGCGGGCGAAGCAGGAGTTGACAGGACTGCGCTCCTTGTCTGTACAGCAGGAGGAAGAGCTGAAGCGGCATGCCGAAGAGACCGTGCAGCAAATTGAGCAGCTTAACCACCTTCGCTTGAAGAAGCAAGAGTGTGCGGAACAGACGGATTTGAAACGGTCTGCGCGCGCACAGCGTATTACTGAGCTCGATATGGGCGAAAGTGAGACGAAGGAGCAGCGCGCGCAGCTCAGAC
>DATJKM010000128.1:0-5979 GCA_035491515.1 Candidatus Udaeobacter sp. | reverse complement strand
AGAGGATTTTCTATACGATGACAATATCGCTTTCCGCGATGCCTGCAAGGCAGCGGATTATCCGCTTACTTACGTTGAAGGGCCGGGCAGTCATGAATGGGGCTACTGGGATACGCATATTCAGCATTTTTTACAGTGGCTGCCGCTGGAAAAATAGCAAAACGCCGATTAACAGCGCCGCCGGGAGCTGAATAAAAATCACACGCGATTATTTATTATCGCGTGTGATTTTTTGTTTTTCCGTATTTTGAGCGGATTCATTTTACTCCAAATATTTTTATAAATTATACGCATTTAAGGGTTGCAAAATGTATACTCTCCCATTATGATTTGAATAGAATTAATATATACCTTAGTGAATAAATAAATATATTAATTCAATAAATTGATACAGTCATCCAATCCTATTCTATTAAAGTGAGGGCGAATCATATGGCAAACCGGGTAACGATTAACGCAGATTTGGCGGCAGGCACGATTAACCGTAACATTTATGGACATTTCTCCGAGCATTTGGGACGTTGTATTTATGAGGGCATTTGGGTGGGCGAGGATTCCCCGATTCCGAACACGAACGGTATCCGCAACGATGTTGTAGCTGCGCTTAAGCAGCTGAAAATTCCGGTTCTGCGCTGGCCGGGTGGCTGCTTTGCCGACGAGTATCACTGGAAGGACGGCATCGGGCCGCGCGAATCGCGCAAGCGGATGATCAATACGCACTGGGGCGGCGTCGTTGAAAACAATCATTTTGGCACGCATGAGTTTTTGATGCTTTGCGAAATGCTGGAGTGCGAGCCGTACATCTCGGGCAACGTGGGCAGCGGCACCGTTCAGGAAATGTCCGAATGGGTGGAATACATGACGTTTGACGGCGTTTCGCCAATGGCGGAACTGCGTCAAGAGAACGGCAGGGAAAAACCTTGGAACGTCAAATATTTCGGCGTCGGCAACGAGAACTGGGGCTGCGGCGGTAATATGCGTCCCGAGTATTATGCGGATCTGTATAGAAGATATCAAACCTATGTACGCAACTACGGCGAGAACAAAATCCACAAAATCGCTTGCGGACCGAACGTCGACGATTATCGCTGGATGGATGTCGTGATGCGTGAAGCGCACGGGATGATGGATTCGATTTCCTTGCACTATTACACGATTCCGGGCGAGTTTTGGACAGGAAAAGGCGCGGCGACGGGATTCTCCGAAGATGAATGGTACATCACCATGAAGAAAGCGCTATGGATGGACGAGCTGATCAAGCGCCATTCCACGATTATGGACCGTTATGATCCTAGCAAGCGGATCGGTCTTATCGTAGACGAGTGGGGCACATGGTTCGATGTGGAGCCGGGCACCAATCCGGGCTTCCTTTATCAACAGAACACGATTCGCGATGCGCTCGTTGCGGGCGTGACGCTTAACATTTTCCACGATCATTGCGATCGGGTGCAAATGGCTAATATCGCGCAGGTAATTAACGTGCTGCAATCGGTTATTTTAACCGAGGGCGAGAAAATGGTGCTGACGCCAACGTATCATGTATTTGATATGTACAAGGTGCATCAGGACGCAACGCTGCTTACGACGTCGATCGACAGCCAGGATTACGCGCATAACGATCAGAAAATCCCGCAAGTTTCCGTGTCAGCGTCCAAAGATGCGGAAGGCCGTATTCATGTAAGCTTGTGCAATCTGGACAACCAGTCCGGTACTGATGTTGAAATCGATCTTCGCGGCTTAGCCGGGGCGGATCTCAAAGTTTCAGGAACGGAGCTTACCGCTTCAATCAAAGATGCTCACAACACTTTCGAGCAGCCTGAAGCCGTAGTGCCAAGCGCATATCAAGCATTTACCGTGGAGGGTTCGAAAATTAATGCGAAGCTCTCGCCAATGTCCGTAACCGTTCTTGAGCTGATTGCGGAATAAGGCAGCACTTATGATGAGCAGCAAAAATCAGTGCAAGGGCTGCCGGGACGATTATCGCGTGACAGACGAGCAGATCGACCGCATTTTGGCGGCGCCGATGTTCCAATCTGACATTAGCGTACCTGATGACGTATACGAGCAGCGCTTGCGGCAATGCAGCAGCTGCCCGAAGTTTCAATATGGCACGACATGCGCCGTCTGCGGCTGCTTCGTGCGCATTGCCGCTAAATATAAAGATCGCGCATGTCCAATGCCGGGCGATAGCCGCTGGACGAAGTATGCTTAAAAGCAAGTGAAATCGTTCAAAAGGCCGCTTTCCGTTATTACGGGGAGCGGTTTTTTTATATTAGACGGACAGCTAGTAAACATTTGAGCCAATTATCTTGCATGTGATCATATGTTGCTTTCCGCGTGCTGTTAGGAGTCTTGTTTAGGTTGTTTTGGACTTTTGGAGCACTTCCGATTTCGGTCAGTATTGCTGCTGGCGGTGATGATGACCATACATTTGATTGTAGTGGCTTTGATTGGTTTGATTGACTTGATTGACGTGATTGATAACAGGCTGAATATAAGCTTGCTTAGTCTGCGGCTTATTCGTCACTTGCCCATGCACGGAATTGTAGCTGCAATTGCTAGGAGGGCCAAAAACTACTGTTTTTGTTAACGGAGCCAGCGTGTTTTTTAATTTTTCTTCATCCAGACAGTACGTATAGGCAAGCACATTGGGAGGGGTTAAACGCAAAATGTCCGAGCCGTAAATGACATCGGGGATCGAAGCATCGAAGATGGCAAGCAGATGCGTTTGGTCGACCGCAGCTATCTCGTAGTGCCACCAGCCCTGCGGAATGTTCACGACTTGGCCTGGTTCTACATAGAAATGAAGGAGCTCATTGCTAAAAGGGTTTAAGAGGGCAATTTCGGCTGCGCCAGAGATACAATAAACAAGCTCTGCGGCATTTTGATGGTAATGAGGCTCGATTACATTTCCTTTACTAAGAAAAATATCCAGCAGCGATAAATTGGTTAGTGTATTCAATTGCTTGACGGATAATAAGTTGAAGTAATTGTAAGGGTCTTTTTTGAAGGTAGTATTGTTGTTCAAATCATAAGTAAATTCCGTCTCTGGGGACGTGTAGTCGATATATGAAGTCATGCGAATACCCTGCCTCTCTTCCATAAGCTGATTGAAGTCTTACGAGAATAGGATATGTGTTTGCCTACACCGATGTGAGGATTCAATAAATAAAACGAGGCCGTCCGCAGCAAAAATACGATGCTTAGGACGGCCGCTTATTACGCTTGTAACGTTTATTTATAGCTCGGAAGCCAGCTGCCGTGCGCTTCGATCAGCTCATCGCAAAGCGATACGATGTCATCCATAGACAGTTCGGCGGATGTATGCGGGTCGAGCAGGGCTGCATGGTAAATATGTTCGCGCTTGCCGGTAATCGCAGCTTCGATAGTCAGCAGCTGCGTATTAATGTTTGTGCGGTTTAACGCAGCCAGCTGTGGCGGCAGGTCGCCGACATAGGTTGGCGTAACGCCATTCGCATCGACTAGACACGGCACCTCTACGCAAGCTTCCTTCGGAAGATTTGTAATCAAGCCGGTGTTCATGACGTTGCCGCCGATTTTGAACGGATTGTTTGTTTCAATGGCTTCTAGAATATAAGAAGCATATTCATGGCTGCGGCAGTGCTCAAGGCTGCGGTCATTGACGAGCGAATCGCGCATGGTTTTCCAGCCTTCAATTTGATTCACGCAGCGGCGCGGATATTCATCGAGCGGAATGTTAAAGCGGTCGACAAGCTCCGGATAGCTGCGCTTGATGAAGTACGGATGGTATTCGGCGTTATGCTCGGAAGACTCCGTAATGTAGTAGCCAAACTTAAGCATAAGCTCGTAACGAACCATATCATGATGCTTTTCGAGTTGCTTCTCAGCGGCACGGCGCTTGATTTCCGGATATAAGTCAACGCCGTCCTTGCTCGCTTCGAGCAGCCATGCCATATGGTTGATGCCTGCGATTTTGTATTTGACGCCGGTCGGGTCAAGATTCAAATGCTCGAACAGATGCGGAACGCAAACCTGTACGCTGTGACAGAGACCAACGGTATTGACGCCGCCGTAAGTGTTCATGACATTGGTCAGAACAGCCATCGGATTCGTGTAGTTCAGGAACAAGGCGTCCGGGCAAACTTCTTTAATGTCGCGTGCGAAATCCAGCATAACCGGAATCGTGCGCAGATTTCGGAAAATGCCGCCGATACCGACGGTATCGGCTATCGTTTGGCGTAAGCCGTATTTTTTCGGAATTTCGAAATCGGTGATGGTACAAGGATCATAGCCGCCGACTTGAATGGCATTAACGATGTATTTCGCTCCGCGAAGCGCTTCCTTGCGGTCGGAATAAGCTTTAATCTGACAGGTGCTTTCGCTCGTCTGCTTAAGATTAAGCAGCATTTGCTCGGAATCGCGGAGACGCTCCGCATCAATATCGAATAAAGCGATTTCAAAGCCTTGGAGCGCTGGCGTCTGCATGACATCGCCGAGAATGTTTTTGGCAAATACGGTGCTTCCTGCTCCGATAAATGTAATTTTGGGCATTATGTGATGGCCTCCTAAAGGATGATTGCTGACTCCTTTAGTATAAGGAGGCCAGCTCTAAATGAATATGGAAGGAACGAAGCATTATATGGAGAAATGTTGCATCATTTAGTATGATGGTTACAACTAGCCAGCTGGAGGTGTAACGTTGGAAACGCATCATAGTCATTCGCTCACTATTAATGCAGCGCCGTTAAAGGGAGAAATGTCGGTATTATTTAGCGGGAAGGGACAGCCGGTTGCCGGCCATTTTATTGGGCCGGCTGTTCATGACTACTACTTAATTCATATTGTGCTTGAAGGGGAGGGGATGTTTGAAACACTAGGAAACGCTTATCCCTGCAAAGCTGGCGATGCATTTGTCATTTTCCCCGACATCTTGGTGAAATACGAGGCAAGCATTAGCAATCCTTGGGAATATATGTGGGTCGGCTTCTCGGGCGAGATTGTAGAGTCGTCGCTTGCCTCCATCGGCATTTCACCGGATAGAGCAGTCATTCGAGATTGCTCGCTTCCCGCGATGAAGCGGATGTTCAGAAATATGCGAAAAAGCATGGAGAAAACGAATGCTCCAGCGCTCGGAAACATGGAGGCATCGGGCTGGCTTAGGCTGATTTTGCATGAGCTCGGTCTGGTGCATCTAACGATCAACGCCGATGTGAACGTACCGGAGTCTCGTTCCTACCGCCAAATCGATCAAGCTATCCGCCTGCTGTCCTTACAGTATGGGCAGCAGCTGTCAATTGAAGGAATTGCCCATACGCTCGGTTATCACAGGGCTCATTTAACAAGGCTATTCAAGGAGGCGACGGGCTTGCCCCCCATGCAATACTTGTATAAGGTGCGAATGAAGAAGGCCGAGGAGCTGCTGGAGGGAGAGCTCACCATCGCTCAGATTGCCGCTTCTGTAGGCTACAATGATCCGCTTTTTTTCACCAAGCAATTTCACAAATGGAGCGGACAGTCTCCTACGGAGTTTCGGAGGAAGTTGTTTAATGAATAGTTTTTGACCTCAAGAAAAGTTATACGGCTTTCGGCCGCATAGCTTTTTTCTTTTGTCCAAGCACGGCAAGTTCCCGTTCCATATAATGTCTGGGAACAGGTTATGGAGGTGTGATCGCTGTGATTACGATTAGTTTGTGCATGATTGTAAAAAACGAGGAGCAAGTATTGGATAGATGCTTGAATTCCGTTAAAGATCTCGTAGATGAGATCGTCATCGTAGATACAGGGTCAACGGACAGCACGAAAGAAATTGCGGCCAACTATACGGATCGGATCTTTCATTTTGAATGGATCGATGATTTTTCTGCTGCAAGGAACTATTCGTTCCGTCATGCTACCAAAGATTATATTTTATGGCTGGATGCGGACGACTTATTGCAGGAAAACGATCTGGAAAAGTTCAAAGCGCTCAAGCAGACTTTAGATCCGAATGTTGATTCC
>DATJKM010000127.1:0-3227 GCA_035491515.1 Candidatus Udaeobacter sp. | reverse complement strand
TAATCTTCGTCTCCAATCCATTCTATCAAGTTGGGTTAGCCTTTTACCGCGCCTGCTGTCATGCCTGAAACGATCTTCTTGTTGAAGATCATAAACAGAAGAAGCGGCGGTATGGAAATGAGCACAACGTCGGCAAAGAGCAGGTTCCAGGATGTGTTATACATGCTGGTGAAGTTGTAGAGCGTGAGCTGAATAGTAGCATTTTTGGCGCCCGGGAAAAAATACAACGGATTCACAAAGTCGTTATAAATGCCTACGGCGGACAAAACGATAACGGTCGAGGTAACCGGCATAAGCAGCGGCAAAATCATTTGAAAGAACATCCGGAAGCTGCCGCAGCCATCGACCACCGCCGCCTCGTCGATTTCGCGGTGGATCGTAACCATGAAGCCTTTGTAGAGAATCGTCGAGAACGAAATGGATAATGCAACCTCTATCAGCACGATTCCTGTCATCGTTTTGAACAGGTGAATGGAATCGAGCACCCAAATCGTCGGCACGATAGCAGGAGGAATCATAAGGCCGGCAAGAATGAGAAAATTGATCCAGCTGGACCATTTGTCTGTCCGGCGCTGCAGCACATAGCCCGCCATCGCGCAAACGACAATAAGAACAATAATGGATAGAAACGTAATGACGGTGCTGTTGAAGAAGGCGAGCAGAACGAGGCCGTCCTGGGCAGTCAGCACCTCCTTGTAATTATCCCAAATCGGAAAGGAGGTAGGCCAATTAAGCGACAGCTCAGCTGATTCCGTACGATTTTTGAACGAGTTAATGAGGACGAAATATAACGGAATAATGAATATGACGATAGACAGCAAAACGGCAGCTGATTCGGCAATAAACTTCGTAACTCCTTTTTTCATAGGTCAACCTCTCTTTTCGTAAGAAACTTATACAACGGGAAGGCAAGCAGCGATACACCTAGGAACAAAATAACGTTGCCTGCCGTTGCCAGACCATAGAAGCCTCCCTGGTATTGCTTGTAAATGATTGAGGCGATAAGGTCGGTGCTGAAGCCGGGGCCGCCCTTGGTCATTGCCCAAACGAGATCGAAGGAGCGGAGACCGCCGATAAAAGCAAGAATGATAACGGAATTCATCGCCGAACGGGAAAGCGGTAGCATAATATGAAGGAATTTATCGAACCCGTTGCCGCCATCGATCTGCAGCGCCTCGTAGTATTCCTCGGGTATGGACATGATGCCTGCCAGGAAAATGACGGTTGCCATACCGACGCCTTTCCATACATCGACTAAAGCAACCGATAATAATGCGATGCTGGTGTCGCCCAGCCAATCGGGACCGGCTAAGCCGATGGCGGAAATCGCTTTGTTAATGATGCCTTGGCTCGGATGCATCATGCTGCTGAAGGCGATGCCGACAGCAATCGTGCTGAGCAGAGTCGGAAAAAAAACGACTGACCGCAAATAGCCTCTCGTCTTCAGCTTTGATGCAAGCAGCACACCCAGCAAAAGACCGAACACAACCTTCAAGATGCAAGTAACTACTGCATAAATGATCGTATTGCGGAAACCGATATTAAGCGACGATTCCGAGAAGAACGTCACGTAGTTTTCGAAGCCAATAAATTCCCAGTCCACGAGATCCCATCTCGTCATGCTGAAGAAAAACGACATAATCGTTGGCAGTAGGAAAAGCATAAAGTAAATCAATCCTGCAGGCAGCAGAAACGCATAGGTATATAACTTCCTTGATGCTTTTGTCATCGTTATCTCTCCTAGATCAGTGTAAAAAATCGGCCCTGCGAGCGAACTTCACAGGGCCATGTCAATGGTCAGAACGGCTTGCATCCATTAGCAGACTTCAAGCTAATACTTCTTGCTATGCTTACCAGCCTTCAATGCCAAGCTGCTTCGCTTGCTTCTCGACATCCTTGTCATAGGCATTCGCGCTTTGTTCAGGCGTCTTCATGCCGGCACCGTTCTCGACCATAATTTGCGGAAGGTTCGGTCCTTTGAGAGGAGACAGAAATTCAAGTGCCGGAGCGGTATTGCCGCTATCAAAATAAGGCATCATATCCAGTACAGCGCCGTAAGTGCCTTCCGGGAGCTGGGCATCCTTCACCAAATAAGGACCTTCCGGCTTTCGTTTGCTCGACATAAGCGCGATGCCCTCTGAGGAAGCAAAGAACGAGAGCCATTTTTTTGCGGCTTCGAGGTTTTTGCTATCCTTCGAGATCGAGATTGCACCCGGCATCCAGACGGTTAAGCCATTTGTATCCGGGCTGTCGCTCGGTTGGGCAAACATGCCGATATCATCTATTTGCTCAGGGAAGTTGGCATTTAAGGTCGCGAGTGCGAATGTAAGCATCGGATAGTGTACGCCAGTGCCTTCCGCCAGCATTTTTAGAGCCGTATCATACGTTGTAGCCAAATAATCCTCGTTCATGTAGCCTTTTGTTTTGATTTCCTGCATCTTCTCGAAAGCGCGCAGCGCCTCAGGCGTCGTCGCGAACTTCGCCTTGTTATTTGTGAAATCATCTGCAAACGCCGGTACTTTCTTCTGCAGATTGTAGTAGTCTGCAAGCAGAATCAATTGGGCAGTCCAGCTGTCCTTATAGGAACCGATGACCGCTGTTTTGCCGGATGTTTTGATCTTCTCGTTGTTTGCCATCAGCTCGGCCCATGTTTTCGGAACAGACAAACCCAGCTCGGCGTAAACCTTTTTGTTGTAAAGCCAGCCGCCCGCTTGGGAGGAGCCGCTTGGGGCGCCGTATATTTTACCGTCAACCGTTACCGTTCCTTTGAACGTATCCAGCACGTTAGCCATAAAAGGTTCGTTCGTCAGATCGATGAAATATTTTTCAGGCTTTAAAGCTTTGAATAAGGAGCCGGCGTTGTAGAAATTCAAGTCATCCATTTCGCCTGTGGCGAGCTTCGTCTTAACGAGGTTATCGCCTTCCGAGCCGCCTGGACGCAGGTCGTATTCGGTTTTGATGTTATATTTATTTTCGATTTCCTCCGCTACTGCTTTAATGCCGTCAAGCGAGGTTTGATTGTCGATCAGCAGCTTGAGCGTAACGGGTTCCACGTAGCGCTCCCCGTCCATGGCCGCTTGACCGTTGCTTGCTGCTGGCGAATTGCTGCTGCCGCTTCCGCAGCCTGCAAGCACGGAAGACAATACGATGAAGCTTGATACGATCGTGAGCAGCTTTTTCTTTGATTTACTCATGTGAATACATCCCCCTAACGATTTGTGTAGCCT
>DATJKM010000126.1:0-5626 GCA_035491515.1 Candidatus Udaeobacter sp. | reverse complement strand
CCAGCGCTCCCATCCCGACGATACAGACCGCGCTGCCCTTCAGCTTCCGCTGTCCAGCTTCGCCAATCGGCGCAAAAAGCATTTGTCTTGAATATCTTTCCTCCATTTGCCGCTCCTTTCCGCGCGCTTGTTCACTCATTTATAGGTTGCGGAAGGCATCCTCCACCTTGATATCTTTCTTCAATTGACCGTGTTCCGTCAGCCAGCTAATCACCGATCTCCACGATTCCTCGGATTGCGAGCCAAACGGCTCCGAACCCGCATCCATCAGCGGCAGCAGCGTGTCCAGGCTTTGTTTCTCAATTGTTGCATCGAGCGGGAAATTTGCATCTTGTTTTTCAAGCAGCGTATTCAATGCTTTATCCGGGTTGTTAACCGTGTATTGCTGGCCTTTGGCAGCCGCCTCGATAAATTTCTTAATGGCTGCGCTCTTGCTTTCAAGCCCCGCTTCGCTTGCGGTAAGGACAAGCTCGTAATAATCGGGAACGCCGTAAACGGAAGGATCAAACGATGTGAGCTTCACGCCTTCCTTCTCGAGCAGCGGCTTCTCATGATTAACGTAGCCGCCGATAATCGCATCGACCTTCTTCGTCGTCATCGCCGGAATGAGATCCCAGCCAATATCTACATAATTAAGTTTGGATGAATCTGCGCCATCGGACTCCACCATCGTGTTGACAATAAGCTGATCGAGCGGAATGGACGGATAGCCGATTTTTTTGCCGATCAAATCCTTCGGACTTTGAATGTCGGCCGATTCAAGCGCCATGAGGCGGTTGAGCGGATGACGCACGATGGACGCCACCGAAACGACCGGAATATCCTCGGCGCGGGACATCGCAACCTGCATCTGATAGCTGAGCGCGAGATCCGCTTTGCCTGTCGCCACTAATTTTAACGCATCATTCGTATCCGCGGGCGTTTTCAGATTTACTTTCAATCCGGCTTCTTTGAAATACCCCTGCTCCTCCGCCGCATACAGGAAGGAGTGCACCGCATTCGGATACCAGTCAAGCAGCACCGTAAGCTCCGTCTCGGCTTCCTTGCCGTTATTTGCATCCGCTGCTTGCTGCTTGGAGCCGCAGCCCGCCATCATCGTCAAGACGAGTACAAGAGCGACTGCTAACGTCAAATTCTTTTTCCAATTTTGTAAGCTCATTTGTTTGTTATTCCTCTCTTATTTGCATTTATTAAACAATATTCGATTCCTGTCATTGGCGGCGGGCAAGACTGATCCGCTCTATCCACTGCGCCGCCAGGAACAGCAGTATGCCCATTGCGGACAGCAGCAGCACGCCGGAAAATACCGCCTCGCCCCGAAGCATGCTCGACGCCCGCTTCGTATACATGCCAAGGCCGGCCTCTCCGCCCAGCCATTCCCCGAGCGTAGCGCCGCCAACGCTAATCGTCGCAGCCATCTTAAGGCCCGTAAAAAAACCGGGCAGCGCCGACGGCATTTTCCATTTCAGAAACAAATCCCGCCTACGGGCCCCCATCGACCGCATGACCTCGCCGATGCCGGCATCAGCCGAGCGGAAGCCGTCTGCCGTATTTACCGCAATGGGGAAGAAGGTGAACAGGATGACGACGGCAACCTTGCTCCATATTTCATAGCCGAACCACATGACCATAATCGGCGATAAAGCAATAATCGGTATCGTCTGGGACGCGACGATGAACGGGTAGAGCGTCTTCCTAGCCAGACCCGAGCCTTCGATCCAGACTGCGGCTAACGTTCCGAATAGGATGGAAATGCCGAGTCCAAGCAAAGACTCTCCCAAAGTGACAACAAAGTGCTTACCCAGCAGAAGCCGATTATCCCAGGTGGAAATCAGCACGTCAGACAGCTTCGGAATAATATAATGTGGAATGGCCAAAATGGCCGTCGCAGCTTCCCACAACATTGCAAGCAGCAGCACGAACAAAAACACAGGTATGCCTGCCCACAACCGCCGCCTCATCGGACCGCTCCTTCCAAGCTGCCCGTACCCCGTCCAAGCAGCTCCAGCGCCTGCCGCTTCAATGAAATAAAGGACTCATCCAGCACATGCTGATACGTCCTTGGCCTTGGCAGGCCGATCACCAGCTCCTGCAATGCGGTAACCGGCGCCTTCGCCGCTACGAGCACGCGGTCGGACAGCAGCAGCGCCTCATCGACATCATGCGTAATAAATAGAATCGTTTTGCGGTGCTGCTCCCAAACTTGCAGCAGCCATTCCTGCATGCTGACCCGCGTCATCGCATCGAGAGCGCTGAACGGCTCATCCAGCAGCAGCAAATCTCCACCGCCCAAAATAGAGCGGAGAAACGACACCCGTTGGCGCATCCCGCCCGACAGCTCATGCGGGCGCTTCGCCCCGGTACCCTCCAGCCCGAATGCCGGAAGCAGCTCTAGCACCTGTCTTCTCGCTTCCCGCTTGGGCGTACCGGCTAGCTCCAGACCAAGCGCGGCATTATCAAGCACGCTCCGCCACGGCATAAGACTGTCCCGCTGCGGCATATAGCCGATGCGTCCCGGACGTATGTTCCGCGCATCAGCCTGCGCATCCCCGCCGGAACCGAGCTTGATCGTTCCCTCTTGCGGGGACAGCAGGCCTGCCAGCAGCCGGAACAGCGTCGTTTTCCCCATTCCGCTTGGCGCCAGAAATGAAACAAATTGTCCTGCTTGAATGTCGAAGTCAAGTCCTGCGAACAATGGCAGCTCGTCTTTAAAAGCATAGGTCAGACCGCAGACAGACAAAGCAAGCGGAGGACCGCCCGGCTTCACTTCACTCAAATCGGCCACTCCTCTTGCAGGTAAGCCATATCCCAGAACATATATTCAAATTTGGATGTCGTCACAAACAGCTCCTCCAGCCGCGCAAGCTCCCGCTCCGGCAAGCCTTCAGAGAGCCGGTTCATGAGGCCGATGGTCCACTCTGTCAGCTCGCCAAATTCCTCGGAGCTGTACATTAGTATCCATTCGCGGTAGAGCGGATGCTCCAGTGCGCCCGGATGACTGGCGAACGCCGTGCCGATTTCCCGGTAGCTCCACATGCATGGAAGCAGAGCGGCAACCACCTCGGCAAGCGAGCCTTGTGCAGCATCAAGCATATATTTCGTGTAAGCTATCGTCGTCGGAGCAGGCTGCGTCGCCTCCAGCTCATCCCGTGCAATGCCGAAGCGCTCGGCATATTGCCGGTGCAGCTCCATCTCCACATTCAGCGTCGAATGCAGCAGCTCCGCAAATTTGCCCATCGTATCCAGATCATTGGCTTTAATACTGCCTAACGCGAACATTTTGGCATAATCGATTAAGTACACATAATCTTGCTTCATATAGTAAATAAACCGTTCAAGCTCCAGCGTTCCATCTCTTAGTCCGGTCAAAAACGGATGTCCATGACAATTTCCCCATACCTGCTGCACCGACCGGTACAGCCTATCGCTAAAACGCACCACTGATCACTCCGCCCTTTCCGCCTCATGGTCTCGACGCTTGCTTTCGTATTCCGGCTTTGCTTGGTTGCACCAATCGGCAATAAAACCAATCATAACTTTGACATAATCGACAAGCTCCCGCATATCGATGCTCTCATTCACGGCATGTGCATGCCGCAGCTGGCCCGGCCCGTATATGACCGTTGGAATGCCGGCCCGGCCCAGCCAGCCCGCATCGGTAACAGTCGCGCTCATGCCGACAGCCGGAGCTGCTCCCAGCTGCTGAAGGTGGGCAGCCGCAAGCGACTTAAGCCCGTCTCCTTCCTCATCCAGCGTAAGTGACGGAAAGATCTCGCCCCGCTCCTCAAGCATCGAACGGCCTCCCCAGCGGAAGGTCGGCGGGTGCTGGCGCAGCCACGGGTCAGCTTCCGCAACCTTCAGCAAATGGCTCTCGATTTCGGCAGCCACCGTTTCATAATCCTCATCAGGATAAAAATGAACCGTGATCCACAATGCGCAGCGGTCCGCAATGAACGCCGCATGGCGGCCTCCTTCAATGACAGCCGGATTAATCGTATTCGAGCCCGGCGAAAAACCAGGGTAGGATTTGGTCACTGCCCAGTGGCGCTCCAGCTCCTGAAGGCCTTCAATCAGCTTGACCATTTTCTCAATCGCGCTGGCGCCCTGTATGCCTCCGCCCGCGTGAATCATCCGCGACCTGAGACCGTCATGATAAGTGACCGGACTTTGCACCGTCACCCATCCGGTAATGACCCCGCCCTGTCCCTGAATAGCGAGCTCGCTCGTATCGGCAACGACGGCAAAATCCGCGCTGCACCCCCGTTCGGTGCAGGCTCTCGTTCCTGCCTCGCCAGCTTCCTCGCCAATGACCGATTGAAACAGCAGATCACCCTTCAGCTCCACTCCCGCATCCGTCAGCAGCTTGACCGCAAACAGCAGAGCGGCCAATCCGCCCTTCATATCTGCCGTTCCGCGCCCGTAGGCTCTGCCTTCTTCTAATGTAAGCTTGAACGGATCACGCTGCCATTCCCCATCGTCGCCTACCTCGGCTACATCGATGTGGCCATTCAGCAGCAGGCTCCGGTAAGACTCCCGCTGCGTGCCCGGCCTGAGCGCGGTAACGTTCGGATCGCCGGGATACACCTCCCACAGCTCCGTCTCGAAGCCGCTTGCCTGCAGCTGCTTCTCGACAAACTGCTGCGCATCAAGCGTATTTCGTGCCGGCGGGCTCACTGTTGGAAAGGCGATCAGCTGTGCCAGCAGGGCGAACAGCTCGACTTGCCTTTCTTCAGCCTGCTGCTGCAGCTGGGCAATTATAGCTTGCGGCATAAATATAATATCCTCCTTTTGGTACAAAGCAGGCTAGAGCAATAGAAAAAACCATTCGAGAATACACGAATGGTTACGATTCGATACGTTCTCTACGCCAGCATTACCTGGTTCAGATTAACGGTCCGGGACAGCAGGTCCCAATCTCAGCCGGACTTCATCCAGCACCCGAAGTCTATATTAAGTTAAATCTACTATAGCCTATGCCTATATAATTGGCAATACGCATTTGATAATGCTTCTCACAATTGAACTCCCCCTTCTTAAGATCAATTGATCTAATGCTGTTTTAACTCCCGAACGCTTTTGATTGGCAGGGAACCGTCCCACCGCTTCTTCATGATAAGTATTATCGGACTAATTCCCAATATCCCTTTCATAAACTACATTAGGCGTAGACTACAGAAGCAAAGGGGGGAAAGTAGTCATGGCATTGAAAATATGGATTGCCCGCAACAACGATACACTCCGAATCATCGCTGATCAAAAGCGTATACCGATAGAAGATCTCCTAACACTTAATCCATTCATCGAACATCCTGATCAGAACATCGCTGGCAAACTGGTAAATCTTCCTTTATTCACCGAATCGGACATGAGGCAAATCGCTATTCCTCCGACTTGTCACATACCACCAGAATATATCGAAAATTGGATTCCTCTGACTCCATTGGAAACCATGGCGGAAAACGAATACGATGTTCTAATTGTAGGAACAGGTGCCGGAGGAGGAACCATGCTCTGGAGACTGTGCGAACAGTGGCGGAACAACGGTAAACGGATTGGCATTATCGAAAGAGGAAACATTGTCATGCCAACGCATGGCCGGAACCTTCCAATGATGAATCGCACACGT
>DATJKM010000125.1:0-12780 GCA_035491515.1 Candidatus Udaeobacter sp. | reverse complement strand
GCTGGCGGATCTAAACCGATGTTAAGTTACATCGTGGTGGAACAGTAATAGCTGGAGCTTGTCGAGATAAACAACCCCAGTCTACGATAGGAGGAGGCTGTCTTAAAAGGTCAAGGACCTGGGACAGCCTCTTTTTCGTATGCGCAGCAGGAGCTATTAAACGTTGGCGAGCAAATCGAAGAGCAGGGAGATTGCGAAAATTATGCTATTCACTTTGGTTTTTTATAAATCAGTTAGATTTGTACGGTAAAATAGACCTCTTAGTTCGATTTTGCGAAACTAATCCCGTTGTTTTTTCTTGCATTCCTTAAAAACGGCGATTAATTCGACGATATGAAATAAAATCATAATTTTCGCAAGCCGGCTGCGAATTAGTTCGACGAAATGAATCTAAATCAAATCGTAACCGGGAAGCATGATCCAACATCGATTATGACATTAGGAAGTGGTAGCAAATGCCAATCGGAATACATTAGTTTTCTGAAAAACGAGCTATCTCTAAGGCGAGCTTACTTGCTGTTGATACAGCTTCTTTTTTTTGCGGCTTCTTGCTCGCGACGTGTCTTCACCTTAACTAAAGCCCTGAGCGGAGCAGCAGCTGCGCAGTTTCCGCCGGATGCGAGATCGGGAAGTGGTGACCGTGCGGGAGGAGCGCAGTAGAGATGGATTGATAGGCTGCCGGAATCGTATAAGCGAGATCCTTCGTCCCCCATAGCATGTTAATTTTACGGTTATCCCAGCTCCCCGGCCGTAGCCGGAAATGCTCGGGCCGGCTCAAGGCTGCCAGCGTATCTGCTAAGGTGGCTCTGACCCGGGGCGAGCTAAGCTCGTTCAGCGCATAGGCGGCATAGCTGTGCGGGATAGCATTATCATGCTCAAAGCAGCCTCGCGAGACGAGCTCCTTGCGCAGAACGTCTTTCGTGACCTTTGGCAGAATCATGCGATTAACGAGCCGGCTCTTGTAACGGGACCCTGCAGAATGGAGCACGGGCTGCAGTAGACGGACAGCGCGGATACGCTCCGGTACCTGCTCCATAACCTTGGCCGCGAGCAATGCGCCATAGGAGTGGCCGATTAATGTGACCTGCTCCCGCTGCGATGCAATCGCCTCTATGATGGCATTGACGTGTCCTTCTATCACATTTGCTGCATGGTGATAAGGCGAACGTCCGAAGCCTGGCAGATCGGCGACCCAAATATTATGGCCTTTCAGCTCGGCGGCTAGCGGCAGAAGGCAGTCTGCTCCGCTGAAGGTGCCGGGCAGCAAAATAACGGGATTGCCGCCGCCCGATTTCTCAAGTGTAGCTAATGGCCCGCGTCTGCTGCGCTTGAAGCCTGAATGAGCCGATTGCCCGTGCGACAGGCGAAAATCCAAATCGGCAACGACATGAGGAAGAACAGATGCTTCGAGGGAAGCGGGCAGCGTGTATTTTTGCTGAATATGCCGGGCAGCCTGCAGCGGAAAGGAGTTTTTGACGATAAAACTGAGCGACTGCCCGGGAATGCCAAGCTTGCTGCCGATACGGGTGCTTAACAGCTTGGCTAACAAGGAAAGGGGAATGGAGCCGACCGGCGCCGGGACGCGGAGCTCTTTATTTATCGTCCTTATAAGCTGGGTCATGTTGGGGCTTGCGGCTTGCTCATCGAGCAAAAAGTAGGTTTCGCTGATAGGCTGCTGCTCGTTTACAAGCGCGGCAATGAATGCGGCGGTGTGGTCGATATGGACGAGCGGCAGCCAGTGCTTGCGGCCTCCGGGCACAGTGCCCATCAGCTTCCGTCTGGCGGATGCGACTAGAATGCCGAGCCCGCCGGTTTGCTCTGTATTTCCGGTATCGGAATCCCCGATGATGACGCTTGGGTGAACCACGGAAAGCGAATAGCCGCTTTGCTTGGCTTGCTGACGGACATGGAGATCGGCGGTTATTTTCAGCCGTTCGTAAGGCGATTCGTGCTCAATCAGCTTCATTACGGCATCCGGCTTGTTCAAATTTTGATCCGTTACGGGGCTCTTGAAGCCGACAACGTGAATAAAATGGCGGAGATGTCCGTTCTTGTGCAGGTCATTGGCGAGAAGAGACATATGCCCGGCCGATTCCAGAAATACTTGCCTCGCCTGCTGCTCATCGAGCAATATATCCATGGGCCCGCCGGCGTGGATAATGACGTCCGCAGTAGATATGGTCTCGCGATCGCTTGACGACAGACCGAGTCCCGGCTTGGTCAAATCGCCGATGACGCCGGATAAGGAGGCGAGGCTGTCCTTGCCTGTCCGCTGGATGAGCTCATTTAGCCGGCTGAGCGAACGGACCAGCGCCGTAATGCGGTGACCCTCGGCTGCAAGCCGCTTTACAACCTGCAGACCGATAAAACCTGTTCCGCCGGTAATGAATACATGTGCCATAATAAATGTCCTCCTGAGGCTTTGTGTATTAGTACTGAATGGTACTAATATGGTCAAAAAAATTACTTTAGCATGGAAGCTAAAGCTTGAAGCGAATGCTGCAATATGGCCGGGTCCTGATTGGCATGCTGCAGGAACAGCCCGCCCTCGATCGTCGACAGAATTAAAGCTGCTGTCAGCTGCGGGGAGAGACTGCCATTGATTTCTTTCCTGGCGATGCCTTGCTCGATGAGCTGCTCGAGTATGGTCTTTTGTCTGCTGAAAAAACGGCTGATTTGCTCGCGGATAGCGGCGGCTTCCTTCGGCGTTTGGGTATAGAGCGTCAGGAAGGGGCAGCCTCCGAGGCAGTCGGCGTCTTGCTCGATGAGAACCTGCATAAGCCTCATGAGCCGGTCCATGACGGGAAGCTCCGTCTGATCTGCAATGTAGGCAATGAGCGTATCGTATTGCTCGGTCATCCTCTCAATAATGGCGGACAACAGCTCCTCCTTGCTTTTGAAATAATAATAAATGTTCGTTTTGGATACTTTGCTTGCGGCGACAATGTCGTCCATGCTGGTCACGAGGTAACCTTTGCTCAAAAACAGGCTGGCAGCCGTCTGGAGCGCGATTTCACGATTGGATATTTTTGTTTTAGCATTCATATTAGTACTATATAGTACTAAGCGGTGAACTGTCAATGGGCGGCCAAAACGCAAGGGGAGGTAACGAAGCCGCGCTCGGTCAAGGTACGCGGGTGCCGCATGCTTACATGCCAAGCACAAAACCCCCGTCCTGTTCGCCGGGGATTCTATCAAAGATGCTTTTTCTAATATAGGCCGTGAGCCTCCTCCCACCAGCCGAATGAGATGACGGCGGGGGCGGGGTGGTTCATCGAGCTGGTTAGCGTAAAGAGTATGGCATTGCCGGGACCGATAATCCAGTGGCCTTCCTTCTCGCTTGATACGCTTGAGTAGGACGGAATGACCCGCGTGGATACGGGAATCGCGGCCAGGGCAGTTGTATCGAGATTGCTGCCGAACTGGACTTGCCCCCGCGGCAGCGGTTTTGGATGAAACGACAGATTGGCGGTTGAAACCTCATGCGACTGTTTACCTTGCGTCGGCAAGTTGGAGCAGAAGCAGATTTGCGACACCAGCTTGTCGTCGGATAAATTACTGATCACATACACGGCAAAGTAAAGATTAACGTCCGAATGAGGGGGATTGACGAGTGCCCCCCAAGTCCGGTTCGAATCGGTCGGATTCAGCTGATCCGTTTCACCCAAAAAATATTTTCCCTGCAGCGACTTAATAAGCGGATTCGTTAAATCGACCACACTGGCAGGCACATAGCCATACATCGCTTCACCATCCTTCGCAACATGCTTATACTTCACCATATGATTGGAATCTGGGAAAATGACTGCGATCGGCTACTCTTTTGACACATGACTGCCCCAAATGGCAATCCCTTCTTTGGATAATGCGCTAAACGTCATGACATTGCTAAGCGTACCTTCATTCCACTGGCGCAGCAGCGAGCCGTTGTAAAGCGTCCCGTCGATCGTAAGATCGAGCGTCGAAGCGCCTGTGCTTTCCCAAGTGCCGCTCACGCTGCCGGATATTTTGCCGTCTTTGCCCAGCGTGATCAGGCTGGCTTGCTTAATATCGGCCGTAATGTCCTTGCCGTGATTCACGTATTTATAGCCGCCGACGATTTGGTCCTCCGTTACGCTCCCGGCCGTCTCACCCGCATAACGATGCGGAGCGATGACGGGCCAGCCCTCGGAGTTCATCAGCATCTGATGAACTCTCACCTCATGTGCTTCGCCGCGGGAGGGGAAGCGGGTGTGAAAGATGATAAACATTTTGCCGGAGTCCGGATCTATATACGTTGAATTATGGCCAGGCGACACGTACCCCGTTCCAATATTCGCGATTTCCCCGTCCACATTGTCCATTTGGAAATTACCCATGAGCTTGACCCCGTAAGGCGCAATAGACGCATCGTCGAACAGCGTTCCGTAAGCGCCGAAAGCGTCGATCATATTCTTGCCCTCGGAGTCGAGGAACGGACCGTCGGGATTCTTCGAGCGGGCGACGCGAATGTTATATCCGCCGGTCGAGTCCAGTCCGCCATAGGACAGGAACAAATAATAATAGTCCGTTTCCTTGCTGTACATCATGTACGGCGCTTCAATGCGGCTGTGATTGTTACCGAGCAGCCGTTTGCCGTAGCCTTGACCCTCATAAGGGAGTCCGGTTTCCGGGTTCATTCTCATAATGAAAATACCGCCTGAATACGAGCCGTACACCATCCATAGAATTCCGTCTTTATCGTAAAATACATTGGGGTCGACCACGTTTGGATGCACGGTCGCATCATAGATCGTCCCGTCCTCGCTTGTATCATTCCACATGCCGGATTTCAAAATAATCCCTTTATTTTTATAAGGCCCTTCTACCTTGTCGGCGACCGCATATCCAAGCACGGACCGCGGAGAGTCGCCTTTGCACATGCTGTAATACATATAAAATTTGCCGTCCGGCAGTTGGATAACGTCTCCTGCCCAGAACGTATCCGTTTCCGCCCACTCAAGTCCTTCGCTCATTTCCGTCAGTACGTCCGGTATAATCGGATTACCTTCGTAGACACTAGAGTTAAGCTGTTCCCAGGACATAAGATCCGCCGACTTTGCAGCAGCGAGATGCGATCCGAAAATGTAAAAGGTACCGCCGGCTTTAATGATTGACGGATCGTGGACGGAAGCGTTTGCGAAAACAGGTTCTTCAATTGAAACCGCTTCCGTTATAATGGTTTCAGCAGCGTTTGCAGGCGCGGCGCTTTCTCCCGGAACGCGGCTTCCGGTATTTTGGCCGCTGCATGCGTTCATGATAGACATTAAGCATATAAACGTGAGCAACATGGTGGATTTCTTCAATGCTGTATTCCCCCTCGGTCTGCTTTTAATATTTGTATATTTATTAATCGATTAATGAATATATTATAATTGAAGTGAGCTGTCTTCACAACTACTCATTCAAGGAGGGCAACAATTGATATTTCGGAGCATTCTGCGTTTTCTTTGGCGAAAATCGATTATTCGCAATATTTTGTTCTCGTATTTGGGTATTAACTTGATTTTGCTGTTTTTGCTCGGCCTCGTATCGATTAAAGATTCTACGCACACGCTAAGGGAAGAGATTATAGATTCCCGTTACAAATTAATGGAGCAGGCCGCGCGCGGCATTAACTTCAATGTAGAGGAGGCGAAGCGCCCGCTTGTCCAATTTGCGTCGCATGCCTCCGTCATCGCCCTTATGAACCCGGATCATACGTTAAGTCTGGAGGAGCGCATTCAGCATGAACGCAGCATTGCGGAGCTTTCAAAGGGAGTAACGGCGCTGCAATCCTTAATCAGCGACGTTCTCATGCTGGGAACGAACAAATATGTCAACAATCTGGACAACCGCAAGTCGCTGCAATGGAATTATCCTTTCTGGGATCAGCCGTGGTATCTGAAGGCGGTTTCCTCAAGCGGGAGCAGAGGCTTTATACCGTTGTACCTGCATCAGCAAAACTATTATACGGAAACGATGCTGTCCAAAATTAACAGCCAGACGTTCGCGATTTCACTGCCGGTAAGAGGCTACAGACAGCAAGTAATAGGTACCGTTATAGCTAATCTCGATCTCCAAAAAATTAACGGTTTGTTCGAGCTGAGCGCGGATCAGAACGGGGAGAATATTTTTATGCTGGATGAAAAGGATACGATTATCGTGCATCCCGAGCCTGAGAAGATAGGAGACCATCTTGTTTTTGAAGGGATAGAAGCGATTCATTCCAGCGAATCGGGCAGCTTCGTCTCGACGATTGAAGGACAGGACAGGCTGGTCATCTATCATCCTACGTCGATAAAGGGACTAAGAATCGTCTCCACCGTACCGATGTCTGTCGTGTATTCGCAGGTTGATCCGCTTAAAGCTACTCTGGCGGGTATTTTATATTTATGCCTGCTGCTGAATACGCTCATTTCCATCATCATTACGGTCCGTATTTCGAGACCCTTCACCCGGCTGCTGGTTACGCTTGATCGAATAGGGGAAGATAGTTTGCTGGTCATCCCGAAGAATTATAAATACCGCGAATTAAATTTAATCGGCAATAAATTTAAAGAGCTGGTAGGACGAATCGAGCAGCTGGTGAAGCAAAATTATGTCGCCCAAATCGCGCTCCGGGATGCGCAGCTTAAGACGCTCGAGTCGCAAATCAACCCGCATTTTTTGTTTAATACACTGCAGCTGCTGCAGACGGAAATTGTTTGCGGCAATACGGAGGACTCCAATCATCTGGTACTCTCGCTCAGCAGCTTGCTCCGCTACTCCATGCAGAGGGATCAAGGGCAGGTTGAGCTTGCGGATGAGCTTCGAAATGCGAAGGACTATTTGTACATTATTAATAAAAAATACGACGACGGCATTCAAATTACATTCGAAGTAGCCGAACCGGCGCTGCTGCGAAGCGGAACCGTTAAGCTGATGCTGCAGCCGGTTATTGAGAATACGATCGTCCATGCGTTCCGGGAAAATCCGCAGTCCGCGCGTATAGGGATAAAGGTTTCGGCCGTGCGGAAAGGCGTTTGTATTTCAGTAACCGATAACGGCATTGGAATGACGAGGGAGAGACGGCAGTGGCTGACAAGACGGCTTCGGGGGAAAGCGGACAGCGCGGGCAGTATCGGATTAATTAACGTTGACCGGCGCATCAAACTGACCTTCGGCCCGTCGTACGGGTTATCCGTTCGCAGCAGGTACAAGGAGGGCACGACCGTTTATATCGTGCTGCCAGGCTTACTATAAATGAAGGAGAAGTGGTGAGGGGATGAAGCTTCTTATTGCGGATGACCAGCAGTCGCTGCATCGGTTTTTAAATAAAATGATAGATTGGAAAGCGCTGGGCATTACCGAAGTACAGCATGCCTATAACGGCAAAGAGGCTGCCGAAATGACGGAGGCTTTCGAGCCGAACTTGCTTATTATCGATATTCATATGCCCGAATGGAACGGCATTGAGGCGCTAAAGCATATCCGGCATCTGCGCAATAAACCCAAAACGATCATCCTGAGCGCATACGATCAGTTTGAATATGCAAAGGAGGCGCTTCGGCTGAATGTATCGCAGTACATGCTAAAGCCCGTCGATGCCGCGCAGATGAGAGAGCTGCTGCTTGCTCTTGTGCAGGATATTCGTATGGAGGCGCGCGCGCTTGCTCTCAGAGAGCTGGAAAATGCGACAGCGGTAGAGCGTTTCACGGATGACTGTCTGGCAGCGGCAAAAGCCGCATTGACTGCGTATGGCAGTTCGGTCTATGCGGCATTGACGGTTCGCGGACCGAAGGCAGGCAGCGGTTGGCCGGCCCTCGGCTTTACGGAAGCAAGTGGCATCGAGCTGTTTCCGCTGCCGCCCCGCGAGGACACCGGCGAATGGTGCATCTTTGTTGGCTTGAGCGATGCTGATCGGTACGCGGAGCTGCTGCTGGAAGGAGAGAAGTGGCAAGGCGAATGGCTGCGCCTGCTGCCGGGGCAATCGTTCACGCTTGGCTTCAGCCAGGTCGAGGAGGAGGTTGCGCTGCTGCCTAAGCGAATGGAAGAAAGCCGGCAGGCGGCGAAGCAGGCCTTTTATGAAGCGGGCCGCATCTATCGTTATGAGGCCGGCTTATTTGCGGAAGGGGCTGAGCTTCGCACGGCCCGTCACGAAGGGCTTCAGCTTGAAGAAAAGCTGCGGAGAGGCTACGACGCGGCGGCTGCGCTGGAGCTGATCAGGCCTTTTTTTGAATCGGCCAAGCAAAGACGAATCGAGCCCGAGGAGATGCAGGAAATGACACATCGGCTGCTGTTTGTGTTTTGCAGCAGCCATGCGGGCGGGCTGGGCGGCTATAACGGCGATTTCATGCCGCTGCGGGCTTACCGCCACGCTTGTACTACCTTTGACGAGATGATGCTGTTCTGGAGCAAATATGCACAAGCGCATGCTGCCGGCGTTGCGGCATCGGCTCCGGAGAACGATGCTATCGCTCATATCAAAAAATACGTCGATACGAACTTTGAAGCCGATCTATCGCTGCAAACGGTGGCTGACCGCTTTGACATTGATAAGTTCCGTTTAAGCCGGGAATTTAAGCAACTGTTCGATGAAAATTATTGGACGTATGTGACGAGAATCCGGATGGAGCAAGCTGCCTCATTCCTTAGGGAGACGAATTGGAGAATCGGCATGATCGCTGAGCGGACGGGCTATTGCGACGAAAGCCATTTCAGCCGCGCCTTTAAAAAATATTATAATGTCTCGCCAAGGGAATATCGCGGTGCATCCGCAGAGCGCAATGATTGACAAGTTTTTGCGCAACGATTTGCATTCAAATACAGCAGTGGGATGCCTACAATAGGTAATGTAAGTGCTTTCAAACATCGCTCAAGGGGGATACAAAATGAAAAAGTGGTTAGCGGTAAATCTCATCATCGTCCTTGCTATCACGTTCGTGCTTTCTGGCTGCAGCGGAAATAAAACCGAAACGGGAACGGAGGGCGATAGCCAAGGCGCGGCCAAGAAGGTGAAGCTGAGCATTCTTTCCTGGAATAATGAAAAGGAGATGAAGCCCGTCATAGAAGGGTTCACGAAGAAGTACCCGAACATCACCTTTGACTTTCAGAATGCGCCGCCGGTGAAGGATTATATCGCCAAGCTTCAGACGATGCTTTTGTCCGACACGGCGACCGACATTTTCATTATGGCAGCGGAAAACCGCAATGAAATTATTGACGGCGGCTATGCGCTTGATCTGACGAATGAACCCTTCATGAGCACGATGGTAGACGGCAATAAGCCGATGCTCAGCAAGGATGGCAAAACGTATGCCTTTACGCAAACGGGCTGGGCTGGCGGATTATTTTATAATAAAGAGCTGTTTGCCAAAGCCGGCGTTGAGGGTGTCCCTCAGACGTGGGAGCAATTCATCGATGCGGCTTTGAAGCTGAAGGCGGCGGGCATCATACCGTATTATGACAATATGCAGGATGTAACGACCATCCACTCGGGGCTGTTCGGCAACTTGACGCTTGCCGCGAATCCCGACTTCGATGCGAAGCTGTTTGAGGGGAAGGCTTCCTTCTCCGAGGGCTGGACGGAAGTGTTCCGCATTTGGAAACGCGATCTTATCGACAACAAAATTTTGACTCCGGATATGATCGGTCTGACCGGAGACCAGATCGTGAATGAGTTCGCGATCGGCAAGGTTGCGATGTTCCCGGGCGGACCATGGAATATTAATACGCTTAGAGAAACGAATCCGGATCTGGATTTTGGCATGATGGCCATACCTGGACCTAATGAAGCAAGCGGAAATTATTTCGCCGGAGCACCGGGCGTAGGCTTCGCGATTAACAGCAAGACCAAGTACAAGGAAGAGGCGCTGCTGTTCCTGCAATATTTGGCATCACCGGAAGGCTTGAAGGCGTTTGAGACCGGTACGGGCGCGATGATTACCGCAAACGGCTATGAAAGCACGGTTGATCCGGTTATGGAAAGCGCCTATAAAGACGGACTGATGAAGAGCAGGATTTATTTGCCGATGGTATCATGGGCAAGGCATCAGGAGGCGCTGCGCAGCCAGTTTGTCGTATCGATTCAGGATTTAAGCTTTGGCAAAATAACGCCTGAGCAGGCAACGGAAGCGCTCGATAAGAAGCTGAAGGAAATGGAAAACAAGTAAAGAAAGCGGAGGGCATTAGGCAGTCCTAATGCCCTTTTCCGGAAAGGAGTCAACATGGGAAAGCTGCTGCGGCAACTGAAGTTTCAATTATTTTTGCTCCCGATCCTATTGATTTACACCTTATTCTCCATTTACCCGCTGCTCAAATCGGTATTGCTGAGCTTTACGAATTTTGACGGCTACGTTAAGTCATACGACTTTGTCGGGTTTAGCAATTACGCCAAAATCTTTATGGATGAAGCGCTCATATCCGGCATTTCCTTCACGCTGCTGTTTGCTTTCGCGAGCACGCTGCTCATTACCGTTATCGCGATACCGCTGGCCATCATTTTGGATCAGAACTTTTGGAGCAAAAATGTGCACCGCGCCATATTCTTTTTTCCTTCGATACCGAGCGGATTGCTGCTGGCGTACATTTGGGGCTTCATTCTGGCTCCAATCTCCTCCGGGGTGCTGAACGGCATCCTGGAAAAATTATTCGGGGTCGGCCCTCAGCCTTGGCTGTCGGATCCGATGCTTGCGAAAGCATCGACGGTCGTTATCTCGGCATGGGCCGCGGCCGGCTGGCATGCTGTATTGTATTTGGCTTTTTTGCAGTCGATTTCGAAGGATTATTACGAAGCTGCCGCGATTGACGGAGCTACCCGCCTACAGCAAATTAGACAAATTACGCTTCCGCTGCTTGCGCCGGCTATGACGATCAGCATGATGCTGCTGCTCACCGGTGGATTGAAGGTATTTGAAATTCCGTTTGCCCTAACGCGCGGCGGCCCCGGCTTTGAGACGCATACGATAACGCAGGTTATCGTGCTTCGGGGCATTTCCGAAACGCAGTACGGTCTCGCCTCGGCGATGTCCGTCGTCTTCTTCCTTATCGTACTCGCAATCGCGATATTCCAAGTGAAGCTGATGCAGAAGCGGGAGGAGAAAATCCAATGACGAGCGACAACAAAAAGAACTGGCTGCTGGATGTGCTCATGCTTCCCATTGGCGCCATCACCTTCTTCCCGTTCTATTTAATTATAATCAATACGTTCAAGAGCATGCAGGAAACCGCGGTAAGCCCGCTCAGCCTGCCGAAGAAATGGATATTTTCCAACTACGTGACCGTATTCAAGGAAACCGAACTGCTGCGCAGCTTCGGCAACAGCTTGACCATCACGGCGGTATCGGTGCTGCTTATGGTGCTGATAGGGGCGATGGCGGCGTATCCGATCGTATTTAATCCGAACCGGACGAATAAGCTCGTTACGATGTATTTGCTGGCAGGCTTTATGATTCCGTTTCAGACGACGCTCATCCCGTTGTTTCAATTGATGACCGATCTCGGATTTATCGACCGTCTCTACGGACTTATTATTTTGTATATGGGCGGAGCGGTCTTTGTTTTCTTTCTGATGATGGGCTATATGAAGTCGATTCCGAAGGAGCTGCCGGAGGCGGCGATTATTGACGGCTGCGGGGTAGGCGGGATCTTTTGGCGCATTATCCTGCCGCTGCTAAAGCCGATAACCGTTACAAGCATCATTTATCAAACGATGTGGATTTGGAATGACTTTTTGGCGCCGATGCTGTTTTTGAACTCTAAGAGCAATGCGACGCTCGTGCTTGAGGTATATTCCGCCAAAGGAGAGTTTTCGGTTAATTGGCCTTTGTTTATGACGCTGACCGTTATCTCGCTTATTCCGATTTTTATTTTCTTTATCGTCATGCAGAAGCAGATCGTGAAAGGCATTGTTGGCGGCGCGGTGAAAGGTTAGGGGGCCTAATGGGACGATGGATGCCTCAGAAGCCAAATGGCTGCCAAGATGTATGGCTGCAGCGACTCTTTTCACTACAGGCCTGAGCATCGTTCATCGCCCGGCAGTTTAATTCGATTTTATGAAACTATATGCAGTTCGTCATCCGATAACGGTTGTCTAGTTTGATTTTGCCTAATTAAACAGCGTTTTGGGAGAGCAGCTTTAAAAAATGACCGATTAAGTTTGCAAAATAGAGCTAATCCGCTTTGCTCGCACCCCGGGCGCAATTTAGTTTTGTGAAATCAAACTAAGTAAGGTTGTACGGGCAGCTTTCGCTTGCCCGTAATCTGCTGCAATCGACTGAAAGCAAGGAATGGCGGTACAGGACTAACCCCCTGCACCGCCATTTCCTATTCCGCGTTGATTTGAAACGTTAACGCTGCTAATCATTCACTGCATTAACGGGCCAAAGGACGGCACCGGCCGCTTGGGCCCGTTTATTTTACTTTAGTCGGTTCTTCGAACGTCATGCCGAGCGTGTCTACCGTTACTTTTTTCATCGAAATCGGAGTTTTTGGCCTATCGTTTGCACCGGTTGTCTGATTCACGATTTCGTCTACCGCGTCCATGCCTTCCGTTACTTTGCCGAAAGAGGCGTATTCGTTATCGAGCGAAGGCGCGTCGGCAACCATGATGAAAAACTGCGAGCCTGCGGAATCCGGTTCACCGGTACGCGCCATCGAAAGCACCCCGCGCGTATGCTTCAGCTTGTTCTCGAAGCCGTTACTGCTGAACTCGCCGGCAATGCTATAGCCGGGACCGCCCATTCCCGTACCCTCAGGATCTCCGCCTTGAATCATGAACCCTGGAATAACGCGGTGGAAAAT